>NZ_JAPQKZ010000061.1:0-30429 GCF_027257075.1 Bacteroides sp. LFL-34 | reverse complement strand
TGGATTGAAAATAAACTCAATAATCGACCTCGTAAAAGACTTGGATACCTCACGCCAAACGAAAAATTTAAACAAATTATTAATCAGAATTCTGTTGCATTTGCAAGTTGAATTCAGCAGACAAAAAATAAATAATGCCAAAGTTGTAATATTGCCTTCTGCTACTCAAAGTCAGGCAGAAACGGTATTTGAAACAATTAGGATAGAGCGTATATCTGGAAGTATTTTTATAAAAGATGCGGATGGATACTTCTCATGTGATGTTGAGCCTGCAAATGGTGTAGCTATATTTCCATTAGAGAAAATGAGCCTTGTTAATCCTCAAAACAAGAGTTTTGTTGCGGTCGATGACATGTTTTATGTTACTAATGTGATAGAGAAAAAGGTAGTGAGTCATTATTTTAATGCAGGTGCCTCGTGCTTTGAACATGCCGAAGACTTTTGTCGCTATTTTGAATTATTATCGCAATATGGTGATAAATTATATATATCGCATATTATTTATGCCATGCTGTTGGATAAGTTGACTTTTCGCCCTTTGCCGGTCACAGATTTCTATGATTGGGGCAATAACGGTCTATATAAAAACTATATTAATTCACTATGAACGTATTAATTACAGGAGCAGCCGGATTTATTGGCTCTCAGTTGACACATCGTCTCTGGAAAGACGGTGTTAATGTCGTGTTGGTAGATAACTACTCTTACGGCTCGGATGATAATTTGATTTTTGATGATTGCAATCTCATTGACAAGGTATTGAAAGTTGATATAAGAGATAGAGAACGAATGGATGCAATCTTTTCCGAAAACGTTATTGATTATGTTTATAATATTGCTGGAATTGCGCCATTGCCCGATTGCCAGTCCAATCCTTGCGAGGCTATTGATGTGAATGTTACCGGATTCGTTAATATCCTTGAGTGTTCACGAAAATATGGCGTTAAAAAAGTTATCCAGGCGAGTACAAACGCTATGTATGAGAATGAAACCGAATTTCCCACATTCGAAAACAACTTCAAGCATCCCACCTTGATATATCCTAATACAAAATATTGTGCCGAACGGTTTGCCGAATCTTTTTGTGATACTTATGGCATGAATGTTACGTGTTTGCGTTTTGCTAATGTGTACGGACCACATATTGATTGCTTGAGAAAGCAACCGCCATTTGTGGGGTACATGATTAGGGAATTGTTTTTTGACAGAATACCAGTTTTTCATTCTGATGGAAAACAGAGGAGGGATTACATTTATGTAGATGACTTGATAGACTTAGCAATTAAGGTACAGTGTAATGAGGGATTTGATTGTGTAAATGTGTCATCCAATACGAATTACTCAGTAAATGAAATGTACGATATTGTTCGGAAGATAATGGGTAAGACAATAAATGCAGAATATGCCGATACCTCTCATTATTGGGTCAAATATCCTCAACTGTATAGTGGAGCATATCCGATCAGAGATGAAATTCTAAACCACGAGGTGAATAAATACTCTCTTTGCGATAATTCATTGGCAAAAGAAAAATATGGTTGGACTCCTAGAATTGGTATAGAAGAGGGGTTGAAAAATGTTATTAACTATGAGGTACAATTGTTGGCAGGTAAGCACTCATTGTATGGCTCTTGATTTGATTTTCTTAATCTTTTACTTTAGCCTCTGTGTACCACTTTTACCTGTGAATATTACAAAATAAATTATAGTTTGCTCAAGGAAATGACTCGATGTGTGCTTGTGATACCTTTAGGGGCATGATAGCCGAAAATGGGTGCTTACTTGATGTTTATAGAAAAAATATAAGTTTATGAAAGAAGTTGAAATAACTTTGGTGGTTATGGGTGATGTGAAAAATCCACATACATGGAGTGGTACACCATATAATATCTATCGTGAATTGATAAAAAAAGGAGTTCGTGTCAATTGTATAAATGAGAATGAATTAATTTCCCCCCTTGAAAAGAAAATTGTAAGATGTTTAAATAAATTTGGTATTATTGCAGATCTGGATAGATCACCACTGTTTTATCACTCAATTGCTAAGAGACTACAAATAAAGCTGAATGAAATCAATGTTAAAAATGTACTTTTTATTTCCAGCCACTGTTTAGATGATAGTTGTGATGAGAGAAAGAAATATTATTTGTATGTTGATGCTGTAAAAAGACCTGTTGTAGAAGCTGGTAGATATAATCGAATAAAAAGATTTTTCATTAAATTATCATTGCCTAAATATGAAAAGAGAGATAGAATGTCTTATGCTCATATGAGTGAAGTTTTCTCTTTGAACGATTGGACGAGGCAATATTTGATAGATAGTTATAAGATACCTGCAGAGAAAATAACCACGGTGAATTGCGGTGTAAATCTGGAACCTTATTATGGAGAGAAAAATTATGATGATAATCTATTACTGATTGTTCTTCGTAAAGGAACCGAGTATTATAAGGGCTTGTTATTACTTATTGATGCTTTTGATATAGTCAAAGAAAAAGTGTCTAATGCGAAGTTGGCGATAGTTGGGACAGATGAGGTGCGTTCTCAAGAGGGGGTGACTTACTATCATAATAAATCGAGAGAAACTACAGTAGAGCTCTTTAAGAGATGTACCTTGTATACAATGCCGGCATTAGCAGAACCCAATGGTACAACTTATGTGGAGGCATTGGCTAATAAGGCTCCCATTGTTGGTCTGAATAAATTCTCTGCACCCGAATTTTCCGGATATGGGAAGTATGGCTTTATGGCTTCGGAAGCTACACCCCAATCGGTGGCTGATGTGATAATAGAGGCTTTAAGTGATAAAGAACGTTTGAAGCGAATGGGAGAAGAAGGCCAGCAATTTGTGATGAAAACATTTACTTGGGAAGTGGTTTGCCAAAAAATGCTTGATTCAATGGTATTAGAGTGACTATTGAGAAACGGATTGATTTATATGTATGAAAGAATTTCCTTTAATATCTGTAGTAACAGTGTCTTATAATGCTATTGCTACCATAGAACAGACTATCTTGTCGGTAATAAATCAAAAATATTCTGCTATAGAATACATTATTATTGATGGAGGAAGTACAGATGGTACAGTTGACATTATAAAAAAATATGAAGATAAAATCTCTTATTGGGTAAGTGAACGAGATAATGGAATTTATGACGCAATGAATAAGGGAATAAGGCATGCGACTGGTAAAATAGTGGGGATAATAAATAGTGATGATTGGTATGAAATGGATGCTTTTGCAACTGTGGCGGATTTATACTTGAAAAAAGGTGATTTATATCTTTATCATGGTGACATTCGATATTGCTTAGGTAAGCAAGAAACTCGTGTAGACAGTCCTAACTTGAATTTGAGTGACTTCTATAAGGGATCATGTGTATTTCATCCTACGGTCTTTGTGCCTTTGGCTGTTTATAGAAAAGTAGGAGTATTTGATACCGCATATAAGATAGCAGGGGACTATGATTTTCTACTTAGATGCTATTTGAATTCTATTAAATTTATGTATATAAATCGGATAATCGCCAATATGCGCATTACCGGGATAAGTAATAGACAAAGAATAATGACTTATGAGGAAGTGAAGACTATAGGTTTGAGATATTATAGGAATAAGTGTAAAGTTCATATAGCTTTCTTCCTAAATTGTTTTGTTTATTATTTGGTTTGTTTGAAACACTGCTTATATAAATAGTAGCAGTTATAAGATGAAAACATCATTATTGAATTTAATTCATATTGTTGGTTTTATAAGTATTTTCTCATATTCAATGCCAATGAATTATCTGCCCGTTTCATTATGTACGGTGAGTCAGTTATTGCTAGTGATATTGGGGAGTTGGAAGTACAAGTTATGTGTTAATAAGCGGATACTTATATTGATACTATATGTTATAGCTGTAAGTTTGTTAAATTCTGCCCGTATAACTTCTGTCACTCTAACTACTTTTATAAGATTTTTGGTTTGTATATTAGGAAGCTATTTTTTTGCGAAATCTTACGAAGGAAATTGGAGGTCATTTATAAAGGTATATTTAAAGATATGTATAGTTTTCTCTGTTGTTTCTGTTATACAGGAATTTGGCTATTTATTAAATATACCTTTGCTTTATGATATGAGTGGATTGATAGGTGTTTCTGATATAAATCTTGATACTTCAGGACCTTTTTTACGTTGTCCATCCTTAACCATGGAACCTGCTCAGATTTCGTTCTTGTTATTTCCTGCTATATATTTAAAGATGTCCGATTTTTTTGATAAAACTAATTATGTGCCTGGGAAGAAGATATACACTCTTATACTGATTGGTGCTTTCTTGACCTTTACTTTTACAATATTCTTATTTATATTACTTGCATTTTGCTATTTCATTTTTAAGCGAATTTCATTGAATAATTTATCTTATGTTGTGGTAATTTGTCTTGCTATGATAGTACTACTGACTAGCGAAAATAATGTTTCAAATAAATTTAGATCTCTATTTGTCGCTTCTGAACAATTACAATCAGCAGACAATCTATCAGCTTTTGCACTAATATCTAATGTGTTAATAGCTAAAGATGCAGCGATAGACAATCCGTTTGGTACCGGTTTTTTTACAACGGGACAGAACTATGATACTTATATCCATCACTATTTTCTGATTACGAAAGATTCATTAGAATTGAATAAGGATGGTGGAGGTGTGATGTATGTAAAGATTCTTTCGGAATATAGTTTCGTAGGTCTCTTTCTATTTTTTATTTTCATATTGAAGTTGAAAAATTGTAAGAATCCAATAAATATCAGTAGTTCGTGTATCTTCCTAATACTATGTGTAAGAGTAGATAGTTATACCAGCTCGTTATTATTCGTATTTCTGTCATTTGTTTGTATTACAGCTTTTCCGAAAAGAAACTCGAATCAGGATAAATTTTCTATAGAAATTAATCTATGAAAAAAATAGCTTTGTTCTTTCCCAGCTTTGAAGTAGGAGGAGTTGAGAAAGTGATGATTGTGCTTGCAAATCGATTGAAAAGTTTGCAATATGAGATTGTTGTCATAGCAAAAGACAGAGGTGTACTCAGGAAACTGTTGTATGCAAATGTCGAAGTCGTGGATTTAGGGAATAGAAGAATTCGTTCTTCTTTGTTTTTCCTAAAACGAATTTTGCAGGAATATGAAGTGGATTGCTTGATAAGTGGACCTGATTTTCCAAACTTTATATCTATCATAGCAAATATATTTTCTCGTAAGAAAGTTAAACTGATTATCACTCAACATTGCTATTTTAATATAGAAACTAAACGGTTAGGAATACATGGCAGGATTTTCCCTTTTTTAGTAAAGCTGTTATATCATAAGGCTGATGTCGTGGTAGCTGTTTCAGACGGCATTAAAAATATGTTGAAACAATTGGGAGTACCTGCTGAAAAGATAATAAGAATATACAATCCGATAGACTTCTCATTGATTAGTAAAATGGCTTGTGACAATATTGATATGGATGAGACTTTTGATAAGTATATTGTATATGTGGGAAGGTTGAGCCATGTGAAGAATGTGTTACTGCTGATACGTGCCTATGCATTATTTCGTGAACAGAACACGACATACAAATTATTAATAATTGGAGATGGAGAAGATAGTGACAATTTGAAGCATGAAGTTAAGCGAAAAGGATTATCTGAAAATGTCCTTTTTACAGGAAGTATGATAAATCCATACCCTTATATAAAAAAAGCATCTTTGTTAGTATTGCCTTCTCTGTCTGAATCTTTTGGTAATATCGTAGTAGAAGCAATGTTTTTAAATGTAACTGTTGTCTCAACACAAACAGCTGGAGTTAATGAAATTAATGGCAATACAGATAGTATATATATGGTTTCTTCTTTTCAGGACGAAGGAGTATTGAGTGATATAATGCTGTATGCTATAAATCATCCTAAGAATCCGGAATTGCTGCAAATGCGAGCTAACTATTTTGATGCGAATTTCATAATAAATGAGTATATCTCATTATTATAACTTCGTCCGTTATAAAATAGAAACGGTTCTTTCCGGTGAAACGGTTGAAAAATTCTGCTTCCGTAATGGCATACCTTATAATTTTTTCAGAAATGGCATCGAGATACGCGTCACAAAATAGCTCCCCGTAATCTCCACCTGTCGTATGCAGGGGAAATCTGTATCATGTTTTTTCAGAGACTTCTTTAGAGAAATCGTACTCGGTCGACGGGATTATGAGAATCTGCTGGCGATGATGCTAGAAATAAACAATTAATAAACATTAAAAAATTAGTCCATTTCGACAATCTTTATAGAAAACCTGCCGTTTGGCAAGTTTCAAATAGGGGATACATCAAAATTGGACGCTAACTAACGATTAAATAATATACAATGAATATAGTCTTAGATAATATAATATTTAGTCTCCAAAAATCAGGAGGGATTACTGTCGTTTGGAAAGAATTTTTAACGAGGCTATGTGTAATTCCTAAATTGAATATTTATCTTATTAATTATACTAACTCTAATGTATCAATACGATTTTGCGGTGAGAATATTAATGAAATTTTAAGAAAAGCATTTTTTTTTCGTTTGAAACGCTATATAAATCCAAGAATCCCTCTAAAAGAACAATTTATTTTTCATTCATCTTATTATAGAACTTCATCCTCAAAATATGCTATTAATATTACAACTGTCCATGATTTTACATATGAATATTTCTCTCATGGATTGAAAAGAATGGTTCATTGTTGGCAAAAGTATAGAGCGATTCGTCGTTCTGATTATATTATATGTATTTCTAATAATACAAAAGCTGATTTACTAAAATTTCTACCGGAAATAAATTGTGATAAAATTAAAGTTGTATATAATGGAGTCTCTGATGATTATTTTGTTATACATGATGAAAATAAGCGAACTTCAAATTTGCCTTTCCTGACTGATACTTATGTTTTGTTTGTAGGAGGGCGCGCAGGGTATAAGAACTTTCAATTAGTAGTAGATGCAATTTTTGAAACATCTTTAAATTTAGTTATTGTTGGTGGTCTATTAACAGGTAAAGAAAGATTTTACTTGGAAGAGAAATTAGGGAGCAGGTATAAATATGTTGGAAATATTTCCAATATACAACTAAATATATTATATAATAATGCTTTTTGTTTATTATATCCTTCTGCATATGAGGGGTTCGGTATTCCTGTTGTTGAAGCACAAAAAGCAGGTTGTCCAGTAATAGCATATAATAATTCTTCTATTCCTGAAATTATAGGAGATTCTTCTCTTTTAATAGATAATTTGTCTGTCAATGATATCAATGAGAAAATATCACTATTGTTAGATAAAAGTGTTAGAGAGGAAATAGTAAAACGTGGATTACAAAATGCTCAACGTTTTACATGGGAGAAAAACAATAAACAAATATATGATATTTATCAGGAGGCTTTTAGATCTAAATTATAATGAAAATTTCTCTTATAACTGTTACCTACAACAGTAGCAGGACTCTTCGTGATACAATAGTTTCTGTGTTAGCACAAACCTATCAAGATATTGAGTATATCATAATAGATGGACTCTCGGAAGATAATACAATAGAGATCATAAAAGAATATGAACCACAGTTTGAAGGGCGTATTAGATGGGTTAGTGAAAAAGACACCGGACTTTATGATGCTATGAATAAAGGTTTTAGAATGGCTACAGGAGAAATTATTGGAATAATCAATTCTGATGATTTAATAGCAGAGACGACTGCTATAGAAAAAATTGTAAGGTGTTTTGAAGCTAATAGCTCTGTTGATGCTGTTTATGCGGATTTATATTATGTTGCTCAAAGTGATACATCTAAAATCGTTCGATACTGGAAATCGGGTAAACAACGTCCTTTTGCTAAAGGATGGCATCCTGCTCATCCTACTTTTTATGTCAAGAAAGTGGTATATGAAAAAAGTGGATTGTTTGATTTAGGTTTTAAGTTTGCTGCCGATTTTGAATTGATGCTTCGTTTGATTGAGAAAGAGCATATAAAATTGTATTATCTACCTGAAGCATTAGTAAGAATGAGATTGGGGGGTACTACTAGTAAGAGTCTTTCTAATATAATAAAAGGTAATATTGAGTGTGTAGAAGCTTTTAGAAAAAACAGAATAAGGGTAAGTTGCTTATATCCTTTATTTCGCTTATTTCCTAAAATTAAACAATATTTCCAGTAAATAGATAAGTACTTGATAGCTTCTTTGTCTCCCTTAGCTTTAACTCATGCCTGTGAACTTCTTTTTGAACTTAAGAACCTCCACTTAAATATTATAATTATATGACAAACGATGAATTATTATTAGGAACGATTAGGTCTTTACGGTTTTTGCTCATGGCTGGAATCGTATTTATTCACTTGAAAATAAAAGTGGTATAAAATAAAATGTTGAGATGTAATAAACACGTGAGTGTTTCGTCTGTGAGATGAAAAAAATGTAGGTCCCTAGCTTCATGCTGTAAAGGCATGATTCTCCTACATTGTGGATTGGAAATCGTATGACGGTACATTTCTGATCTACACCCTGACATCGGAGGTTAAAGCCGATGTGAATTTCCCACTATATCAACTGTCTGTGAAGATCGTTGATATTTAAAATGAATCACAAACTATAATTATAAAAGAATATGTAGGTCCCTAGATTCATGATAAACTCATGAAATCCCTGCATTTTGCAGGTTAGAAATCGTACAGCGGTATATTTCTAACTTAGCCCTCATATTGGTTTAAAAACTGATATGTATCTATATGTGAAATATACCAACTGTCTGTGAGGATCGTTGGTATATTATTTTTTTAGATGGTTAAAGAATACAAAAAAAGAGCAAACTCGCATGATTTCTAAATCTTTCCAGAATCTGTATCGTTATTTGCTGTATGAAACGAAAGTATAGTATTAACGCTAAAAGAATAACGATTATGAAGAAAATTCTATCTTTACTTGTGTTGGCTATTGTAGCCGTACAGTTTTCATTTGCAAAAGATGTAATTACCAAAGACATGAATCAGTTACCGCTTCCGGCACGTAATTTTATTAATGGTAATTTTGCAAAACCACAGATTGCTCATATCAAGATTGATAAAGATATGATGGAGTCTACCAAGTATGAAGTGGTATTGATGGATGGTACGGAAATTGATTTTGACAGTAAGGGCAACTGGGAAGAGGTAAGTGCAAAGAAAGGACAGGTTGTTCCTGTTAGTATTATTCCGGGATTTGCTGTCAATTATTTGAAGTCTCATAATTTTGTGAACGAAGGAGTGACCAAAGTCGAACGTGATCGCAAAGGATATGAAATAGAATTGTCTACCGGACTTTCTTTCAAATTTGATAAGAAGGGAAAGTTTATCAAGGCTGATGATTAACTAAAGATTTGTGATAAATAGACCTAAACAAGAAGATAGCTATGTGGAGATTTAAGTTTAGCGCTTGGGCAGTGGTATTGATGATGACTGCTCTTTCGTTTGGCGCATGTGATAATGACGATGATGATGATACTTTTGTTCCGCCCAGTAATATTACAGAAGCTTTAAAGCAGGTATATCCGGCTGCCCAGAATGTAGAATGGGAGATGAAAGGTGCCTATTATGTAGCTGACTGTTGGGTAAGTAATGACGAACTGGAGGTTTGGTTTGATACCAATGCCAATTGGGTGATGACAGAAAATGAACTGAATAGCATAGACCAGCTGGTACCGGCTGTTTATACGGCTTTCATGGATTCCAAGTATAATGCATGGGTAGTGACGGATGTGTATGTGTTGACTTTCCCACAAAATCCGATGGAATCTGTGATTCAGGTGAAGCAAGGTAGCCAACGCTATGCGCTTTATTTCTTACAGGAAGGCGGATTGCTACATGAAAAAGATATTAGCAATGGAGACGATACAAATTGGCCGCCGACTGAATAGTTTTTAATCATAAAAATCAAAATGGGCTATTTCTATAAAAGGAATAGCCCGTTGTTTTTTATAATTACATTTGTTTATAATCCTTGGCTAATCCTCCTTCACTTGTTTCTTTGTAAAGTGATGGAAGGTCGTGTCCGGTTTGTTTCATTACTTGTACTACTTTGTCGAAAGAGACACGGTGCATACCATCGGTGAAAGCTGAATAAAGATTAGCATCCAGCGCACGTGCAGCGGCGTATGCATTTCGTTCGATGCAGGGAATTTGTACCAATCCGCATACCGGGTCGCAAGTCATTCCCAGATGGTGTTCCAAACCCATTTCTGCTGCATACTCAATTTGTGCAGGACTGCCTCCGAACAATTGATTGGCGGCAGCCGAAGCCATTGCGCAGGCAACACCGACTTCTCCCTGACAACCTACTTCTGCTCCGGAAATGGATGCGTTGAATTTGACTATGTTACCAAACAAACCGGCAGTGGCTAACGCACGTAAAATGCGCATATCACTAAAGTCACGGCTTTTTTGAAGATGATAAAGCACGGCAGGCATAACTCCGCAGGAACCACAGGTAGGTGCGGTTACTATTTTTCCACCGGAAGCATTTTCTTCACTTACCGCCAAAGCATAAGAGAAGACGAGTCCTCTGGATTGGAGGGATTGTTTATATCCGGTGGCACGTATATAATAGGTGGAGGCTTTTCGTCTAAGATTTAGTGGACCGGGCAGTACGCCTTCCGCTTCCAGTCCACGGTGAATGGCATCTTTCATGGTGGCCCATACTTCAGCCAGATAGTCCCATATATCTTCTTCCTCACATTCCTTTACGTATTCCCAATAACTTTTTCCGGTATCTTCACACCATTGGAGTATTTCGGTCATGTTTTCCATACCGTATACATCAGGGCTTTCAATGGTTGGATTATCATTGTTTTCTGCTAGTGTACCGCCTCCGATACTATAAACAGTCCAGTTTTCCTGCACTTTATCATTACTGTCCAGAGCTGCAAATGTCATTCCGTTGGGATGGAACGGTAGAAAGACTTTGGGTTGCCATACAATTTCTACCGGGGCGGTGGGTTGCAAGGTATCTATAATGGCTACATCCGTCATGTGTCCTTTGCCTGTAGCAGCTAAACTGCCGTAAAGGGTTACTTTAAAAGATGCAGCATCCGGATGACGTTCCAGAAACATTTCGGCAGCTTTGCGCGGTCCCATAGTGTGGCTACTGGAAGGTCCTGTACCTATCCTGTATAGCTCTTTAATCGATTTCATGACTGATGATGTGTTTTTGTTAATACCATTTCTTTTTTCTGAAGTACAAATATACAATAATACCGATAATTGCCATTATAATCCAGGCAAATAAATACCCGTACTGCCATTCCAGTTCCGGCATCCATTTGTAATTCATTCCCCATACTCCGACCAGAAATGTCAAAGGGATAAAGATGGTGGATACGATGGTTAATCTCTTCATGATGTCGTTCATTCGTAAGTCATTGTTGGAGATGTATAGATCGACTAATGAAGAAAGGGTTTCCCGGCAGATTTCGATGGTTTGTAATACAAATTGCAAGTGGTCGTTTACATCATTGAAAAAGGCGCGGTTCACTTTATGGATGAGCAGATTTTCTGCTCGCAATAGCTTTATATATTGTTCTTTTAAGGGGAGGATTGCTTTTTTCATTAGCATATATTGGCGTCGTAATGCCTGAATCTGGATACCGATGTCGTCTCCGCTGGTGATGGTTAGCAATTCTTCTTCCAAATCTTCGAGTGCGTCATCGATGGAAGAGATGGTTGAAATGTAGTTTCCCATCACGCTGTTGAGCAGTACGCTAAGTAGATAATCTGTTTGACGGCTGCGTATCTTCAGAACATCATTACGCAAGGCAGAACTGACATCATCAAAGAAATCAGTTTCTTTTTCGAGGAAAGTCAGTACATAATTATTTCCTATGATAAGGCAGACTTGCTGTTGGAGCAGTTCATCCAGTTCATTTTCTTCTTTATGTTCGTTCGGATAGAATATCTTTAAGATCAGGACAATGTATTTATCATGTTCTTCTATCTTGGTCGGATGATCCGCATTCAATATATCTTGTAAGACAAGGAAGTCTATTTCGAAATGACTGCAAATTTCCCGGATAGTTTCTGTGTTTTTCATTCCGTGTATCTGTAGCCAGTTGATTTGATCGTTGTTCAGCGTACCTTTGATGGCTTGAAAAGTATCACTAGAACTTTCCTGCATCTCGGTAGCATTGTAAGTACAAAGATGTAAATGGGTAGGAGTAAGACTTTCTCCTGTATAAATAAGCTTTTCGCTTAACAGATTATTTTTCATGCTTTATTCTCGTTTTAGAAAACCACTGTAACAAAGGTAGTGGTTTTCTAAATGAGAACAAGTTCTTTGAACGTTTTGTTTACGTGTTAGTCAAAATCGACTACTGTGATTCCGGCACCGCCAAACTGTACATGTTCGTCGGAATAGTGACTGACTCCCGGTACGGTGGCCAGATATTGGCGGATAAGTGTACGAAGTATTCCCGTTCCTGTGCCGTGAAGGATACGTACACGATCCATGCCGACTAATATGGCGTCATCAATAAAATAGGTGACTGCCTGTAAGGCTTCATCCCCACGCATTCCGCGTACATCAATGTCCTGTTTGAAGCTAAGCTTCTTTTCATACATCTGATCGTGTGTCTGGCTGCTGACAAAAGTGCTTTTTGCAATCCCTTCCGTCTTGGGCGTATGATTGGCACGTTCCAGACGGTCTATTTTTACGGTCGTTTTTATGCTTCCAAAAGCAACAGTCGCATTTTTACCACTGATTTCCATCACTTGGCCGACGCTTGTCTGTCCTTTGATTTTTACATTTTCTCCTATTGCAATCGGCACTATTTTAGGGGCACTTGATGGAGAAGAGACTGCAGCTTTCGGTTCACTCTTCTTGTTTTTCTTCCGTTCTTGCTTTTCCTTTAGTTTCTCCATTTTTTTTGCAATCTTCTCTTCATGCTCTTTAGATGCCAATGCATCCAGAGAAGTACGGAAGTCTGTCAGTTCCTGACGTGCCTGGCGCGTCTTTTCCTTTTCAGCTTGCGCTTCCTTTATTGTACGAATCGTATTTTCAATGCGGGCATTGGATTCCTGAAGCATGCGTTCCGCTTCTTCTTTTGCTTGCCGGATAATCTCTTTCCGGGATTTTTGCAATTCTTCTATCTCTGTCTGGTAACGGGTAATGGTTTCTTCCATGTGCTTTTCCCGTTGACGGATAGTTTGACGTTTTCCTTCCCAGTAACGCTTGTCGCGTACAATGTCCTGAAGGTATTTGTCTGCATTGATGTATTCGCTTCCTACGATTTCCGAAGCATCTGCGATGACATCTTCCGGTAGTCCGATTTTTCGTGCAATTTCTACGGCGAACGAACTTCCCGGATTACCGATTTGTAATTGGAAAAGTGCTTGCATGAGATGACGGTCGTAAAGCATGGCTCCGTTCACTACTCCTTCATGATCTTCGGCAAAATGTTTCAGATTCTGGTAGTGGGTAGTGATGACTCCGAATGTTCCTTTCTGGTTGAAACGTTTCAGTACAGCTTCGGCAATAGCACCTCCGATTTGCGGCTCCGTACCTCCACCGAACTCGTCAATCAGGATGAGGCTCCGTTCGTTACAGCTCTTCATCATGATTTTCATATTGGTCAAGTGAGAAGAGTAGGTACTCAAATCATCTTCAATAGATTGCTCATCACCAATATCGATAAAGATGCTACTGAATATACCGGCATGACTACGTTCGTGCAAGGGAATCAGCATGCCGCATTGCAGCATATATTGCAGCAAACCGACTGTTTTCAAACAGACGGACTTACCTCCGGCATTCGGTCCGGATATAATAAGGATACGTTGTTTTTGATCGAGCTCTATATCCAGTGGTACAACTTTCTTTCCATGTTTGGCTAATGAAAGTTGTAATAAAGGATGCACTGCCATTGTCCAATCCAGTAGTTGCTCATTCTCTACGGCGGGTTTCAGACTATTGGTCTGTATGGCGAAGTAACTTTTCGCACGGATAAAATCTATCTCTGCCAGAAATTCGTATGATTGAAGAATTTCCGGAATAGATGGACGAAGGATATTCGAGAACTCGGTAAGGATACGAATGATCTCACGTCGTTCATCACCTTCGAGTTCACGGATGCGGTTGTTGGCTTCTACCACTTCCGCCGGTTCTATAAACACAGTTTTTCCACTGGCGGATTCATCGTGTACGATACCTTTGATTTTTCGCTTGAGTCCGGGGGCAACTGGAATCACCAGACGTCCGTCACGCATGGTGGGAGCTACATCTTTGTCCACGTATCCTTCGGACTGCGCACTACGCAGGATGCTGTTTAATGAACGGGAAATATTTCCCATCGTACTGGCAAGTTCGCGACGTATGCGGGCTAATTCGGTAGAGGCATTATCCTTGATTTTTCCATATTTGTTAAGAATGCCGTCTATTTTCCCTATCAGTTGCGGGAACACGGCAATATCTCCTGCCAGTCGTTGCAGGCTGGGGTAGGGGGTATTGTTTCCTTCTTCATCTTCATTCCGATGCAGAAAGCGTACAATGTCACGGATGGTTTCTAATGAACGGCGTAGGTCAAATAATTCTTGTTCGTCCAAATACATTCCTTCTATTCGCACACGTTTTAGCGAAGGACGGACATCAAAGAAAAATTGATCGGGAAATCCGTCCTCTTCCTGGATGATGCGGACAAACTCTGTTACTTGGTTTAATTTCTCCTCAACCTCTTCATGTTGCTCGGAAAAGTTCATGTCTGTAACTCTTTCTTCACCTAAAGTACTGAGGCACTTATCTTTTAGTAACTGTCTTATCTGGTCGAATCCTATCTTTTGCTCAAAGTTTTGAGGGTATATCATATTTCTGTTCTTACTAATGAACTGCAAAAATACGATTAATTCGCGAAAAAAATATCAGAATGTTTGCAGATTTAAAAATGATTCGTACCTTTGCACCGCTTTCAACGGAAAGCACTTCTGATAAAGGAGTTTTGGAGAGGTGGCAGAGTGGTCGATTGCGGCGGTCTTGAAAACCGTTGTACTGCGAGGTACCCGGGGTTCGAATCCCTGTCTCTCCGCTGAACGTGCTGGACAGAAATGGTCAGCAAACGGACAAAAAGCTACAAATCAATGATTTGTGGCTTTTTTTATTGCCCGAAAGTCCTGCTTCCAAGACTTCAAAAGTACGGTAAAAGACAAAGTTTCGTTACTAAATCGTTACCTATTCCCCGCCGGACAAAAACGGTAACGATTTGTCCATAAATGACCTGATAATGACTTGATTAGTCCATAGTCTGCATAACTCGAAAACGAGAGGTAAAAATTAATTTTGCAACTAAAAAAAGTGAGTTATGAAATCGACATTCAAGGTTCTTTTTTATTTGAAGAAAGGTTCTGAAAAGAAAAACGGCGAGGTTATGATTATGGCACGCATCACCATAGACGGCAAACTTTGCCAGTTCAGTACGAAACAGAGCATCCAGCCCGACAACTGGAGCATTACTGCGGGCAAAGCCAAAGGCAGGGATGCCGGGAGGATAAACGCCCTTTTGGACGACATACGTTCTTCCCTGAATACCATTTACCACGAAATGCAGCGGCGTGACAATTACGTGACCGCCGAGAAAGTGAAAAACGAGTTCTTGGGACACAGCGAGAGCCACGAAACAATCCTTTCATTGTTCCAAAAGCACAATGACGATGTGAAGCAGCTTGTAGGCATATCCAAGACGATAGCGACCTACCGCAAGTATGAAGTGACCCGCCGCCACCTCGCTGAATTTATCCAAAGCAAGTACAACGTATCGGACATATCCATAAAGGAGATAAGCCCGATGTTCATTACCGATTTTGAGTTGTATTTGCGTACCGCCTGCAAGTGCGGCTACAACACCACCGCCAAGTTCATGCAGTTCTTCAAGCGTATCATCATCATCGCCCGTAACAACGGCATACTGGTGGGCGACCCTTTCGCCAGCTACAAAATCCGGCTGGAAAAAGTGGACAGGGGTTATCTGACAGAGGACGAGATTAAAATTATCCTTAAAAAGAAAATGGTTTCCGAACGGCTGGAACACGTCAGGGACTTGTTCGTCTTTTCCTGTTTCTGCGGTCTGGCATACAGCGATGTCGCCAATTTGCGGCAGGAGAATATCCAAAAGTCTTTTGACGGCAACCTTTGGATAATCACCAAGCGGGTAAAGACCAACACGGACGTGAATGTCCCCCTGCTGGATATTCCCAAGATGATTTTGAAGAAGTACAAGGGCAAGTTGCCGGACGGCAAGATACTTCCCGTAATCAGCAATCAGAAGCTAAACGCCTACTTGAAAGAGATTGCCGATATATGCGGTATTAAAAAGAACCTGACATTCCACCTTGCCCGGCACACGTTCGCCACGACCACCACGCTGTCAAAGGGCGTACCCATTGAAACGGTGTCCAAGATGCTGGGACACACAAACATAGAAACTACGCAAATCTACGCCCGCATCACCAACAGCAAGATAGGCAGCGATATGCAGGGGCTTGACAAGAAGTTTGTCGGCATTGAGAAGATTTACAAGGAAGTTGCCATGTAATCTTGATTATATGGAACTGGTCACAATTTGTGACCAGTCCTTACTATTATTCCAACATTGCTAAATCTCCTAAAATATACGATTATGGATTTGCAGATTATCCAAAACAAGATTTTTGAGGTCAGAAGTTGCCGGGTGATGCTCGATTATCATTTGGCAGAACTCTACCAAGTGGAAACACGAGCCTTGAAGCAGGCGGTCAAGCGCAATATCGAGCGTTTTCCGGGTGATTTTATGTTTGTACTCACCCAAGAGGAAGCTAACTTGCTGTTATCCATAGGGGTATCACAAAATGTGATACCCCCTGCTTACAACTTCGGCGTTGCTATGCCTATGGCTTTCACCGAGCAGGGCGTAGCCATGCTTTCTTCGGTTCTCCGCTCCAAAGTAGCCATAGAAGTAAACATTTCAATCATGCGGGCTTTTGTCCTCATGCGCCAAATGGCAATCGGTTACGAGGAACTGTCAAGGCGCATCGAGGAACTGGAGGTAAGCACCGATGCGCAGTTCAACGAACTGTACCAAGCCCTTACCCAGCTTTTGAGCCAGTCGAAACAACAGAAAGAACGCCGTCCGGTAGGTTTCGTTACCTATAACCGTGGCAAGAACGAATAGGTAACGATTTCGGTAACGAAATTCCACTTAATAACCTATATCCCAGCATTGTACATTCTTCCACCTTGCGGGCAGTCTACCGACTACCCGCATTTTTTATATCCTTTTCCAACTGGCACATTTCCCGAAACGCCAGCCGTGCGTGGCATGGCTGACTGTATTTCGTGAAAAGAGCCGTTGGAAACCCGCACAAGCGTATTGCAAGCAAGCTCACAACACCCTTGCCTTTCCCGCCCGCATGGAGTGTTCCCTAAAAGATGAAAGAGAACAGGCACTTTTCCCCAGTTTCCCTATTTGTAAATCTTCCTCTTACGCAGTCCCCCAGCCGGGACAGTCGTTTTAATCATTTCAATAGGCAAAGGTAGTTACGTGTTCTTCACGATTTTGCAAGGTCGAGCCGTTCCGGTTTGGCGAAAAAATCTTCCCTGCCTTGCGAGGTATTTTTTGCCCAAAACCTTGCAAACTCTAAACACTACCCTTTTACGCCTATGTGAAACGAAAACGACCGACCCGACCGGAAGACGCATAAAAAAAAAGTCGGATTTACGGGAAACAGGAAAAAAATTCAGTGAAACTTCAACTCCCTCACCTCTCAAATCCGCATAAAATTAAAAACTTAAAAAATTACAGCAATATGGAAGCAAAGGTATTATCGGAAGCAAAAGTTTATGTAGGCACTTATGCCAAGTACAACAACGGTTCATTGTCCGGCGCATGGCTCGACCTTTCGGACTATTCGGACAAGGAAGAATTTTATGAAGCCTGCCGGGAACTTCACAAGGACGAGGAAGATGCGGAATACATGTTTCAGGACTGGGAGAACGTGCCGGAGGGCTTAATCGGCGAAAGCTGGATTTCTGAAAACTTCTTCGCCCTGCGTGATGCGGTGGAGGATTTGAGCGACACCGAGCAGGAAGCCTTTTTCGTGTGGTGCAACTATAAAAGCCATGATTTGGGCGAGGAAGATGCGGACGACCTTGTACGTGATTTCCGGGACGAGTATCTGGGTCAATATGACGATGAAGAAGATTTCGCCTATGAAATTATCGAGGAATGCTACGACCTGCCGGAGTTCGCAAAGACCTATTTCGATTATGAAAAGTTCGCCCGTGACCTTTTTATGTGCGATTACTGGTTTGATGACGGTTTTGTGTTCCGTGCGGCATAACAACCAATCCGGGCGGGGTGTCAAAGCCCTGCCCGTTAAAAACGACCAAGCGATGAAACGGAAAAGCATTTATAAAATCCTTTGGCGGGTGTTGCTGCTCTGCCTTGCATGGCGGTTTACCAGCGTAGCCGGAGCAGGCACGGCGATAACGGCGTATATCGTGTTTTGTGCCGCCCGTTTCCTGCTCCGGGTCTGCCTTTCAGCCCTTTATGCGCTGGGCGTGGCTCTGCTTTTCCTGCTGTTGCTTTCTTTACTGATATTATAACCATTAAAAAAAATAGAACATCATGCAGTCACTTAACAAAAACGGGGTAAGCATTACCCAAACACCGGGAGAAGAAAAGTTCGTGAAATGCTGTTTAGGGGCTTTCAGGGGACAAATTTATTATCAATATGACTACCGCCACACGGACGGCGAACTTTTCAGCACGGTAGCCAAAACGCTGGACGAGTGCCGCCGCAGGCGTGACGAATGGATAGCGAAGAAGAACGGAGTAATAAACAAGTAAATTTTAGGGACATGAAAACAACAGAAGTAAACAAGGAGCTTATCGGCAGGCGTTGCGAGTGCATTTTTACGGGCTTAATGGTAACGGGCGTTATCGAGGACACAGAAGAAAACGAACACACCATAGAGGTAAAAGTCCGTTTCGACCACCCGCACCAGTGGGGCGATGATTTGTATAATGATGTGTGGGCGTGGGGGCGCAAAATAGACGAGTTCGGCACGCTGCACCATTTGCAACTGTTGGAGGATAAACCGGACTTTCAGATAATGACGGTAGTTTTCGGCGAACCAATCAGCCGGATAGACCGCAGTGTTTTTGAAGATGTTGCAACGTGGGGTGTCTGTTCCCTGCAAGGCTGGGTAAACAGCTATGAAAGTGTCCGGTTTGTAGCTATAGACGACCATACGGCAATCATCACGGGCGAATATAACATGGAGCAGGTAAAGGTGTGGTTAGAGAAATACACGTCCATAAAGAGCCTTAAAACCAGTTGATAGAAAACGGCGGCTGCTTGCCGCCGTTACTTTCTTCCGTGAGCCTGCCAGCGGGTGAAGAAAGTAACAAAGAAGCCTTTCGTTTTCCCTATCATGGAAACATCCCGCCGATGCTTCCCGGCGGGATGTCTGCCCGATATTTACGCTTTGCGTATCATTCCATACCCGGTTTCCCAAGAGGATGATAAAAACGAATGTCGCAACTATAAATCCTCATAGTGAATAAATTTTACACCAAGTATGCACACGGTTTCTTCTTCCTCGATGTCATATTTCCATGTCCGTTTATTGACAAGCATTTCCGTGTCGCAATCGAACCATTCCATTACAGGCGCATCATCTTCTTCGTCCGCCCATTTGAAAACCTGATTGGACGGCGTTTTCCATAATTCAGCACTGTCACGTTCGGAAATACAGTCCTTGTCCATAATGATGATGTCACCTACTGCCGGAACTGTATCTGTTTCCAACGTGGTTTCTATGTACCACGAGATGCCTTCTATATCCAATTCTATTTTTACCATGTCGTTTTATTATTAGGGGGTTATTGTTTCCGTTTCTTCTTCGCTGTTGTCATTATTAAATGATAGTGTAAGTTGCTGCATCTGCCCGAAGCTGTCGATGATATAAATGTCAATCGTCTGCTGGTCGGTCGATGCCGAGGTGTAGTAGAGCCAGAACGTTTCTTTCTCCAGCGGGTAGAGGTCATTGGGCAGGAACACCGTGCCGTTATCCATTTCCAGCTTCCCTTTGCCGTCCGGCTGGAAATACCTTATCTGATAGGTAGTCGGCTGGTAATAGCCGCCACGCACCAGTCGGCAGCGTATTTCGGCGGTTTCCCCGACTTTCAGCCTTTTGGGTACTGGCAGTGTTTCGATGCTGAACGGGTACGCCTGCTGAATATCCAAGTTGTCATTACAGGCGGTGACAAGCACGAGGGCGGCCACGATGTAGCAGCCCATGATGATTTTATACATTACATTCTTCATATACATTATTATATAGCGGTCAGTTGATAATGAATTTCAGTCCCAAAGATACCTGCGTGTGGAACTTGCCTATGTCCGAGCCGAACAACGCCCGTTCCCTTGCACTGACAAGCAAGGCTATCCGGTCGGTCAGGTAGGCTTCCAGTTCCAGCGTCAGCGCACCGCCGTAGATGAAGCAATCCTTATCCAGCAAGGTAGAGCCGTCCGGCAGCAGCTTTTCGCTTCGGTTGCTTGTTTCGTACCCGGCGAGAGCCGACAATCCCAATGAAAGGAAAAAAGTCTTTCGCCTGTCCGATAGGAATTTCAGGTAATAGCCGCCCTCTGCGGTGAACTGTTCTACGGGTATCTGCATATCCTTGTAGTCATACTTCTTGTGCAGGTATTCGCCGCCAATCACCCAGCGGTTGGCGTTCTTGGTGTAAACGCTGTACGCCGCCCCGATGTGGTAGGCAAAATCCGTGTCGGAGTTCCAATGCACCCCGTCCGCCATGCCCGCCGTGACTTGCAAGCCTTTCATGCCCGGCAGGTATCTTTGCGCATGTGCCTGAAACGAGGTCAGGCACAGCGCAAAGAGCATCATTATAAAGATGTGTCTTTTCATTCCCTATTTGATTTTTAGTTCGTCAATCACTTCTGCGTTCACGATGTCGGCGTTCTCCACCCGTATGGTCTGATGCCGCCCGCCGTTCTTCTCGTAGAGTTCCACGACCAGCAGCTTGTCGTCAGGAATGGTGAACTTCGGCAGGGCGTACACCGTGCGCACGGTACTTTTTCCTGCAATCTCTATCACCTCGTTGTAGCTACGTACCGCATCCAGCACCGTTTCCTGAATAGCCGTGCGCTTGGGTACTTTCTTATCGGTTATCTTAAACTTGATGAAGTCGGTATCGAAAGGCACGTTGGAACTGTTCTTTGTCTGCGTGTGTACATAGAGCATCCCGTTATAGGTGTAAATCCCCTTGATTAAGAACTGTATGCCGAAACGCTTGCTACCCAAGTGGCGCACTTTCCGGTCATTGTTCTTGTAGATGCTCTGCATTATCAGTTTCACCAATAGCGGGCTTTCATTCCCCAGTTCCCGGAAATAGATGTTCATCCGGGTATGTGAGAAGTCGGACGTATCTTCATTCTCCAAGAAGTCTTTCATTTCGATGTTGAGCATTTCCGGTTCACGGGCGTACTTGGCGTTGAACGAAAAGAAACTGCCGTCCTCGCAGATAACGGAGAAGTTCGTTTCTCCCGGAAAGCCCTCTGTCGTGGCTTTCACCCTGATTACGTTCTCCGCACCGTCCGCCTTGCCCGCTATGATATGGTTGCTTCCCAAATCGACATAGCGGACGGCGGCGGGGAAGATGATATGCACCGTCTTGGCAAAGGTCACTTCCACGCCGTAGGGCGTAACCATTTGGCGGTACGGGAGTTTCCGGGTAATCCCCCGGTACAAGTCGTTGCCAGCCGCATACTTCACGGTGTCAGTGGTTTGTGCGTTTGCCGCACACACGCCCAGCAAGAGGGCGAACATTACAAAAATCTGTTTCATTGCTAATTGAAATTTTAACGGTTGATAAAATGGTTATTGTTGTTTGGCGTAAAGCATCACCCTGTACCCGGCTTTCAGCTTCACTTTCACGGTTCGGAACTTCTTGGCGAGGTAGCCGGACGTTCCTTGCAGCAATCCCCTTGTCACGTCCATAGCCACCTGCTGCCCGGCACTTTGGGCAAAGGAAATGCTTGTACCCAGCCCGCTTCCGATATTCGCCATAGCTTCGTTGAACGCTTCCTGCTCCATAGAGGACGGGACGGACAGCCCCTTTTGCCCGTCCGTGTCGAACACGGCGAGTTCCACCGGGATGATGTTGCCAGCGTACTCAATCGAGGACACCAGTATGTCAAGCCGCTCGCCCTGCACCTTTGCCGTCCCCGCCACGAGGGTATTCTTCGGCACGACTATGTTCCCCGCCTGCATGGGTTCGAGCAGCCGTAGTTTCACCGCCTGCCCGTCCGTCAGGGTTTGGTCTTGGTGGATGCAGGCGGCTACCGTGTTCTTTCCCATAGCGTACCCCGTGCCTACTGCCGTGTTGAAGCCGTAGTTTCGTGGCTGGCTGTAAGCCCGGATGAAGTCGGCATCGCTCATGGGCTGCCGCAATCCCGAAACGGTCGTTTCCCTGACAGCCTGCACCGCCACCGCATCCGGCTTGCGGTCAATGTCGCCCGTTACCGGGACTTGTGCGACTTGTCCCTGCCCGCCGTTCATGTACTTTGCCGCCAGCTCGTAGGACTTTTCCAAGAGTGCCATTTGGTCGTCAGCGGTGGGTGTGGCGTTCTGTTGTTGCAGCCTATCGGTCAGTTCCGCTACCTGCCGCTTCAAGTCCTCTTTTTCCTCGTCCACCGCCGGAGTTTCATAGAACGTGCTTAACTGGCGGTTGATGTCCCGGTAAGCGTATGCCGAAGAAGCACCGCCGCCCCTTTGGGGCTTCGCATCCTCTTCCGGCATCAGGTCGATTTCCGCTTGCGGTTCTTCCGCTTCATCGTTCCCGGTGAAACCGAAGTCCTGCAAGGACTGTATCTTCTCCTGCTGCCTGCGGCTTATCATCGCCTGTTCGTAAGCCTTTTGCTTGTCGGCTATAATCCCGTCCTCTGCGGGCAGGGGTATGTCGGCGTTGAAGCCGCCCACGCTTTCCACGTTCACGTCCTCTTTGCCGGAGGGTGCGAATATCAGGTACATGCACCCGGCAAAGGCAAGGAACATCAGCGGGAAGACTATCATTTTCCTGCGCTGCTGCACCTGCTGCGGGGTAAGTTCCCGTTTGGGTTTATCTTCCTTTTTCGGCTTCCCGTCCGCCTGCGGTACGGTCGTGCCGTTCTCATTCTTCTGTACTTCTTCCATATTGCGGTCTGTTTAAGGGGTTGATACTTTTGGTTGTGTCGTTGCCGTGCAACGGCAGTTGCCTGATGTGTTCTATTTGCAGCCGCCTGCCGTCCCGCTTCCCGATGTTGTAGATTGATGAAACGGTAATGTAGATAGACAAGCCGCCAAGGAAGAAGAACATCACGAGGATAACCGCCAGCCTTTTGCCCGGCGTAATCCGTCCGCACATTCGGCGCAGGCGGTCGTCCGCCCAGTCCCGCACCTTTCCGATGTAGTTTCGTTTTCTTTCCATAAGGCTATCTCTTAATGGTCTGCAAATCCTTGTTCTCGGTAATGGTGAACGCTTCGATGATGAAGCCGTGCGGGTTGTTGTCGCTCCGTGTGGCGTTGAGCAGGCGGCACGAGGTCACAAGGCTTCGCACCGTCAGGCTGCTTTCCCGGACAATCAACTGGCGGGCATACGTGTTCACCTTGTAGGGGTACTGGTCGAAGTCGCACTTCACGCTGTCAATCTCCACCGTCTGCGTGACGTTTCCGGAAATCACCCGGTTGTAGTAGCCCTTTTCCGCCAAGTCCTTGTAATAGTTGAAAGCGGTCTTGTCGGCGAGGAACAGCGAGCGTTTGATGTTGCTTTCGATAGCCCCCTTGTCGGGTGAGAGCGTGAAGAAAAGTTCGTGGAAACGCCGCACGTGCGACTTGGCTTCCACGGGTCTGTTCTGCGCCATGTCCTGCGAGAGTGCCAGCATCAGGCTTTTGCCGTTGTCGAGGACGTATATCTTCTGCCGCTGCTTTTCGGCGAAGCTGTACGAGTTCCACACGGCAAAGCCCGTCACCAGTGCGCACAGGCAGATGAATACCAGCGCAAAGAGCCTGATTTGCCGGAAACTCGTTTCGATGTTCGTTAATGACTTAAATTCCATATACTAAATATTGATGTTGGTTATTTGAGTAGTTTCCCGGTTACTTTCCCGCTTGCCGCACCGACCGCCGCCCCGGCGATTGACCCAGCCCGTGCCACGTTGCGGTTATAGGCAGACGTACCGCCAGCCGACACTATCCAGCTTGCCACCGTTGGAATGGTGAAGTAGCCCACGATGCCGATAATCATAAAGATTACATACACGGTGCTGCTCCCGTCAGGAATGAAATTCGGGTCTGAAAGCTGCTCGATGTCTTTTTGTAGCATCAGGGTTTGTATGCGTGCCAGCACGCTGCTGAACAAGTCCGACACGGGTAGCCACAGGTAAATGGATATATAGCGTGAAATCCACTGGGTCAGCGTGCTTTGGAAACCGTCATAGACGGAAATCGCAAACGCCAGCGGACCCAGTATGCTTAACACGATTAGGAAGAACGTGCGCAGCGTGTCTATAATCAGCCCCGCCGCCTGAAAGAGCATTTCCAGCAGTTCCCTGAACCAGTCCCGGACGGACTTCTTTATATTGTACGCCGCCCTGTCCATATACATACCCGTCATAGTTACCATATCGGAGGGCGACCAGCCCAGTTCTTCCAGTTGCCTGTCAAATTCCTCGTCCGAAGCGAGGTAAGCCGTTTCGGGGCTACGCATCAGGGCTTCATATTCCAGTCGGTCTTTCTGTGCCCGGTATTCGTTCATGTCGAAAGTCTGCGTTTCCATAAGTTGGTTGCACCCTTTCACCACTGGCGACAATACCGTGTTGATAGTCCCCAGCACGAACGTGGGAAAGAACATGATGCACAGCCCCAGCGCAAAGGGACGCAGGAGCGGGTACACGTCTATGGGTTCGGCACGTGCGAGCGACTGCCACACTTTGGCGGCTACATAGAACAGCGCACCCAGCCCGGCTATTCCTTTGGCTACCCCCGTCATGTTGCTGCACAAGGGCATCATTTCATCGTACAGCACCCGCAACACTTGGTGCAGGTTGTCAAAATCCACCGCTGCTAATAACATAGGCATACCGATTTATATGTTACCAGTAGCGTTCATCCGCCGAGCCGTAAAGAGCCAGCACCCGGTCTGTGTCGTTCTTCTTCTTTGCCCGCAGGTAGGACACGGATATGTTCTTTCGGGTGTAGTAGTTCACGAGGTTGCGGTAGTTGAGCAGGCTTTTGTAGGCGTTGTTGATTACCGCCAGCCTTTCGGCATCCGTCAGCGACATACCCGTCACGTTCACTACATTCTTCAAGTCCTGCAACACGTCCGCACTTTCGGAGAGCAGCTTGGCATACCCGGCTGAAATGGCGGTGAGTTCATCCGGCGTGTAGTTCGGGTCAGCCAGCATGTTCTGGTAGTTTCGCACGTAGATTTCGGATATTTCCGCCACCAGTTCAATGGACTTCTTCACCTTGATGCCGCCCTTGACAACATCGTGTACCGCTTTGAGCGCATCGTAATAGACTTTTCCCTGCTGGAAAATCTTCTGCGCTTCCATGAAGCCGTCCAGCGTGTTTTTGGCTGTGGTGGAAGTCTGCACTATCTGCTTGGTGGTGTTGATGATGCCCTGTGCCAAATTGCCGGGGTCTGACACCACCCACTGTGCGGATGCGTTGCCGATGAAGCAAAGGCATACCGCCATAAGGAGAATTGTTCTTTTCATGTTCCTGATTTTTAAGTTGTTGATGATTGGGGATTACGTTTGCTTTCTGCAAGCCTCTTGATAGCCAGTTCAAGGTTGCCGCCCAGCTTGTCGGCAAGTGCGAACAGTTCCATTTTCTCGCTTTCCTCTGTCGTGAAGGTGTAATATTCTTCCAATGAAACTTCTGTGGCGTACACCGCCGACTGCGTGCCGCCCAGCGAGAAGAAAACTTCCTTGTACTTCCGTCCGGGGTGGTTCGCCATGTTGATAGACAATATCTGCGAACGCTCCTTGTCGGTCAGTCCCAAGAGGTTCTGTATGCTGTCAAACTTGTTGAGATATTTTCTTTGGTCTAACAGGATTTTGCAGTCCGAGTTATTGATGATACTCTCTTTCACGATAGGGGAAGAAATAATATCCTCAATCTCTTGCGTGACTACAATCGCTTCCCCGAAATATTTTCGGACGGTTTTGTAGAGGTAGCGGATATAGTCCGCCATGTTCGCCGATGCAATCGCTTTCCACGCTTCCTCGATTAGTATTAACTTCCTTATTCCCTTTAACTTGCGCATCTTGTTTATAAAGGCTTCCATGATGATGATAGTCGTTACCGGGAATAAAATCTTGTGGTCTTTGATGTTGTCCAACTCAAAGACAATGAAGCGTTTGTGCAACAAATCCAGTTCCTTGTCGGAGTTCAGCAGGTAGTCGTACTCACCGCCACGATAGTACGGTTCAAGCACGTTCAGGAAATTGTTTATGTCAAAATCCTTTTCCCTGACGTTCTTCTGTTCAAGCTGTCGGCGGTAATCATCCCGGACAAACTCGTAGAACGTGTTGAAGCAGGGCGTTACCGAACGGTCTTTGCCTGTCAGTTCGATATAGGCACTCACGGCGTTTGACAACGCCACTTCTTCCGACCGCTTCGGGGCTTCATCATCCCGCTTCCACAGGGTGAGTATAAGGGTCTTGATGCTCTCTTTCTTCTCTATGTCGAATACCCCGTCCTCGACATAGAACGGGTTGAACGCTATCGGGTTCTCGTTGGTGTAGGTGAAATAAATCCCGTCCTCGCCGTGCGTGCGGTTGTGGATAAGCTGGGACAGCCCCAAGTAACTGTTACCCGTATCTACCAGCAGCACGTGCGCCCCCTGCTCGTAATACTGACGCACCATGTGGTTGGTAAAGAAAGACTTACCCGACCCGCTCGGCCCAAGTATGAACTTGTTGCGGTTGGTCGTGATGCCTTTCTTCATGGGCAAATCCGATATGTCGATATGCAGCGGGCGACCGCTCACCCTGTCCACCATTTTGATGCCGAACGGCGAAAGCGAACTCTTGTAGTTCGTTTCTTCCACGAACAGGCAGAGAGCCTGCCCCAAGAACGTGTAGAAACTTTCCTCTGCGGGGAAGTCCGCTTCGTTTCCGGGTATGCCCGCCCAAAAGAGCGTGGGCGTATCGACCGTGTTGTGGCGTGGCTTGCACTCCATTAGCGCAAGCTGGCTTCCCACATCGTTGCGTATGCGTTTGAGTTCTTCCCGGTCGTCACTCCATGCCATGACGTTGCAGTGGCAGCGCACCGATACAAGCCCCTTGCTGTGCGCTTCGTTCAGGTACTCGTCTATCCATTCCTTGTTCACTTGGTTGGCACGGGAATAACGGGAGAGCGATTGCATGTTCCGGGCGGTCTGCTCGAAGTTCTTCAGGTTTTCGGCGTGGTCGTCTATGAAGATGAACTGGTTATAGACGTGGTTGCACGACAACAGCACGCCCACCGGGGCGGCGAATGACAGTCGGCAGTCGCTCCGGTCAGTGGACAGCTTCTCAAACCGTGTGTCCGTCCCGACCTTTCCGGGCAAATCTTCCACGTCCGAAAGCGTGTGCAGGCACAGTATGTCGTCCCCGACACGCATTTCTTCCGGGTACAGCCCGATGTCTTTCAGGCAGGTGGTATCTGTCTGCGATAGCGAGAAGTATTTCTCGATGATGCCCGCCTTTCCGTCCTGCCCGGTGATTTCCGATGCCGCCAGCCGGGTAAGGGTGACAAACCCGCTGTCGTTCATAATCCTTTCAAACTGCCCGACCGCTTCGATGAACTTTGCCGCCGCTTCCTTGTCGGCTATCTCCTGCGGTACAATCCTGCCCCGGCATAGGGTGGAGAAGTCGCTCTGTCGGCGGCTTCTCTCCCTTGTCGTCTTTGTCAGGAACAGGTAGCAGTAATGGTTCAGGAACGGGCGTTCATTGAAGTGCCGTTCAAAGGAGCGGCTTAAAAAACTAAGCTCGTCCCTTTCCGTGTCGGGCTGGTAGTTCTCCTTGATGAAGAAGTCCTGCTTGTGTACTATGGAGTAGTCGGGCAGCACCTTGATTGCCTTGTACCATGCCGAATGTATGGCTTCGTACTCGGCACTGGTGACGGTGAACAGTTCGGGCAGTTCCACCCTGAAAGCCACCGTTATGTCCGCATCCTTTGAAATGATGCAGCCGTTCTCCACCGCCAAAAGGGGGAATTTCCTTTCCAGCGTGGTAGCCTTTAACATATTTCTCATGGTCTTTCTTCCTTTCTTTTTTTGTAGGTGAATAATCGGGGTATCGCCTTTCGGCTGATAATGAAGCGTGGATGCCGTTTGCGTGCGGCGGCTTTCATCAGCCCGTGCGTGCCGTACTTGGCGTTGAGCCGGAACGTCTGCCACACGAGCAGCAGCGAAGCCGACACGATGAAACCGATACATAGCCACTGGTTCACGCCCGCCATGAACAGGACGATGAACACCACGAAGACGGCGAGCAAGCCGCCGCAAAAGATAAAGAGGTACTGGCTTTTCAGCCCCTTGAACTCCACGGGCTTCCCGATACCCCTGTTTACCTGATATTTTTCGGGCTTAGCCCTCAACAACTCGTCAGACATAGCCGCAGGTTTAGAGGAAGAACGAGCGCAGGATAGTGGCGGCTACAATCAGGAAGATGCACGCCCCGAACCAACTGGCGGCGGTCTTTGAGGTGTCGGGGTCGCCGCTTGAAAACTTGTTATATACTTTTACCCCGCCAATCAAGCCGCAGACCGCCCCGATTGCGTACACCAGTTTTGTTCCGGGGTCGAAATACCCGGTGATTAGGTTCGTGGCTTCGGTGATGCCCGCCTGCCCGTTTCCTTGTGCGTAGGCACTTACCACGGCGGCAAGTATAGCCGCCGACAAGAAGATTTTCTTTCTCATTGTGATTTGTTTTTAATGCCGGGCGGCGGGTGGATAGTCCGCCTTTCCCGGCTGGTGAATAATTTGAAATTTTAGTGGTCGGGGATAGTCCCGTTTGTCTGTTTGGTTTTCAGGTTGCCAATCAACCGTAATCACGCTGTTTCATGCTGTCAGGCTTATACATTATTATATTATAGGAAATCGTTCATGTCGAACGCTTCGTGTTCCTTGCTTTTATTGCCAGCTTCGGCAGGGACAGCAGCCGCAGCCAGTTCCGCTTCGTTGCGTCCCAGCAGTTCCGCCACCTTTGCCAGCCCGCCGTTGATGTTCTCCACCACCGCATCGTAGAGGTTCGTCCCCTCAATCCTTGCCAGTGTCCCGGCGGCTTGCCGCTGTTCCGTTTCGGTGGGGTTGTCGGCGTTCGCCGTGCGTACCGCTTCGCCCAGTTCGTCAAAGCTCACGCCCGTAGCCCGCCCGGTATCATCGTCACCGTCCATGTACCCGGCTATTTCCTCGTCCTCGTAGTCGGGTTCGTCATTCTCGTAACCGGGCGTTTCTTCCGGCAGTCCGTCAGCCTGCGGCGCAAAAATAGTATCATTTTCAGCCGCTTGCGGGAGGTGTCCCGATTTGTCCTGCGCTGTCTGAAATTGTCCGCTCTTGTATCGGCTTTCACCTATCAGCGTGTAGCCTGAAACCCCGTTTCGTGGAAGCGGCGCATCATCCGTTTTGCCCGGTGATGTCCGGCTGTCCGTGTAGCGATACCACAGCCACAGGGCGATGTAGTACACCAAAAGCCCGGTAAGTATGCAATAGATTACCATAGTCAGACAGGCTTTTGGAAGTGGCTTTCGTACAGGGTGTTTATCTCGTCTTGGTACTGCTCGAAGTGGCGCAGCAGAATGTTTTCCACGTAGCTGCTTACCGTCACCTTTCGCCCGCCTATCACCGTCACGATACGCATCAGCTTCTCATGCGTGGTTCGGCTCACGTACAAGGGCTGTCGGTCTGCCAGTTCCACTTTCTGAAAGTAGGTTTCCCGGTAGTCGCCCGAACCGCCCTTGCGCTTGCGGGGTGTCGGTTTCTCTACTTGCACTGTTTCAGCCTGCCGTCCCTCGTGGGCGGTTTCCGTTTCGCTGCCGGGCTGCGGTTCATCATCCGGCTGGCTCTCCCGCTTGGCGGGTACACCCTGCGAGATAAGTTCCCGCATAAAATCCTCGTCTATCTTCGGCATCCCGCCGCTTTGCTTTGCCATATCATTTTAATTTGATGTAGTACACTATTTCGGTTATCAGTTCTTCCAAGTTGCTTCCCCTTACCAACGGGCGGCTGGCGGGAAAGAGCGTGGAGCGGAACACCGCCTTTTTATCCGCCACCAGTTCCTTTTTGTAGCGTTTGGTATCGGGGATAAAGGTTTTCATCAGCGGCAGTTCCAGTTCCT
>NZ_JAPQKZ010000060.1:0-30953 GCF_027257075.1 Bacteroides sp. LFL-34 | reverse complement strand
TAATTGGAATATAGCAACTTGTTGCCAAATGCATGAGGAAAAAGCAGCATAGCCAAAAGAAAATATAGCAGAACTGTAAAATATAAAAGAGGTTGTGCCAACGTTTTGACACAACCTCTATCTTATAGAGGAAAATCCGCCAACAACAATTGCTACATAAGTATGTCATCATAATTAGTTTATATAATATATTTAGGCACGGATTACGCGGATTATAATATAAGATTATTTTGCAAGAATACGTAATCCTAAAAATCAATAAATAAACGAGCCTCCATAGTCTTTGAAAAGACTACAGAGGCTCGTTTTATATCCTATGGATAACTTACTGCAAAGCTATCCAACTCCAGATTCCACTTATTTATGCATTTCCACGATTTGAGTCGGCGCCATCTCTACATTCCGTCGATCTACTTGGCGAACGACACTGGCAGCCAGGGATAAGAAAGCACGTCCGGTTACGGAATCTTCATCCAACGCAACAGGTGTACCATTATCTCCCCCTTCGCAAATGCTTTGTACGATAGGTATCTGTCCCAACAAAGGAACATTCATCTCTTCAGCCAGTTTCTTTGCGCCTTCTTTTCCGAAGATATAGTATTTATTTTCGGGAAGTTCGGCAGGAGTAAACCAAGCCATATTTTCAACCAAACCAAGGATAGGTACATTTACCTTATCATTGGTAAACATATTGATTCCCTTACGGGCATCTGCCAAAGCCACTGCCTGCGGAGTGCTGACAACAATCGCCCCTGTCATGGCCAGCGTTTGAACAACTGTCAAATGAATATCACTGGTTCCGGGAGGAAGGTCTATCAGAAAATAATCCAACTCTCCCCAAGCTGCATCAGCAATCAACTGTTTCAACGCATTACTAGCCATTCCACCACGCCACAAAGTTGCCTGATCCGGATCGACAAAGAAGCCGATAGATAATAATTTCACTCCATATTTTTCTACCGGAATAATCATGTCACGACCGTCGATACGTTCAGCATAAGGGCGTGCATCTTCCACCTGAAACATCTTCGGCATAGAAGGACCAAAAATATCAGCATCAAGCAAACCTACTTTATAACCTAATTTAGCCAAAGCAACAGCCAGATTCGCAGACACCGTAGACTTGCCTACTCCACCTTTACCGGAAGATATGCCGACTATATTCTTCACTTGCGGAAGGAGCTTGCCAACTTCCGGACGGGCAGCTTGTTTACTTTCCGCTGTGATCGTTACCTGCACATCAGGAGAGACATACGTATGGATAGCTGTTTCCGCAGCCTTCAACATTGATTTCATAAACGGATCAGTCGGTTTCTCAAAGATCAATGAGAAGCTGACAGTCATGCCATCAATACGGAGATTATCGGCAACCATCTCCGCTTCCACCAGATTCTTTCCCGTACCGGGATAACGCACCGTTGCCAATGCATCTAATATCAATTTAGGATAGAGAGTCATTTTATTTACTATTTGACGATTTACTATTTACAATTTAAAATCACCATTCGATTAAGTGTCAGTTCACTTTAAGGGCGATTGTTACTGCACAAAACTATTTACTTGTACTTAATCCGCTACGTTTGCTACGATTGTAACTACGATAAGGATCAAGTTCTATTTCTACATCCGGTTCTTGCAATTGACCTTCCTGCGGAAGCCGGAATTTGATATACTTAATAGCTAAACCACGATCGAGCCATTGTTGTTCATAATAAGTCTTGATACCGAGAATATCATCTACCAAATCGGAATGATATAAATCTTCGGTCATAAACTCAACGGGAAGACGGTTCGCTTCAATCATGTATTTTGTATAGGTAAACATGAAGTTGCTGTCCGTTTTCAGGTGGATAATGCCATTCGGCTGCAAGAATTTACGGTACCGTTCCATAAAATAGGTGGAAGTCAATCGCTTGGTTGCTTTCTTCATTTGCGGATCAGAGAAGGTAAGCCATATTTCACTTACTTCGCCTTCGGCAAAAAAACGTTCAATGATTTCAATATTGGTACGCAGGAAAGCGACATTCTTCATTCCGGCCTGTAATGATTCCGTTGCTCCCGTCCACATACGGGCACCTTTTATATCAACTGCTATAAAGTTCTTTTCGGGAAACATTTTACCCAAGCCGACGGTGTACTCACCACGTCCGCAGCCTAGTTCGAGCACAATCGGATGATCGTTTTTAAAAAACTCCTTATGCCATTTCCCCTTCATGTCAAAAGGCACGTTATCTACTGCCGAATAAGGATATTCGAACACGTGTGGATAACTCGCCATATCGGCAAACTTTTCTAATTTATTCTTTCCCATATCAATCCTGATTAGGCCGCAAAGGTACTGATTTTGACGCAACTGACAAAAAGAAATGGAGCACAGATTTCTCTATGCTCCATTCTTCTATAATATTGAATGATTCGTGTTATTAAATCTCAACATTCACTTCAACGTTTACTTCTACATTTCCACCTTGTTGTGCTTTCAAATCTTCATAGAAAGCAGCATGAGCAACCTGCACATAAGGTTGCAGGAAAAAGAATCCGATACCGAAAGTAAAGAGAGAAAGGATAGCCCAACCGATAAAGCTCAAATCAAGCATGAACAGTTTCATCTTGTTGTTTTCCATCATAGCCATACTTTTCTCAATAGCTGCATTGTTTTTCATTTCGGGTTCTTCTTTCAAGATATAGTCGGTCATTGCATAAGAATAGTGCTTAATAATTCCTGGTACAACCAACAGCAACATCCACAAAGCGGTATAGATACCCTGTAGCAACTTCGTTACAAAAATACGTCCATAGTCCTGGAAGCCTTCGAATAACACTCCGAAATCAATTTCTTTACCTTTGAATACACCAAGCATCACGATAGCAAAGCCGTATGCAACCGGTAGTCCGACAAACAATGAACATAATCCGCCAATCACAGGAATAGCAGATAATCCACCGGCAATAACTGAATAAATAAGTGCAGCAACGGCTGCCATAGGCCACTTTCCTCGAAGTGCCTCACGCGCCTGAGCACGCAGTTCTGAGTTTAGTTTTAACATAGTGAATAATATTAATTGATAAATGTGTTATTTCATAATATATCGTCATTCTACAATCGTCACCCAGCCATGTGTATCCGGCTCGTCGCCATACTGAATTCCACGCAGCTTATTGTACAATTTTGTACAGATAGGTCCCGGCTTACCATCTTTAGAGATAACGTATGATTTTCCGTTTTCCAAATCATCGATACGCTGAATCGGGCTGATTACTGCGGCAGTACCACAAGCACCTGCTTCTTCAAATGTTTCCAGTTCTTCTTCCGGTATCGGACGGCGTTCCACCTTGATACCCATGTCTTCTGCCAACTGCATCAAACTTTTATTGGTAATAGAAGGCAGAATAGAAGTTGATTTCGGAGTGATATAAGTATTATCTTTAATACCGAAGAAATTGGCAGCACCACATTCATCAATATATTTCTTTTCTTTCGCATCAAGATAGAACTCGCAGGAATACCCCAGATCGTGTGCTTTCTTGTTAGCACGAAGACTGGCTGCATAGTTGCCACCTACTTTATAAATACCTGTTCCATGAGGAGCGGCACGATCGAACTCACGAATGATAACGTACGGATTGGTAGAGAAACCACCTTTGAAATATGGACCTACCGGAGTTACGAACACAACAAACATATACTCTTCAGCAGGATGTACACCTACTTGGGCACTTGTTCCGATCAACAGCGGACGAATGTAAAGAGAAGCACCGGTTTCATAAGGAGGGATAAAACGTTCATTCAGTTTTACGACTTTCAAAATTGCTTCTTTAAACCGTTCTGTCGGAAGTTCTGCCATCAAAATTCCCTGGCAAGTAGATTGCAGACGGGCTGCGTTTTCTTCCAAACGGAAAATACGTACTTTACCATCCTTTCCACGGAATGCTTTCAGCCCTTCAAAGGCTTCCTGACCATAGTGTAAACAGGTTGCCGCCATGTGCAAATTAAGGTGTTCGTCACTACTAACCTCTAATTCTCCCCATGCACCATTACGGAAGTTGATTCTCACATTGTAATCTGTCTTCATGTATCCGAATGACAGATTCGCCCAGTCTATTTCTTTCATATTGTTATGTATTAGTTTATTTTCTATTGCATTGAAACGCAAAAATAACTTTTATTCTTCAGATAGCCTCTTTTCTTGCAATAATTTTTCGACTTCCCGGTCGGCTTTTGTCAGTTTATCCTTGCAAAAAGCAATAATCTCATTGGCTTCTTTTATTTTCTCACTCAAAATGTCGATATCCAGTTCGTTATTATCTATCTGGCGAACGATCTTTTCGAGACGTTCCATTGCTTGGGAATATGTTTCTTTTTTTGCTGCCACGATGATTGATATTTAATGGTTAATGATGAATGTTCTTACAAATACACAGTCGACGGATAGTTACTTTTCCACCACAGATTGCACTTCTCCTTTCAGCAACCGGGTTGTCAAGCGATCTCCCGGTTTCAGCGAAGATGCATCTGTCACCGCTTTCCCGTCTTTGATTGTAATACTGTATCCCCGGCTCAAGAGTTTATCCGGAGAGGCGTCTGCTATTCGCTGTTGTAAAAGTTCCAGCCGGTGAGACTGACGGGCCAACAATGCTTTCGCCACTTGTGATAAATCCTTCTTTGCTGCCAGCAAAGAAAAACGAGCATCCGCAAGTTTGCGGTGAACAAGATTGGGAATACGGATTTGGAGCGCCTCCAGCCTTCGTTGTTCCTGCTCAAGAAGCATATAAGCTCCCTGTTGAAGACGTACAGATAATTCTTCCAGATGCTCTGCTACTTCCGTTACCTGATGAATCAGAAGCTCGGCAGCAGCCGTAGGAGTCTTTACCCGGGTATGAGCCACAGAGTCAAGCACTGTATCATCGCGTTCATGACCAATACCGGTAATGATAGGTAATGGAAATTGCGCACATGCAGCTGCTAGTAGATAAGTATCAAAACCGGATAAATCGGAAGTAGCCCCACCTCCACGAATAATGACCACTACGTCAAATTCATTGATGCGGGCATTGATACGGTCTAAAGCCGCCAATACAGACTCTTCAACTTGATTGCCTTGCATTAAAGCCGGAAAAAGTTCTGTATAAAAATAGAATCCGCTCGGGTTGTGCTGTAACTGATGACAGAAATCTCCATATCCGGCTGCAATAGCCGAAGAAATGACGGCAACACGCTGAGGAAGAACCGGCATTTCAAGTTCTTTATTCAACGTCAAGACTCCCTCCTCTTCCAACTGCAATAATATTTCCCGACGACGGCGAGCCATATCTCCCAATGTATAGGCAGGATCAATATCAAGCACCGTCAAACTGTAACCGTATAACTCATGAAACTGAACAGTTACTTTCACCAGCACTTTAATACCGGAGGTAAACAGTTGCCCGGTACTTTCCTCAAAGTAGGGTTTCAGCAAGCGGTAGATATTATTCCAAATCATCCCCCGTGCTTTGGCTACGAGATTATTACTACGAGGATCTTTCTGCACAAATTCCAGATAACAATGCCCCGTCGTATTGGAACGGACATCGCTCAACTCTGCCTGTATCCAATATTCATCGGGCAGGCATTGCTCCAGACTACGGCGGACGAGTGAATTCAGTTCTAAAAGGGAAAGAGAATCCATAAAAAAGAACAGTTAACGTTGAGTTGATTGATATGCCTTCCACAAATCGGGAATACCATATCCATATATATTATCCGGGAAATCAGCTCTATCACCTGACTGACGTACCAAATCAATAATCTGCTTTGCCGTCAGCTTCGGACAAGCCTGCCACAAGCAAGCTACCATACCGCACATAATCGGAGAAGCAAAAGAGGTTCCATTGGCGCGACGAAGATTTCCATCCGTTCCCATCACATCCGAATTTAGACCGACAGCCACTACGTCCGGCTTCACACGTCCGTCAGCCGTATTTCCTACAGAAGAAAACGGCGCCAGTTCTCCTCTTTTTGTTACAGCTCCTACAGTTATGATATTCTCCGCATCTCCCGGAGGAGTAATCTTCTTCCACGAACCCGCGCCCGAATTTCCGGCACTGCACACAACTACCATTCCTTTATCGGCAGCCTTCGCAGCTTCACGGGACATCAATGCATAATGCCCATTCAAGTCACGGTATCTATAATTCTTCGCAGGATCATCAAATGAGTAGTAACCAAGCGATGTATTCACCAAATCCACTCCTACACTATCGGCAAACTCGATAGCTGCCGCCCAATAATCCTGCTCTACCAAATTTTCCGAATATTCGTCTTCACTACGCAGCAACCAATAAGAAGCTTCAGGAGCAGTGCCAATCATCACATGTGGCTGGTTCATAGCCATACAGGACAATACAGACATTCCATGACTGCTTTCTGCATAAATATCTGCCTCCGGATTCACAAAGTCACGCACACCGAGAATACGGATATTTTTCATGGCATCAATCTTATCCACATTATGGAATCCGGCATCAATTACGGCAATGGTCATTCCCTGACCCTTAAAGCCGGCATCATGCAGGAGATCGACGCGGCTCATAGCCGCTTGCGTGATTGCAGGACCGTAAAGGCTATCGGTGCGCAACGGTTTATTTATCAATGAGTCTCTTTGAAATGCTCTTTGCGTGATACCTTTCCACACCCTTTCTGTAGAACGTACAAAAGGCAGTTGAGCTATTTTGCTGATTAAAGTACTGTCATTACAAGAAACAGTAACGAAATTATCCCATTTCCCGGTCACAAGTACATGAACACCAGTTTTTCGTATGGCATCTACATACGTCCTGCAAACCGGTAAATCGGTAGAATCAATGGGCAATCCCTGTTTTTTTCTCCGCTCAATAGATTTCTTAGACAAATACTTTTCCGGTTTCTGCAAAGAATAGTCCGTAGCCGCTTTGTCTTTCAGACTAATCCGGTATTTTAAGGTATCTCCCGGAATAAATTGGGCAGATACCCCCAGATACATATTTAGAGCGAAAATCAATACTATAAACTTCTTCATAAATTATCTTTCTATTTTAATCAATCATAATTCTTCATTTTCTATAATCACCAGCCCGATTCCTCTTTGGGAAGCGATGAAAGCTCCTCCCAGCACCCGTCTTCCATCATAAAACACAGCAGATTGTCCGGGAGCAATGGCCGAGGCCGTTTCGAGGAAACGTACCAACAAACGTCCGTCTTCCAATCTTTTCACCCGACAGGGAATCGGACGACTGCGATAACGAATCCGCACTGTCAGATTCTCACACCCGAACAGTTCCCGTTCATCCACAATCTTATCCTGCTCCGCCAACATGTATTCAGTTTCCAATTGGTCGGCATCTCCAAGCATCACTGTATTTTTCTGCGGATTAATTTTCAACACATAAGCAGGCTTTCCTAAAGCGATCTCCAGTCCTTTTCGTTGGCCAATCGTATAATAAGGTGCTCCTTTATGTTTCCCCAGTTTTACTCCTTCAGAGTTAACAAACCATCCCGGTCCGATTTCACTATCCAATTCGGGGCACTGTTCACGAAGAAAATCACGGTAATCTCCCTTAATAAAGCAGACTTCCATACTTTCTCCTTCTTTCGACTTTGCTTCATATCCTTTCTCCGCAAGATACTCACGAACCTTTACTTTCGTATAATCTCCCAACGGGAAAATGCAACGTTTCAGCACATCCTGCCCCAATCTCCAGAGAAAATACGACTGATCTTTCTTATCATCGTCTCCGGCTACTATATAAATATTTCCATTTTTCTCTTCCAATCGCGAATAATGTCCGGTAGCTACCCACGCACAATTCAACTTATCCGCCCACTCCGTCAGAACACGAAACTTAAACAACGGATTGCACATCACACACGGATTCGGTGTACGCCCCTGCTTATATTCATCTATGAAGTTTTTTACGATGGTCTCTTTAAAAGGAATACGCTCATCTGCCACATAATGTCCAATCCCCATTCGTTCAGCTAACTCCCTGGCGTCCTGCGGTTCATCTCCCCACACACGCATGGTAACTCCTACAATCTCATATCCTTGTTCTTGCAGCATCAAGCAGGTAGCGGTGCTGTCTATGCCACCGCTCATACCTACCAATACTCTCTTGTTTCGTTCTTCCATTCGAATTTTGAAAATTTACATGGTTACAAATGTACGAGATTTCAAAGAGAAAAGTTGCTTTTCTGAAAGAAAATCCTTATATTTGAAATATACCAAAAGCGAGAACAATTATGGCTAACCCTAGATTACCGGGCATTTCCGAAAACGAAGAAGCCTTATTGTATGCCAAATTGAATGAGTACAACCGAGGCAGAGCCTCTTTTAAAGAGGCAGGAGTCTACTTGGTGGTGTTGCCCCGACCGGGGAAACCAAACTATTCCCTTTGGCTGTACTCTCCCTTGCCCGAAAAGCAATCCATTCTTTATATACATGACCTGTCACCGGACATTAACGAATCCCTCCGGATGGCCAGTACGATGTTTTACTATTCAAGGCGTTGCCTTATTCTCATGGATTATAATGAGAAAAGAATGCAGAGTAACGGTGACGACCTTATCTTTTTCGGAAAATACCGGGGACATTTTCTTCATGAAATTTTGAAGATAGATCCTGCCTATTTAAGTTGGGTAGCTTACAAGTTCACCCCAAAAATACCTAAACAGGAACGTTTCGTTAAGATAGCACAGGCTTATCATTCCATACATTTAGATATCATGATCAGAAAGTCGAGAGAGAAACGTTCATCAAGCCGCTATTTGGGAGAATTAGGGGAAAAACTGACTGACTTAAAATTAAAAGTCACACGCGTACGACTGGAAGACGATCCATACAAAACAAGAGTGAACGGCACTACCCCACAGTTTTTTGTCAAGCAGATACTGACTTTAACCGATGCCAGTGGAAACCTGGTTATTATAAGTATTCCATCAAAAAATCCCAGTGCGGTTTCATGCACTCTATCAGGGATAGAACATGAATACCGACTGGGAGATATTATCTACATTGCATCGGCGAAAGTATCACGCCAATACGAAAGCTATGGTTCAAAGTACACGCGCCTTAGCCATGTGAAGTTCGCAAGCCTCAACGTTTAGTCCAATCGTCCTTGACAAAACTTGCCGGATAGGAAATTTTATCCACCACTCCGTCTTTCTGACGAATCCAGGACGTAAATGTACGAGCACCCTCATCTAATACGATGATACGGGCCCCGTTAGGCAAATGATTATATTCCGTATTTCCACCGGTGAAGCGTCCATAAGCCAGAAGAATACCCTTCCACATCACTGCATAATCATTATCATGATCGTGTCCTACAAACATACCCATCACATCACCCGCTTCTTTCATTGCCGCAAACATTCCCGTATTCAATTTAGGTGCACAAGCTTCCTCCATACGAGTTCCGCGAAGAATCGCGTTTTCTGAACGGGCAGCTTCATTGTATTCAGGAAGAGGAATATGGAAAAAGGCAAGAGCCGGCAAAGGCTGTCCACCATTTTGCGCTTTATAAGCAGCACTCTGCTGGCGATACCAATTTATCTGATCGAATGTAAGCCATGCATATCCCTTCACATCTTTCAAAGGAGAATAGGAATGAGAATCCATGCAATAAAGCAAAGCTGCATCCTTCTTTACATTAGAAGACGATTTCACGGTTAATACATAGTCCGGCGATAAGACTGTTCCCCGGTCAGGCAATAAATTGCCGGGAACTTTACGGATAATATCATATAACTGTTCCCGTGTCATTCCCTGTTCATTGTCATGATTACCAAAAGTGACCACGAAAGGCAGTTTGCGTTTAACTACCGGTTCCAATACCTGCAACATCCCGGAATCTGCCGGAGCAGAATAAACAACATCGCCGGTAAAAATCACCAAATCCGGGCGTTCATCATCAAGCACCTGATTTATGCGTTCCAAAGCGATATCAGAAGCCCGGTTGCCGTATTTAAAATGCACATCGGTAAATTGCACAATTTTGAATTTACCATCTTTACTAAATTTCAGTTCACTCTTTTGAGCCATACCAAAAGTTGTTACCAACAAAAAGACAAGTGTTAAGTAAATTTTTAAGAGCCGAATCATATTTATTTGTTTTAGGGGTTAAGAAATCTTCTCTATCAATACAGTAGCATAGGCTGATATACCTTCTTCACGACCCGTAAAACCGAGTTTCTCGGTAGTAGTCGCCTTAATGGAAATATCATCCGCATCAATTCCCATGACAGTTGCCATCGTCTCTTGCATCAAAGGAATGTGTGCCTTTAATTTCGGGCGTTCGGCACAAATGGTTGCATCGATATTACCCACTTTATATCCTTTGGTAGCAATCAATTCCACTGTTTTCTTCAGCAGAATTTTGCTATCTATGTTTTTAAATTCTCCAGCCGTATCGGGAAAGTGATAGCCGATATCACGCATATTCGCTGCCCCTAACAAAGCATCGCAAACCGCATGCAACAATACATCAGCATCCGAATGCCCCAACAATCCTTTTGTATGTTCCAAAAGAATACCGCCCAGCCACAATTCACGCCCTTCGACCAGCTGATGTACGTCGAAGCCAAAGCCTACTCTTATCTTCATATTTTGTATAACAAATGAGTACTAATGAATAAAAAGATCAACGGATATAGAAATCCAGCAGTTTTTCCTCTTCCAGATAACCTTGCAAACGCTGTCCGATACTAACAGGACCTACACCGACAGGAGTCCCCGTAAAGAGTAGATCACCGATTTTCAACGTTACAAACTGACTGACATAAGCGATAATATCATCTATCTTGAAAAGCATATCTGCTGTACAGCCACGCTGTACTTCTTTACCGTCGATCAACAGATTGAAGTTCAAATTTTGAATATCTTTATAATGCTCTACCGGAACAAAAGTCCCAATAGCAGCCGATGAATCAAAACCTTTACAAAGCTCCCAGGGATTCCCCTGCTCACGGAACTTTCGTTGAAGGTCACGGGCTGTAAAGTCGATACCGACTGTCACAGCATCATAATAGCGGTTAGCAAAACGGGGAGCGATATTTTTCCCCAATCGGTTGATACGGACTACCAGTTCCGTTTCATAATGTATCTCGTTGGAAAAGTCGGGGATGAAAAACGGTTTGCCATCCTTCAGAATAGCAGAATCAGGCTTCATAAAAATCACCGGCTCCGTATTTACTTGTGTATGTCCCAGTTCTTTGTTATGCTGGGCGTAGTTCATGCCTACTGCAATAATCTTCATTATTTCTCGTTAAAATTCAATCGGTTAAACATAACAGCCAAATGAGCATATAAAGACGTATTCTGCACCACAATATTCTCGGGTACACGGATTCGGAAAGGAGTAAAGTTCCATACGGCTTTTATACCTCCGTCTACCATCTTATCTGTAATTTCCTGAGCAATATTAATAGGCACGGTCAACACACCGATATTTACATCGTATTCTTTCATCTTTGCCTCAAAATCATCGGAGTGAAAAATAGGAATACCATTCAGGTCTTTTCCCACCAATTCCGGATTCACATCAAAAGCTGCCACAATCTCCAGCCCGAAATGATGCAAACCTGAATCCCGAAGCAAAGCAGCCCCCAGGCTACCTACACCAAACAAGAAGGCTTTGTGCATATTGGTAAATCCAAGAAAACTCTCCAACACTTCAATCAGCGCATCAATGTTATACCCTACTCTCGTGCGCCCGGAGATATTGACGTAGGATAAATCCTTGGCGATTTGAGAAGCGTCAATATTTATTTCTTTAGAGATTTGTGTAGAAGAGACGTACTGTTCTCCTTTTTCTTTCATTAGTTTTATGTTGGACAGATACCAGGGAAGTCTGCGCAAGGTAGGCTCCGGCACTTTATCCGCCTCTTTTCGTATAGATGTGCTCATACTTCTTACTTAATTTGGTATTTTGCAAAAGTACAATCTTTTTTGAGACTGACAACCCTATAACAGAAAACCTTAATAGAGATTAAACAAAACAATGAAAAGAGGTTCAAATTTTGCTCTTTTCCATAAGTTTAATACTTTTGAAAAGGATTAAAAATGACGAGTATGAAAAATAATGATTGGAAAGATAGATTAAACGTAGTGTATTCCACGAATCCGGACTTCGGCTATGAAATGGATAACGATGAAGAGCAAGTTACTCTCGACAAAAACAAACAAAACCTGCGAGTTTCCATTGACAAAAAGAACCGGGGCGGTAAAGTGGTCACATTAATTACCGGATTTATAGGTACGGAAAACGACTTGAAAGAGCTGGGTAAGCTACTGAAAAGCAAATGCGGAGTAGGCGGATCGGCTAAAGACGGAGAGATTATGGTGCAAGGAGATTTCAAAACCAAAATCATAGAGCTGCTCATTAAAGAAGGATACTCTAAAACAAAAGGTATAGGAGGTTAAACTAAATAGCATTTTGTAACTAGAAATTTTAAAGATATGAGAAAAGTAACATTATTCTTTGCAGCAGCGTTATTCTCACTGTTGTCATTTGCACAAGACAACAATGCTGATATCGTCAAGGTAGGCGATAGTATGCCTGCTTTCACCCTTCATTCAACAGTGAACGGTACTGTAAACTCCGAGGACCTGAAAGGAAAAGTTGTATTAATCAATATTTTCGCTACTTGGTGTGGTCCTTGCCAAAGCGAACTGGCTGAAGTTCAAAAAACACTCTGGCCTAAATATAAGGACAACAAAGATTTCTGCATGTTAGTAATCGGGCGCGAACATACCGACGATCAATTAACGGAATACAACAAGCGTAAAGGGTTTACATTTCCTCTCTACCCGGACCCGAAACGGGAAGTCACAGGTAAGTTTGCCAGTCAATACATTCCCAGAAGTTACTTAATCAACAAAGACGGGAAAGTGATATCCGCCACTGTCGGTTATAAAAAAGAGGAAATGGACAAGCTGATGAAGGAAATAGACAAAGCATTGAAATAATCCTCCCCAAGAATGTGCCTCATGTTATACATGGCAGTTTCTTGAGGAAAGGAATGATAAGATCAAATCAAAAGAAAAGGCAACTAACTCGTTATGAATTAGTTGCCTTTCTTGTATCTTCAAATAGAGAGTCTTAATGAATACCTCTATTAAGTTAACGTGTTCCGTTTTTAAGGACACATCATAGAATTTGAATCTGATTGATTATTCAGCTTTCAAAGTGAAACGCTTGAAATCAACAATCTTCAGTTCAGGGTCAGCAGCAGCCAACACTTCTCTTACAGTTTTCTTACCGTCCATGATATCTTCCTGGTTCAATAAGCAAACTTCTTTCAAGAACTTGCCCAGACGACCTTTCGCAATGTTCTGAATCATTTGTTCAGGCAGGTGTGCAGCCTTCTCTGCAGAAACAGTAGCAATAATTTCTTTTGCTTTAGCTACATCTTCAGCTGTAATCCATCCTTTAGCCATGTTGCTATCCATGTGTTCTTCGCTGTCCACATGAGCCGGGTTGATGTTAGCTTTCTTCAGAGCAGCTTCTACAGCTTTCTGTACCTGTTCTGCTTTTGTCTTCTCAATAGCAACTTCAATTTCTTTCTGTTTTACTTCTTCAGAAACGCCATCTTCATCAATAGCAATCGGGTTCATGGCAGCAATCTGCATAGCTATTTGCTTAGCCAACTGCTCGTTCACTTCCTTGTTGAAAGCAACAATCGTGCAAAGACCATTTCTGTTCATGTGATTATAAACAGCAGTGCATACACCTTCTACAGTCATGTAACCATCCAGTTCCATCTTCTCACCTGTGATACCGCTACGGTCAGTCACTGCATCCTGTACAGTACCGTTACCCATCGGCAATGCTTTTACTTCGTCCAAAGTAGCGCATTTATTAGCCACAGCAAGATCAAGAATATCCTGAGTCAGTTTCACGAAATCAGCATTCTGAGCCACAAAGTCAGTTTCACACTTCAAAGCAACGATAACAGCACGGTCACCGGTAGTTTTAGCCAAAACGCAACCTTCAGAAGCTTCACGTTCCGAACGCTTAGCAGCAACAGCTTGTCCTTTCTTACGGATAATTTCCATTGCCTTGTCGAAATCGCCTTCAGCTTCAGTCAACGCGTTTTTGCAATCCATCATACCAGCTCCGGTCATTTTGCGCAGCTTGGTAATATCAGCCATACTTACAGCCATAATAATTTCCTTTATTTAAATGAATAATAATTTTCGAAACAAAAAAATGTGCCAATCTGCCAATCAAGATACAAGCGTATAAATATACTCTTGCACATTAGCAAATTGGCACATTTTATATATTAAGCCTCTTCGTCTTCCTTGATGAAAGCAGCAGCTTTAGCTGCGTTAATAGCTTCTTCGTCAGACTTGTCGAGTCTAGCTTTCACTGATTTCTTCTTGCCTTTGTTAGCAGGAGCTTCACCAGCAGCTTCCATATCGATCTTTTCAGCTTTTCTTTCTTCCAAACCTTCGATCATTGCAGCGCAGCAAGCATCCAAGATAACTTCTACAGATTTAGTAGCGTCATCGTTAGCAGGAATTACGAAATCTACGTTTGAAGGATCAGAGTTAGTATCAACGATACCAAATACAGGGATACCCAGACGGTTAGCTTCGCGAACTGCGATGTTTTCTTTCATTACGTCGATAACGAACAATGCAGACGGCAGACGAGTCAGGTCAGCGATAGATCCCAAAGTCTTGTCCAATTTTGCACGTTGACGAGAAATCTGAAGAACTTCTCTCTTAGAAAGGTTAGAGTAAGTACCATCGTTAGTCAATTTATCGATAGTAGCCATTTTCTTCACAGCCTTACGGATAGTCGGGAAGTTAGTCAACATACCACCCGGCCAGCGTTCGATTACATAAGGCATATTAACAGATTGAGCTTTCTCAGCTACAACTTGTTTAGCTTGTTTTTTAGTAGCAACAAAAAGAACTTTCTTGCCAGATTTGGCAATCTGTTTCAAAGCTTCAGCAGCTTCGTCTACTTTTGCAACTGTTTTGTGGAGGTCAATGATATGAATACCATTGCGTTCCATGAAAATATAAGGAGCCATTGCAGGGTTCCACTTTCTCTTAAGGTGTCCGAAGTGGCAACCAGCCTCCAATAATGTATCAAAATTTGTTCTTGACATCTTGTTTTTTCTTTAAATCGTTTACTTTCTTTTTTGTTTTTTCTAAACCAACCGCTGGGTAGTCTATGAGCAGAGTCCCAGTAGTTTAGATACTAAACATATTCCTCTATCAGGCAGCACATTAACGCTTGCTGAACTGGAATCTTCTACGAGCTTTCGGCTGTCCCGGTTTCTTACGTTCAACAGAACGAGGGTCACGAGTCATGAAGCCTTCTGCACGAAGAGCGGCTTTATCTTCAGCGTTCATCTTAACCAGTGCACGAGCGATTGCCAAACGCAATGCCTGAGACTGACCAGTGAAACCACCACCACACAAGTTCACCTTGATGTCATACTTCTCAGCAGCACCCAGCTTGTTCAATGGTTGTTTTACAACATACTGAAGAATAGTTGATGGAAAGTACTCTGCAAGGTCTCTCTTGTTAATAGTAATCTTTCCTGTACCTTCGCTTACGAATATGCGTGCAATAGCACGTTTACGTCTGCCTAATGCATTTACTACTTCCATTATATCTTATTTATATGAATTAATATCAATCATTTTCGGGTTCTGAGCAGCCTGTTTGTGTTCGCTACCAGCGTAAACATACAAGTTATTCAGCAATTTAGCTCCCAGGATATTCTTAGGAAGCATGCCCTTCACTACTTTTTTCAGTAATCTCTCTTCACCGTTCGGTTTTGTGATCAAACGGGCAGGAGTCATTTCTCTCTGACCACCAGGATAACCTGTATATGACAAATAAACTCTGTCATTCCATTTGTTACCAGTCAGTTTTACTTTGTCTGCATTGATGATGATAACGTTATCACCGCAGTCTACGTGAGGAGTAAAGTTTGGTTTGTACTTTCCTCTCAGCAATTTTGCAACTTTTGCTCCCAGACGACCTAAAGTCTGGTCTGTAGCGTCAACGATAACCCATTCTTTGGTTACAGTCGCTTTGTTTGCAGAAATGGTCTTGTAACTTAAAGTATCCACTCTAATTTTGTTTTTTAAATGTTACTACTAAAAATTTTCTTCACCACTCATTAGTCTTCCCCGGACAAAGGAATACTAACTTGCTATGAATTAATCTCTTATCATTTTGTGATAATAATCGGCTTGCAAAAGTACGGCTTTTCTTTGAATTGGCAAACTATTTTTGTATATTTTTCCAGCCGCCTATTCTATTGAGAGTCTTCTTAATACCCGTTATTATTCATTCCATTGAGTTTCGGATTACTTTGTATCTCTTTCAGAGGGATAGGGAAAAAGTTCATGTTTACCCTCCGTAAAATTCCGGTAAGCCGGATATGGTTTGTTCTCTTTCTGATTGACGGAACTGATCTCACCAAACAGTTTCAGAGCCTTGCCCAGTACTCCCCAACGTATCAGATCATATTTGCGTTGTCCTTCAAAAGCCAGTTCAAAGCCACGTTCCCAGTAAAGAGCTGTACGGAACTTTCCTTCCGGTGTAGAATTATCGATGAAAGTGAGGTTATGTGTCTTTTTCCGTACGCTCATCATTTCATCATAATTCGCTTCTGTAATAGAAGTTGCTTCAGCACGTGTACGTACGCTATTCAGCAAATCCCATGCTTTCTGTCTGTCCGTTCCCGTTTCATTATACGCTTCGGCAGCCATCAATACCACATCAGCATAACGCAAAGGGCAATAGTTCACATCCGCATAATTGATATTCTTGTTCCACGACTCTTTTGGCATCCATTCCCGGCGCCATTTTCCCACATACCAGCTACCTGCGCTTCTTTCTTCTTTTACATGCTCTTTTTTAGTACCATTCCAGGTATAACGATAGGTACAAATCGCCACATCATGACGCTTATCATTCTCTTCGAAAAAGTTGCGCCATTCGGGAACGACTATAAAGAAACCATTGGCACGTCCCATATACTGACTTGCTTCGGATGCGGAAATTCCGGTAGGTTCCGCTACTTGTGGGCCGTTATAAATTCCCCATGCTCCACCATTACGACGTCCTTGCGAATGATAGAAAGCAATCTCCCAAAGGCTCTCCTTATTATTCAGTACCCCTTGCGAGTAGCTTTTAAAGAGTGCCTCATAACCACCGTCATAAAAATCATGGTATCCTTTCTTTTCAAAAGCCTCCCACTCTTTTATCACTGCATCGAAATTTTCCATCCGCTTACTGTCCTCCGGACGTTTCAACTGTCCATTCGATTGAAGGCTATATCCTGCACGTTGCAAATATACACGCATCAGCAATGCACGGGCAGCCCCTTGCGTCACCCGTTCGGGACTGGAAGAAGCAGTTGCCCAATCCAGATTGTTTTTAGCGAAAGTAAGGTCGGATATAATCTCATCATAAATCACTTCCCTGTCCACACGTTCACCAAAAGCAGATTCGTAGGATGATGAATAAGATGTTTTGAAAGGCACATCTCCCCAATATCTCACCAAATCAAATGCGAGGAAAGCACGCAGAAAACGAGCTTCCGCTTCCAATGCTTTCAGACGGGTATTTTCTGCGTATCCTGTCATGCCACAGATTCCGTCAATGGTGAGGTTAGCCCGGTCGATTCCCTCATATTTCAGTTTCCAGATACTTTCAATCCACGTATTCGTGGAGTTTAGCTGATAATGTGCAATATCGTGAACCTGATTGTCAGACTGCGTACGAGCCGTATAATAGGTATCGTCTGATGCAGGAGAAGCCATTTCGTACCAACCATAATGATTAAAGTCCGACAATGAACTATATATTCCCATCACTGCCATTTCCGCTTTATCTTCCGAATCGAAATAGCGGTCCCGGTCATATTTTGAGTTAGGTTCTTCCGTCAGCAAATCCTCACAAGAGGAAAATCCTGTTGCCAATAGGGCGAATACGGCATATAATAGATGTATCTTTTTCATGATTACTATGTATTTAAAGAATTAAAATGCTACGTTGAGACCAAAAATAAAAGAACGGCTAAGCGGATATGCCCCAAAGTCAACACCCGGTGTCAAACCGCTTTTCATCGTAGAGACTTCCGGATCGAAACCTGAATACTTGGTCCAAGTCAACAGATTATTACCGGTGGCATACAAACGCAAGTTCTTCAATCCTACCCTTGCAATCAGGTTTTTAGGGAATGTATATCCCAAAGTCACATTACTTAGTTTCAAATAGGAAGCATCCTCCACTGCCCATGAATGAATATAATTGTCTCCTTGTTGAGCATCATGATAAGCAGCTACGGTTTTACCAGCATTCAGAGCAGCCAGTTCTCCGGGATCTGTCACTTTCTGCCCATCCGAATTGATGGTCATCCAACGATTAGAGCTATTCATCACATCCAATGCGTTGTAGTTCAAGCTACCTACCTTACTGGTAACCAGTTTGGTCGCATTCAGCACTTCGTTGCCATAGCTGAAAGTCAGGAATATACTCAAATCAAATCCTTTGTAAGTAAAAGAGTTGTTCAATCCTCCGTAGAATTTCGGTTGAGCGTTACCAATGACCGTTTTATCATTTTCATCAATCACATTATCGTCTCCGGCCAAGTTCTTAAACTTCCACATACCCGGACGAATCCGGCCTTTATCACCATGATAAGGTATCCCATCTTTCAGGGTATAGGTCTGCGTAGAAGCATCATAATTGAAATCATCTACCTGATACAGCCCTTCGGTGATGTAACCATAGAACTGTCCTAATGGTTCTCCGACAGCAATACGATGAGTGTTTTGGTTAAAGCCGAACCTGGCTTCATAGAGTTGCACCGCCTCACCGGTCAATGCTTTCACTGAATTTTTATTGTGAGATAGCGTCAGTGTAGTGTTCCAACTAAACTTCTTTGTAGAGAAATTCACAGTATTCACAGTCAGTTCCACACCTACATTCTTCGTTTCTCCGGCATTAATCAACATACTCTGATAACCGGAAGAATAAGGCAACTGGGCGTTAAGCAGCAAGTTACTACTCCTATTTATATAGAATTCGGGTGAAATGGTAATGCGTTGATTCAGAAATCCTAAATCGACCCCCATATTAAAAGTCTTGTTCGCTTCCCACTTCAGATCGGGATTCGGTATCTGCTTGGAAGCATAACCGGGAGTAAGCTGATCTCCCATAGCTGTGATGATGGAAGACATCAAAGCAAGGCTGTTATAACTACCGATTCTGTTGTTACCCGCCAAACCGTATCCGATACGGAATTTCAAGTCGGAGAAAACATTCAGTTTCTTTATAAAATCCTCTTCACCCACACGCCATGCTGCTGATACGGCAGGAAAATATCCCCATTTATTATTCTTACCGAATTTAGAAGAGCCATCCGCACGGAAAGTTGCGGAAAACAAATACTTATCGGTAAAGTCATAGTTGAGACGAGCGAAGAAAGAGAGCAGATTGTCATCATAGTTTTCATCGGACGAAGCAACGGATGGAGTACCCAGACTCATATCTCCCAAAATGAACTCATCGGTAGGCAACCCACTGACACCGGATTCGAGTACACGAGTCCAGCGTTTTACAAATTCCTGTCCCAATTGTACCACCACTTTATGCTTCTTCTGAAAACGTTTGTCATAAGTCAGGACGTTAGAAGTCTGAAAACTTCCGGTCTCCGTATTTCTGATAGAGCCGTAAATACCGTTACGTCTTCCCATTATAGATTGGTCGCCATAGAAAAGTTCCCGGCGGTAAAGCTGATAACGCATACCCGTATTGTTGCGGAAGGTCAATCCTTTGATGATTTTGAAAGTCAGTCCGCCATTGGCTTGCAAAGTACGTGTTTCCTTATTATCCTTTTCTTCAGCGGCGGCAATCAACGGGTTCTGCATCACGTTTCCGTCCGCATCGCTTAATACAGGGTCTTCTCCTGCCAACAAATCCGAGTCATTGCCACGTATACCAATGGTAGGACGGTATTGCAAAATCTGAACCATTTTATTAAACTTTGCATCTACATTACTTCCGCCTTCATTCGTACCGTTTCCGGCAACACCTGCTCCATACACTTTCAGATAATCGAAGTTGATACGTCCTGTAACGGAGAGCCGCTTATTCACTTCGCTTTTCACGCTAAGCGCAATATTATGTTTGTCGCTGCCGCTATATACCATCGCACCTTCATCCTTGAAGTAACCATAAGACATATTGTAGTTCAACTTATCATTGCCACCGTTGACGCCTACCCGGTAATTTTGCGTAACGGTAGTGCGTCCCATCGTACGGTCCAGCCAGTCGATACCTTTACGATTGCCGTAGTTCTCATGAAGATCGACAAAACCACCATAACGATTCTGCCATGACCGCATACTTTCCTCGGGATCAGTAGCATCTCCTAATGTTCTTTCATAATCCGCCAACACAAATTCCTCCACACTTAATACATCTAACCGCTTGGCAAGCGTACGCACACCGACATAAGAATCGAAAGTAAGAGTCGCTTTCCCTTCACTTTTCGCACCGCTTTTGGTGGTGATTACCACTACGCCATTCGCTCCCCGGGCGCCGTAGATGGCTGTTGCCGAAGCATCTTTCAACACGTCGATACTTTCAATATCGGCAGGATCAAGGCTGGACATGCCATCTTCCGTCGGAAATCCGTCGATAATATAAAGCGGCTCGTTGCTTTGCGTAATTGATATACCGCCACGAACACGCACTGACATCGTAGCACCGGGCTGACCGTCTGTCTGTATGATCTGCACACCTGCCATACGTCCCGCTAAAGCCTGGGTTACATCAGACGAAGGAACTTTGAGCAAATCGTCGCTTCTCACAGAAGCCACGGAACCGGTCAGGTCTTTACGCTTTACTGTTGCATAACCGATAGCTACCACCTCATCCAACAATACCGACGCAGCTTTCATGGTCACATCAATCTGTTTTCTTCCTTTCACGGGTACTTCCATATTTTCCAATCCGATAAAAGAGAAAACCAAGACATCTTTCTGCGGATCACTAACGGTAATGGTGTATTTACCATTGATATCGGTAATGGTACCCGTGTTTTGTTTTCCTTTCACGGTTACATTTCCTCCAATCACTTCCAAGCCTTCGTTGTCCACCACCTTACCGGTAACGGTCAAACTCTGGGCATAAATGCCGGATGCACCGACAAGAAGCAACAAAATGCAAATAATTCTACTTTTCATCATATTCTGTTTGTTATTTATATTCACTATGTTTCATTGTTTATCATTGATTTACTACCCGGGTAGATATAGGACTCCGGTCGGTCATTTCAACCACCCGATAAGCCCCGTCTATCTCATCGTAAAGCAACGAGGAACCCGTATATTGTCGAGAGTAAAAATTGCCATTCAATGCAGGATTGTCTGTTCCATAACTAAATACCGCCTGTTCGGTACGATGACTCACAGTCAGTTCCGGCGCCTTAGAAGCATCCAAAACGGCTTTGATCGTCCAGTCGCCTACGTTAAAGGTATCACCATCACGGTTAATAATAGAAACAGCCTCATCTCCTACCTGAATAATAGCCAGGAAACGGGTGGCAGAACAACCGTCAACCCGTGCAGTCAAGTGCCACTGGTTAGGATACTCCGCTCCGGTGATGGCGGACGGCACTACGAAACGGTCCGTTTGAGACAGCGTAAAAACATGTCCTCCAAACAGTTGCGTCACTGCCACCCATCCTTTGGTTTTATTATTTGTAGACAACGTTTTCTTTGTTACATCCATCTTAAATTCCGTAGGACTATGCAATAACCACTCCCAGCGGACAGCTTCCGAAGCCTCCAGTTCATCATACACAATCACCGTATGAGGATGAAGCATCAACACATGCCGGCGGTATTTAGTCAACGGGGTGGCACCGAATCCATTTTCCGGTGTCTGCTCAATACCTGCCTGCTTGAAGTAGCCAACCCACATCGGGTCATTGCTGATACCTCTGTAAGCATGTGAAGCATCCCCCAAACAGTAACTGATATGCTGTCCGCCCATAGCACGCATCACACTGCCATAACCTTCGGTAGAATAAGGTTGTCCGATGCCGTTTACCAACAGTGAATTATGCGCCCTCGTATGGCGATAGGACATCAGATTATGAGCATCGCTGAAATTCTGATAATAGCCCGTACTGCGATACACATCGACACCTTTATACAACAGGTTAAAAGCATTCTGACTGGCAGTAGTGTGACTGCCGGACCCGAATGTACTGGAACGGAACGAGAGCGCAAGATCCTTTCCCGTATCTTCCGGAGCACTGTGCATGGCTACTTCACCAGCGTCTTTATACCATACCATTTTATCAGCCCCGGCAGGAAAAGTTGTATTGTAATCCTGCTCGGTGCACATCCGGTAAAGACGCAATTCATAATCCCGGCGCAACAGCTCCCAACATTCTCCGGCATACCATTCGGCATAGGAATCACCCGTTTCACACGCCAGATAATCAGCAAAGGCAGCAACCAAACGGTTGGGTTCGCTACCCTTTTCACTATTGTCACCAAAGCCATTGCTTTTCGATCCTGGCGGACAAGTATAAACCAGCGAGCGTCCGACATTCTGATACCACGGATGCGATAGATAATCGTACCGACTGATAAATGAAAGAAGAGACGGCATATACGCCAAAGTCAAGATATTGGCACTGAAATAGCCAGTACCATTGTGCCATATACCGTCGCGATTGAAGCCGGAGGCAGGAGCACGGGCTGTCCACAATTCATAATAATACTCCATCATGGGCAGCACTTCGGAAGAATAGGCCGGTTTGTCGTAAAGCGACAAAGCCACTTGAAAGAGGATGCGCATATTCTGCTGCCAAAAATGATTATCAAAGAGATGGTTTTCCTGAAAACCGCAATTTACCTTGTAATAGTAACGTGCCACACGCATCATCAGTTCTTCGGCAGCAGTACGATCGGAAGCAGACAAGTTATTATAAAGCAGATCGTAGGCTGCAACAAGACACCATGCGATGTTGCTGGCAGTAAAGTTGGATGCAAAAAGTTGTCCATCAGCAGGGGGAGCGACAATCAACGCTTCGAGAAGCTGACGTAACTTTTCGGCATAAATTTCTTTTTGGGTTAAATGATAGGCCTGATAAAGATAAGTGGCATGTTGCCGGAGCTCTTCTGCACGGCTATATAAATCAGTCATTCCGGTGTATTCGGCTTTCAATGCCTGTGAAGCACGACTTTGTAGTTCTGCATATTCAGGGTGTGAAGTGACACGGTTACGAGCCTCTCCGATACGGTCGTCTAAAAAACAGTAAATACGAGGATGCAGACGGGGAGCATTTGCTAAGAATGTCTGAAAAGGAGGTGTTACAAATTCCGGTGTATCATTCTTTAATTCGAAACGATAGATAGCACTCCATTCACCGGGCGTAGTTCCATTAAGATTGGTGGAACGAAAGCGCCAATACCATGTGCCGACCTCCAAACGACGATGAAGATTATACATACACCATTCCTGCGGTTCGGAAAGTAGCGTTTCGGAACTGCTGAAATCTTCAGTACGTGAAAGGGAAAATTGCAGTCTTTCGCCCGTCTTCATGGCTTGAGGAACAATAAGAGGAGCAGGATTCAGATACAATTCATTATCTGCTTTGGGATAAGGTTGCGTCCGTATCTTATCCTGATAGGCATCGGGAATTCCGGCAGGCATCTCTGGCTGCGTACTGTCCGGTTCGGGCAGCGAGTCAGATGTACAGCTACAGAACAACTGTACAATGAACAAAAGAAAAACCGATAGGCGAAATGTGGTGTGCATATTATTTTCTTTTCTAGGTATAAGATTAGAGGGCTATTTTCAAAAGTTTCAATGTAAGAAGAAGGTAAAGCGGGACGGGGGATCCCACTTTCCTTGAACTTCTATTGAGTAAGGTCGATTATTCAGTGACTATTTAAAGATTGTAATCATTGGGCGGCAAAGAGCTTTCTGCGAACTACCAGTAACTTTCAGACTACTTGCTTTTGCATCCAGCACCTGCTTAGTTGTTTTATCCACATTAATGATTACACCGGAAATATCTTTACTTCCATTAACCGTACAAGAGGCATAATATACGGACTCAATAGGATCCCGGTCAAACATTACACCATTTTCAAATGCAAATTCCGGCATTTCTCTGAAAGCTTGTCCACCAGTGGGCTCTACCTCTCCTATTTTAAATAACATTCCCATGAATTCACCTAATTGATCCACTGTAGGAATATACCATGAACTCAAACTTTCACCATCAAGCGGATGTTCATTCACCCAGCTATTATAAGTTGTCATAAATGCAACTTCTCCAATACCTGTAAGTAAAGCATCTGTAGCCTGTGTTCCATTAGTTACAGTTGCATCTGTTGTAACTAAAGAGCTCATTGCGGCATTATTAAGAACCTGACGACCAGTCGCTACATTCTCAATCGCTACCGCATATCCGGCAATTGTCTTGCCCTGAAGTGCTACAGGATAATTAGCCGGCACATCACTACCGATAGCCTCCATTTTGAAAACAATACCGACAGCATCTGCTGCATCACGTACCACTTTACCTTCAGCATTGATATAGCTACCAACTTTCATTTCCAATGCTTCATAATCCGGATCCACTCCTACTTCAATGTCAAAGTTGCCATCTCCGATTTCAAATTTAGCCATAATCTGCATATTAGCATCCAAAGGTAATGTATTTGCCGGTATTTTAATCTCTTTACTATATCCGCCACTCAATGCCATGGTTATTTCTTCTGTAAATTTACCTACATTTGAAGGAGCAAAAAAGAAATTAGCGAACCAATTGCCACCCGCAGAAGCAAAACTTGCATTTGTATAAGTCACAGGAGTCGTAGCAGTACATTTACCCTCTAAAATATCATATCCACTCAAAGCGTTGTATGTTATTTCCAGTTTATTAGCTGCCGCAGCTACTTCCGGATTCTTCGGTTTTACGCTCACATTAGCAAACGGGCGTTTCAATGTCACACTAGCATTACCAATCGTTTCCAATTTTCCGCAGAAAGCGTCGCTGGCTGCCATCAACGCATCATTAGTCAGATCGAATGATGCAGTATTATATCCTACAGCTCTCAAATCGGCAGTGTTATATACTTTATTAGCAGCACCGCTTTCCGGTACGTATTCAGCCCAAAACAATGCTTTCGACACTTCTTTTTGTTCATCTACAGAAATAGTGAAAGATACCTTACCGTTTGTAACCGGTTTAGTTACCTGATCGCCTATCTTATTGCCATCAGCATTCAGTAATTGCATGATACATTGCATCGTATAACCGTCAGGAATGGTAACCGCACGGCTAAAGACGTTATTTACAGGAGCCTGTACAGAGATAGTAACAGGAGCATTGATTTCTGTTCCGTTGTCCGAAACGATTTCTTCTTGTCCACAGGATACGAAAAGCACTACGAACAAAGCCATTAGCGAATAAAATAAGTTCTTTTTCATGATCTTAATTGTTTTATGGTTAAGCAATTCTTAATTGATTTATCTATTTTATAATTCTCCAAGGTCTACTTCCAGATCACCGTCATAATCGGGGTCGATCCCTATTCCTCCATTGGCATCGGAAGTCAGGAAGTTACCACGTACCGTTGTGTTTTTGCCCCGTTCGCAAGGAATACGGAAAGCAGTACGTGCCAGCACTTCATTCTTCTCATTCAAGATTTCGAGCTCTACAGGGATGGAAACGGTTTCTCCGGCATCGGTCAACACATAGTCGAATCCCAGTATCAGTTCTTTCGTACCATCGGCAGGGCGTTCAAAGGCCACTTTATATTCCATGTACATGAGCGAGTTCTTGGGTACATCATCCCACAAATTGTAGCCGGTAGGCAAATAATCACTGTACTTCATACGAGCGGTAAAACTTTCACCTTTCAGTCCGCCTGTGGACAGTTTATTGAGAAACGTCGCTACATCTTTAGCCACCAATTCATAGCGTGCTACAGGACGATACAGTTCAACGTCAAGGCTTGTTTCAGCTCCCCAATGATTGCGGAAAGAAGTCAGGTCTGCCACAGCAGAAGCAGCAAAAACATCTTTATAGCGGCTATTCCCTATATACTTTCCGGCAGGAAGGATAAAAGCCAGATTCTTGGCATCGTAAACAAGTCCCTGTTCCGGTGTCTCCGCATTCACATAATCGGCCCACACCAGGATGCGGTAATTACGGGCGTGCAGCTTCATACTAACAGACAGACTGGCACGGTTAAAATCCTCTTCATATACCGTTTGCCGTGCCGCCACCTGTCTATCCAGATAGGCTTCTACGATGAAACGACGCAGATAGTTGGTTTCCGACGCACGGGTGATGGTCACCGGTGCTCTTTCTGCCAAGCTTAGATTCATTGCCAGATTAAGGTTGAGTGTTACAGCTGTCGGGGCCACTCCCAGTTCTCCTTCGGGAGTCATTTCCGGTTCTTCGTGCAGGCTGCATCCATTCACCAGCAGGGTGATGAACAACAAGAAAGTGCACTGTGCCAGTATATATAAATTTCTTCTCATATTGTTATCTTATTTATATGTATGTTCCTATCTAAGGTTAGAAGCGGTAGACTAACGATGCTCCCACACGGGTTATCCCCCAGTAATGACGGACACGCGTATCCAGCTGTGCGCCGTTGTCTACATTATAATAGGTGTTATACTTCATGTTGGCATATCCCACTCCCAGATTAAATTCCGCTCCCCAGTGTCTGGAAAGAGGGAGTTTGTAACCGTAGCTTATTCCGGCTCCCAACAGCGGACGATCAGTATCTTGATAACGGTCATCGTTCCACTTCACGTTAAACCATGCCACGTGGGCGTGCAGTCCGACAAAGTGTCCCCGTCCTGTTTCATTTCCTATCCACCAGCGGGCTTCAGGTTGCAATGCTACCGTACGCACGCCGTGCTTATCCCCCAAGTCCCACAAACTGCAAGTCAACGGCAACTCTACCGTGATCTTTTTATGCACCTGCATTTCCATGGCAAGGTTCAGCAAAGCACAAGCATCATATATTACATTCGTTTTCAATGCCAGATAGCGTTGACCATCAAAGGCAGCCGCTTTCTTTCCTGCATTCTCTTTGCCGGATTGGCGTTTATCCTCCTCCTTTTTTGAAGAAGTCGCAACTGCTGTTTCCTGCTTTTTCCCGCCGGGCTTGTAAACCGTAGTTTCCTCCGGAGCTGCCGAAGTCTGTACACGGGGTTTACCGGGAGTCTGTGCCGACAAGACGGTTATGCCCGATAATGCAGCCAACAGACATATAGTTCTCAGATTAAAAGTAGAGTGTCTCATATATTCGTATCTTTCATGTTCATTGATCAGATTTCCAGTTCGGGCACTGTATCCCTCATTACCGTTTCGTACCCATCCTCATTGATGACAGTAGCTTCACCTTTATAAGTGATATTCACCTTCTCTTGAGTGCTGCGGATAAAGAATGAAGGAGCACCGTCGGATTTCAGGTTAACACTGATCAGCCATCCGCCCACTTTGATACGTCCGTCGGACAAGATTTCGGGATCTTTGGCAGGATATTTCAGTGCATGTGTATTGATGACAGTGGCAAAACGATATACTTGTGCCTTTTCCGATGTAGCGGTGAAATGCCAGTGATTAGGATACTTCTTGAACACCCCTTTGTCATCAGCACGTAGCCAGTTGACTGCCGGATAGAAAAAACGGCTCGTCGTATCTGTCTGCAATGTTCCGGTGGAGAAAAGATAAGCGTCTGATGCTCCTCCGCGGTTCGTGGCTTGAATATGCACGAAGCGATGATTCGATTGATCCACTGTCATGGGATTTTCTGTGGTATGCAGCAAATAACTCCAGTTTACAGGTTCGTCTGCCACGAGTTCGTCATAGATAAAGATGAGTCCAGTCTTTCCCAAATTGACAATGTGACGGCGGAACGTTTTCACATGGTTCTCATCCCAGCCATTTTCGGGCGTATAATGCACCTCCGACTGTTCGCCGCGTGTCAGCCAAAGCGGTGAAATCACTTTTCCGTAAGCATTGGAAGCATCACCCAGCACATACCCGATCTTCTCGCTGGCATAATAACGGGGAATCCATCCATATCCTTCCGTACCGATACGTTGTCCCATACCGTTCACCAAAATCGTATTGTGAGCACGTGTGGCACGATGGCACAACATACTATGTACGTCGGTAAACTCAATATGGTGTCCGCTACTGTAAAATAATGGTTTTCCACCATAGAACGTATTGAAAGCATTCTGATTGGCAAGTGCATGAGAGGTAGAACCATAAGGGCTTGACCGGAAACTCCACATCGCATTTCCACCTACTCTGTCCCAGTTCGTCTGGAAAGAGGCAAGTCCTGTTGCGGGGAAGACGTATCCTGCAGGGAGTGCTGTCAATCCTTCACCTTCCGGCAGAGGTTTATCACATTGCAGGCGGAACCAGGCAAGATCACCGGGCTTACTCAATAAGGCTTTCTTCATATAATCCGGTTCCACTTTCAATGTGCGGCGTACGAAATCAGCGGCATACGTGTTTCCGGTAAGGCGTGCCAGCGCATCCAAATAGCCTATACGGATGCTGTTGGGACGTGCCACATTCTGATGTGAACTTCCGTTTCCTCCGGATTTGGAAAAAGGAGGTTGCTGGAAGATGGTATACATGATATTTCCCTGATACCAAGGATCGGAAAAGAAGTCGTAACCGGTCAGTTTGCTATAATAGTAAGGCACTTCGACTAATGTACGGGTGTTGACCGTAAAGTAAGAATCGCCATTGTGCCAGCCACCGTCTTTGTTCAATCCGGGGAAACGTGCCAACCATACGTTATAACAGTAATCCACCCATGTGTTGGCTTCGGGTAGATCGCCATATACACTGAATGCCGCCATTGTAAGGATGCGAAGTGTCATCTGCCACACATGATTGTCGGCGATGTGGTTCTCCATCCGGTTATTAAAGTTCTCATACATTTCACCACCTTTATTTTTGATGGCTTCCAGTAATGCTTTCTTTTGTGATGTATTCAACCGGTCGTAGAAAGAATCATAAGCCATAGAGCAGAGAGACAATAAGCTAGAAGCATTAAAATCTCCTTTCACATTCTTATCTTTATCCCAGTCGGCCATGATAAATACCCGTTTGATGGCTTCGTCAGCATATTTAGTATCCTGCGTCAGCAACCAGGCCCGTATCAATGCTTCGGTATTTTCTTCTTCCGCATCGATGATGCGACGGCTTTCACGAGTGAGGTATGAATTTATCTGCATCTCGTTCTTCAGATTCTTCACCTGCGAGACATTAATATCTTTCACTGATTTCATTGGAGTCTGAAGTACCTGATCTGCACGTTCAAGATACCATTGCCTTTCTGCCTTTTGTTTGCTGTGATTTATAAAGTCCTTCCATTCGTTCTTCATGATCCACACACGCGGATGGTCGGCAGGTAGTTTTGCCAACACTGTTTTCAATGAAGGCGGACAGAATTTGCCCGGACGATCTTCTACGGTGACTTGCTGTGTGCTTCCCCAAGTCACTTGTCCGTTTTCTACATAACCGAACTGCCAGTACCATACACCCGGCGCAAGCGGTTGTTCCGGATTATAGAACGGCCAACGAGTTTCCACCTGAACAACTCCGGACTTCAATCCGGCATCCTGCGAATAACGTAACCGATAGGTAATCTTCGTTTTATCTACCTTCTTTACTTTGTGTTCGAACCCATCCAACGGACTGTCCTGCGAGTTCATGTCCGAACGGAGCGGCCATTGGAAAGAAACCGCACGGTCATTTACCACCGCTTTATCAAGAGGATAAGGAGTGGCACGCATTTCATGCATCAATGTCTTCTCCGTCAGCTTAATAACTGCTTGTTTTTGCGCATGTGTCATCTGTGCAGCCACAGACAAGATTACGAATGAAATCAATAATACTTTTTTCATGATATCAAATGATTGGTTTTTCTGTAGGCAAATGTAGATAAACCGTCCGAAACGGAACTTTCAATTCATTTCTTCCTTCTCTGATACTGTCTAACAGGACTTTGTTTTCGTTCATTTCAACTTAAAATTCGTCCAAAACAAGCGTTACAGGAGGCTACAAAGAGGGTAAAAGGGTAATATAGCCCCCAAAACGGAATGACTGGAATTGATAGAAAGATGAAAGTTATTAGTTCTTGTTTAGGTTTTCACCACAGAGGACGCGGAGGACACAGAGGTGAATTTGGTTTATGACTTACGGTGGTGACCCTAATTTTGATGCGTAATCCTTCCTCTATAAAGTTGAAAAAACATAAAAACATCTGTCACCTGCAACCAAACGCGTGTAATACACTAGTTGACAAACAGTTGTATCGTTGCAGATACTGTTGCAGATAGGTTGCAGATCAAAGTATCTGCAACACAGTATAAGCCTTGCATAAGCCAATTCTCCAGGAGGGCAAAAGTTTATTGTATGCATTAACTTCCCGTTTCCAGGCGGGGAACTGTCGTTTCCGGCATTAGAAATTACAGTTTCCACGGTAGGAAACGAGAGTTTCTAAGGCGGGACACTACAGTTTCTACGTAAGGATACTGTCGTTTCCCCGTAGAGACACCACAAATTATCCATAGAGTCACCCCAATTATCCCATAGCTTTGCATAAAGGAATCAAGGCTTTTTCTTTGATTATATAACGCGTTGCAGATACTTTATCTGCAACCTATCTGCCACAGTATCTGCCACGTTCCAACTATTTGTCAATTAGTGCATTACACGCGTTTGGTTGCAGGTGGCAGATGTTTTTATGTTTTTCAAGGTTCTTCGTCAAATTTGGTGGTACTTCTTCTATTGTGAATAAATAATCTTCGCTCTCAGTAGTTTAATTCCTGCCCTATTGTACATCTGTCTTTTTACCGCTTTAATTTTATTCACT
>NZ_JAPQKZ010000059.1:0-31789 GCF_027257075.1 Bacteroides sp. LFL-34 | reverse complement strand
ACAGTCTGATTCAGACTGCAAAAGTAATTTCAAATCGTTGCGCACCAAATACCATTACAACAAACTGAATTTCAACAATTTCAAAGAACGACTATGATTTTTTAGTGGACACTAATGATTTGTAATCACAAAAGAATATCTTTTGGATTTTATTAAAGGGAATGAGGTGCTGAGTGACAAACTATACACCTTCAGAGGATATTAGGGCAGTCGTTATTTGTTATAACGATTGTAGCTGAATTTTGCATGGTGATTCAGTATTAGACATTTTGCGCTCAATGGTAGATATTTCCGAATCACGGAGAGTATGAGTAAATATCCTCTTTATAAAAGTAGCGGTCTGTAGGCGTGGTTTTCCGAATGCTTTGCCTATATTCCAGCCAAAGTGCATGATGTCAATGGTTTTTAATTGAGCATCAACCTTTATTTGCTCAACTTTGGGTAGAGAATCTGAGAAGTAGTATTCCGTAATATATCTACATAGACGATTGAGGTCAGTTTCGCTAAGATAGAGAATCAGGTTCTGTTTCGTATATGTAAGAACCTTATCTAACTTTTCTTGTGATGCTCGTTCCTTTTCAGCTATTGCGTTAGCACGGAATATCTCGTATTCTGTTGGCTGGTTGGATTCTTCGGTAGATATATTGTTGATGGTAGAAGGTGTGGCTTCTTCTTTGGGAAGTTCTGCTACATCTTCATTGGATTCAGGACACGATGGAGTAGAAACTTCTTCTGTTGTGTCAGATGTAGTTTTGATTTCAATTTTGAGTTCAGGTTCTGAAACAATAGGTTCTGAAATTATGGTACTTTCGGTAAGTTCCGGGTGCGTTACTGGAGCTTCTACCACCACAACCTTATTGTGGTAGCACTCAAATCTCATAAAGCACTTCTCTATTGTTGGTGAAAGGAGTTGTCCGAATACCATTTGCAGATTGAGATAGATAGCTCCTATGACAAAGGAGCATACCACAAAAATGAGGTAGCTACTGAACTCGTCCCAACCATAGTGTAGTGCGGTCTGACGGGCTAAAACACCAATGATGACGATTGTTCCGAAAACAATCAGATTCAAAGTTATATGTTCTATCTTTTTCTGCTCCATAATGATATATGTTAATCGTTTGTGTGCAAATATATATCATTCTATGGATAGTAGATGCGTTTTTTTGAAAGTGACAGTGTGTTGCGTCGGTACCCTAGACAACCTATGCCACTTTTTAATGAATTGAAGCCCGAATTGGACTTTATATCTAATTCGGGCTTTCTGATTAGCAGTAGAACCTACCTCCTAAATGAACAAGGAAAGATACCTTGTTCTCTCGTGAGGATTGAACATTGTGTGTTAGCCATTTTCTGAATGCAGCGGAATGTCCTGTATCTATTTGATAGGATAGGGCTATAATCATATTGAGATTATACACATCGGTACTACTCCCATTCTCTAATCTGATACATTGGCGTACTTCATACTCCTTTAAGATATTGGTTTTCAATATCGCTTTTGTGCGAGAGTTGATTGCTCCAGTTGTTGTATAGAACAAGTCGGCAATCTCCCAAGAGGTCATCCATACTTCGCCATCAGAAATCTGGATGACTGCTCCGTTGTTTGTTATGATTCCTCGTTTCATGGCTATAATTTATTTCAGTGAAATCTTATTGGCTGTCTCTCGTTTCTTTACATTTACTAAATCTGTATAGATTTGAGTTGTGGAAACGTTCTTGTGGGTTAGCATTTTTGAGACCGTGTAAATATCTGTACCTAAGGAGATTTGTATGACTGCGTAGCTATGTCGAAATCCATGGAAGGTTATCGGTTTCGTTATTCCTGCCTTTTTGAGCCAGTTCTTCAGCGGATAGTTAATCATGCTCCGTTTCAAACCCTTGAATACTTTACCTGTGTCGGGCGTACCGCATAGTTCGTAGGCTTCGTAGCTGATAGGGAGTGTCGCTTCCGTTTGGGTTTTCTGGGTTCTGATACGCAAGCAATAGCCTTGGTCGGGAGCAATAGCGAAATCTTCCCATTGAAGATTGAGAATATCGCTGATGCGTAAACCTGTCAGACAAGCAAATAAAGAGGCTGCTTTCAGAACAGGGATATCACAAGGTGTGGCGGCAAGTTGCTTCACCTCGTCTAATGTCAGATATTCTTTCTTCACATCTTGCGGTTCAATCTTATCAAGGTAGTCATTGATGTTTTCTCGAAGCCATTTGTCCCGATAGGCAATCTTCAACAACCCTCTGAAAGTGGAGTAGTAGCCGGATGCCGAATTGAGGGATATGGGGCGGTTGCTGTGTTTGAGTTGCTTGGCGTTCAATAGGTATTCACGGAACTTCTTGCACAAGTCCACATTTACTTCGCTGAAGGTACATTGCCCTTTAACGAAGTTGTAGAAATGCTGATAGACAAACGTCCATTTCTGATCTTTGCTTCGGCACATCTTTTTGAAATAGGCAAGGAAGTCGGCTTTCTGCTTGGTCTTATCCAAGAAACCGAATTCTTCATTGATAAGCGATTGCACTCTGATACAACGGATTGCCTCTGCCTTGTTCAGCATATCGTTGTTGAACTCCCTTTCCATTTCGTTTTTCGGGTGGGCATAGATGTAGATGCCGAGATATTCCCGACGACTCATCTGCATTGTCTCAGGGTTACGGACTGCCGGATAATAATCCAGATACAAGGAGATGCGATTATTTCGAATCGCTCTCTGACGAACTGTTACTTTTGTACACGTGTGTGTCATACTGTTTAATATTTAGAGTTTTACATTTGTTTGGTGCAAAGGAATATGGTGATTCAATGGTGGTAACATTCACCGATAAATAACTTATTCAATCTTTGGGGCTGCAAGTAGCTTATCCAATTCGGGTTTGGAAATAAGCGTGTATTTGCCTTTCTTGATCTTTGAGATATTATGATACTTCGCATAATGATAGAGTTGGTCACGGGTGAGATTGAACTTCTCCATTGCTTCGACTACCGTATAATATTGCGGTTCTTCGGGTGCTGCCACTCCTTTGGCAATATCGACATGCTTCTTGGAATAGTACACCATGATACCCTCTTTCTTCTTCGGAATGGCGTTCTTGGAAACGAAAGTGTAGATGGCTGATAAGGTCATACCGAATTTCTCCTGCATTTCTTGGGTACTATACCATTCGGTAATGTCGGGATTCGGGGCTTTCTTGGCAAAGTAAGCGTCCATGTGCTTCTTGCTCCAGTAGGTCTTGCCACGATTGAAAGTGCGAGGTATGTTGTTCTTTTTGGCTACCGCAAATATCCATGATTCGTTTACATGGTATTTCTCTTTTACTTCGGCTGTGGTGTAGAAGTCGGTAATAGGGGCTTTCTCTATGGGTACTCTCTTCTTATACTCCGCAGCATTTTCAAATAAAAGCTCAATGTCTTTCCTCCTGACTAATGTTTTTCCTTTGAATTGAACCGCTTTAATTACGTTATCTGCCATGTAGCGGTAAATGCTGGCTCGACTAATTCCTAAGAGTTTTGCGGCTTCGGGTGGCGTATAGAACTCTTTGTCTTCAACAGACGGTTCTTCTGCGTTCATTGAAAACTCTTTTTGATAAGAAGCTATACGCTCTTGCCTAATCCGTTCCTTGTAAGCTGCATTGTTGCACCTATGAGAACAATAGTTCGTAGTCGTTTTGTGGGCTATGAAAATCTGCCCACACCACTTACATTTTTTCTTGATTTCGATGTTACTGCTCATTCTTTTCTCCGTTTATTTCTCCATTTTTGTTTCAGTGCGTCTCACCACGTCTCACTGTGTCTCAAATCTACACTACCTTGTTGGCGAGAAACAAGGCTTCAACAAGCGAGCAACAAATACGGTACAAAAATGAGCTGAAAAAGCCCTATAAACGATAACCATCACTTATAAGGCCAAAAAGAAAGGCGTTCAAAATGAACGCCTTAATAATCATTGATGATATATGCTAATCGTTGGTAATCACCCCTTACTTCCCGATGCAAAAATGTTGAAAGATATTTTGAAGCACCATATCATTCGTAACCTCCCCCGCTATGTCCGAAATAAAGAAGATACACTCTCGTATGTCTTGCGAAAGAAAATCCCCGGAAATCTGCGAATCAAGTCCGTTTTGTACTCTATGAATAGCTTCCAAAGCTTTGTTTAAAGCTTCGTAATGTCTTACGTTTGTCACAATAATATCATTCTGTGTCACTGTAGGCAAGTGTGCGGCATCAATAAGCATTTTTTGTAGCTCACTTGTATTCTTCCGTTGTTTGGCCGAGATGAAAATAGATTCCGTAGATTCTTTGGGGAAGTCTTTTAATAAAGATAATACATTCTCTTTCTGTTTATCTTCAATCAAATCAGCCTTATTGAATACAACAATCAAATGTTTTCCTTCGCAACGTGGAATTATTTTCTCCGATAACTGTTCAATTTGAGAAGCGGCATTCACAGCATCTACCATCCAAAGAACAATCTCCGCCTGATCCAACTTCTGAAAAGTACGTTCAATACCCAAACTTTCAATCGTGTCATTGGTTTCCCGGATTCCGGCGGTATCAATGAACCGGAAAGTGATTCCTCCGATATTGACAGTATCTTCGATTACATCACGTGTTGTCCCGTGAATATCACTGACAATGGCTTTATCCTCATTCAATAATACATTCAGTAAAGTCGATTTTCCGGCATTTGTTTCACCGATGATAGCTACGGGAACACCATTCTTAATGGCGTTCCCGACACTAAATGAATGAGCCAACCGCGAAATGACCTGTTCAATTTCATCTGCCAGTTTCCTTAATGCCGAACGATCGGCAAATTCCACATCCTCTTCGCTGAAATCCAACTCCAATTCAATCATGGAAGTGAAATTCAACAACTTGTTGCGTAGATCTGTCAGCTCTTTACTGAATCCACCCCGCATCTGGCTCATTGCCAATCGGTGAGTGGCAGCAGATGAAGAAGCAATCAAGTCCGCCACAGCTTCTGCCTGACTTAAATCCATTTTTCCATTGAGGAAAGCACGTTGCGTATATTCTCCCGGCTGGGCCATGCGGCAACCGTTTTTAATAAGCAACTGCATTACCTGTTGAAGAATATAAGTGGAACCATGACACGTGATTTCCGTACTGTCTTCTCCCGTATACGAATGAGGAGCACGGAAAAGGCTGACGAGCACTTCATCAATCATCTCGTCTTCGTCATAAATACGCCCGAATGTCAAAGTATATGGTTTTTGTTCGCTCAATAATTTGCCAGCTTTGGCTGGCTTGAAGATGCTGCCGGTAATAGAAATAGCTTCCGGACCGGAAACGCGGATGCTTCCGATAGCACCGCCTTGAGCGGTAGCGATGGCACAGATAGTATCTTGAATCATTCTTTTTTCTTTTTGGATGAGCAAAGATAATTGTTTCTAAGTAAAAAACAGAAAATTGAGCACAACTTGTGCTTTATTTGTTTATATTTGCTGCCATGCAGTGGTACACCAAACAAAATAAAACAATAATGCTTATGGAACCAGCGATTAATTTATATTCTTCCAATGAAAAGAGTGAACTCATACGGGAGAACTCACAAGAAATACTTTCTGTCCTTGCAGCTCATCAAATAGCTTTGTGGGAATATGATATCATTACGGGCAAATGCTCCTTTTCAAACGATTATTTTTTTACACTGGGATTAAAGGATGCCGGGATCATTTTTGAAGATATAGATGATTTCTATCGGTTTATTCATCCGGAAGATATTGAATTCTATAAACAAGCCTTTGCAGAAATGCTTTCATCAGACTCTAAGACCTCACAAATTAGAGTTCGTTGTATAAGTGAACAAGGGAAAGTAATTTGGCTGGAAGATCATTTTCTGTCTTACAAAGAGAGTTGCGAAAGTCATCCGGGTAAACTGCTGGCATATACGGTGAACGTCACTTCACAATGCGAAAAGGAGCAACATATCAAATATCTGGAAGAGTATAATCGCAAAATAATTGAAGCATTGCCGGAATTCATTTTTATTTTTGATGATAATTTCTTTATTACCGATGTCCTGATGGCACCGGGAACGATATTGCTTCACCCTGTGGAAGTGCTACGCGGAGCAGATGGACGATCTATTTATTCACCGGAGGTTAGCGACTTGTTCATTTGTAACATTAGGGAATGTTTGCGTGATGGTAAGTTGAAGGAAATAGAATATCCGCTTGAAGTGGATGGAAGTCTGCATTATTTTCAGGCACGTATCGCCCCCTTTGAAGGAAACAGGGTACTTGCGTTGATACATGATATCGGAGACCGGATTCAGCGTTCGCAGGAATTGATCGAAGCTAAACGTCGTGCGGAAGATGCTGATAAAATGAAGTCGGTCTTTTTAGCTAATATGAGCCATGAAATTCGTACTCCGTTGAATGCTATTGTCGGTTTTTCGGAGATTATCGCAGTGACAGAAAGTGAAGAAGAGAAAATGGAGTATCTGGAAATTATTCAGAGAAATAGCAACCTGTTACTGCAGTTGATTAATGATATTTTAGACCTTTCCCGTATTGAATCCGGCAAATCGGAAATGCATTTCCAGCAGGTTGAGATCGCAGGACTAGTGGAAGAAGTGGAAAAAGTGCACCAGCTGAAGATGAAGTCGAATGTAGAATTGAAAGTGATTCGTCCCGAAGGAGAATACTGGACTTCTACTGATCGTAACCGTGTGATGCAGGTATTGTTCAATTTCTTGTCGAACGCAATTAAAAATACGGAAAAGGGAAGTATAACTTTAGGCTTGAAACATGAAGGCTCCTGGCTGAAACTGTATGTCAGCGATACGGGTTGCGGTATATCCAAAGAGAAACTCCCTCAAATTTTCACCCGGTTTGAGAAACTGAATGATTTTGTGCAAGGCACCGGATTAGGGCTTTCAATTTGTAAAAGCATTGTAGAACGACTGGGCGGCCGTATCGAGGTAACTTCAGAATTGGGGCAGGGGAGTACGTTTGCACTCTATTTGCCTTATCAGGAAGTACCGAAAGAAGTTGCTGAAAGAAGCCTCTCACATAAGAAGAACGTTGATGAGGATAAACGTAAAAAGATATTAGTGGTAGAAGACATTGAGTCGAACTTTGTCCAACTTAATATTCTTCTGAATAAGGAATATATTATTTCATGGGTACGCAACGGACAGGAAGCCATCAATAGTTTTATCCGCGAAAAGCCGGATTTGATTCTGATGGATATTCGTATGCCGATCATGGACGGTATTCAAGCCACTGAAAAGATCCGTACTATTTCTCTGACTGTGCCTATTATTGCAGTGACCGCGTATGCTTTCTATACTGAACAGCAACAGGCTATTCAGGCAGGATGCAACGCTGTTATCTCAAAGCCCTATTCTTTGGAAAGGTTGAAAGAGACAATAGAATCTTATATCGGATAATTAATTTTCTAAAAGAGAACTAACATTCTGAATGTTGTAGTGTTATTTATTATATAGTAGTAACATTATAATATATTAGAATATGGAGAAAGTGAAAAAGATAGTCCTTATCGGGGCAAGCGGCTTTGTGGGCTCTGCCCTTCTGAATGAAGCATTGAATCGTGGTTTCGAGGTTACGGCAGTGGTTCGTCATCCGGAAAAGATAAAGATAGAGAATGAAAATCTGAAAGTGGTGAAAGCCGATGTCTCCGCGCTTGATGAAGTGGCTGCCGTTTGTAAGGGTGCAGATGCTGTTATTAGTGCATTCAATCCGGGATGGAATAATCCTGATATATACGATGAAACAATCAAAGTTTATCTGACCATTATTGATGGAGTGAAGAAAGCGGGTGTTAATCGCTTTTTGATGGTAGGCGGTGCCGGTTCTTTGTTTATCGCTCCGGGCTTGCGTCTGATGGATTCCGGTGAAGTACCTGAAAATATATTGCCGGGAGTGAAAGCTCTAGGAGAGTTCTATCTGAACTTTTTAAAGAAAGAAAAGGAAATAGACTGGGTATTTTTCTCTCCGGCAGCGGATATGCGTCCGGGAGTACGTACAGGACGTTATCGGTTGGGAAAAGATGATATGATTGTAGATATTGTAGGAAACAGCCATATCTCTGTTGAAGATTATGCCGCCGCCATGATTGATGAACTGGAATATCCGAAACATCATCAGGAGAGATTTACAATTGGTTATTAATAAAAAAACAATGGCTTGAATCTACACATATTATCAGTGAAAGATTCAAGCCGTTATACATTCTTTTAATTGCAATTTTATTCTTTCGATTACAATTTAACTCTCCTGAATATAGATTTATATCCTGTCAAGTACTGTCTTAATTAGCGTATCGATTGTATTCTTATATCCGGTGTTGGCCTCTTTGATAAGTCGGTTGGCTATCACCATGCAGACGGTCATAGCCTTGTGTCCCATCAATCGGCTAAGTCCTGCCAAAGCTGAACTTTCCATTTCGAAGTTGGTAATTTTGTAACCTTTATATTCGAACGCTTCAATCTTATTATTTTGTTTCGGGTCTGCTAACGGGATACGAAGTTCACGTCCTTGAGGACCGAAGAAACCTCCGGCAGCGATTGTCACTCCACGTACCATGTCGTCTTTGGCGATCCGGTCAATCAATTCTTCATTGGCATCAATGACGTAAGGAGCAGGAGCGCACATATTTCCCGACCAACCCATGTGATTGAGGAAAGCACGTTCGAAAGGCAAATCGCATACGGCATTACGTCCGGCATAGAAATTCAGTAACCCGTCGAAACCGATGGACTTTTGTGAACAGACAAAAGTTCCGACAGGCGTATTGGGTTGCAGACCGCCACATGTGCCGATACGCACTAATTCCAGTTGGCGGAACTGATCCTTTTCTTCACGGGTGACAAAGTCGATATTGGCGAGTGCATCTAATTCATTCATTACGATGTCGATGTTATCGCAACCGATTCCTGTAGAGACTACCGTAATCCGTTTACCTTTGTAAGTACCCGTGATGGTTTTGAATTCGCGGCTTTCCACTTCACATTCTTTGTTTTCGAAATGAGAAGCTACGAGTGCTACACGTCCGGGGTCACCTACCAGGATTACTTTATCTGCCAACCATTCGGGTTTTACGTGAAGATGGAATACTGAACCGTCTTCATTGATTATCAATTCAGAGGATGGAAAGTACTTTTTCATGTCATTGAAAGGTTTTAGTTTTATAATAGGATTGTATCTATAAATAGAAACGCCGGAACCGGATTTAAGTTCAGAAGAAGTCTCTTTCTTTTTCCATAGGAAAGGGGAGAACGTCTTACGACTGAAATAAAATCGGATTCCGGCGTTTGTGAACGATTATTTGCTCAATGGCTGATTGCCAGCATTGCCTGTTGTCGGCTTGGCGATATTCTCACGCATGGAAGTATCAGCTTCGATATTCTTCATGCGATAATAATCCATGATGCCTAAGTTTCCACTGCGGAAAGCTTCAGCCATTGCTTTAGGAACTTCAGCTTCTGCTTCGATCACTTTGGCACGAGCTTCCTGTGCTTTTGCTTTCATTTCCTGTTCGGAAGCTACTGCCATAGCACGGCGCTCTTCAGCTTTTGCCTGTGCAATATTCTTATCTGCATTAGCCTGATCGATTTGCAGAGCCGCACCGATGTTCTTACCTATGTCGATGTCCGCAATATCAATAGACAGAATCTCGAAAGCAGTTCCTGCGTCCAGACCTTTACGAAGTACAAGTTTAGAGATAGAATCCGGATTCTCCAATACCGATTTATGGTTTTCAGAAGAACCGATAGACGAAACGATACCTTCACCTACACGGGCAAGGATCGTATCTTCACCTGCACCACCGACCAGCTGGCGGATATTGGCACGTACTGTAACACGAGCCTTAGCTATCAACTGGATACCGTCTTTCGCAACAGCCGTTACAGGAGGAGTATCAATCACTTTCGGGTTTACAGACATCTGTACAGCTTCGAATACGTCACGTCCTGCCAGGTCGATAGCAGTAGCCATCTGGAAAGGCAATTCGATGTTGGCTTTCGATGCCGATACTAAGGCGTGAACTACCTTTTCTACGTGTCCGCCAGCCAGATAATGGGCTTCCAGTTCGTCGCGGGTGATATTTTTCAGACCGGCTTTGTGGGCTTCGATCATTCCCGGAACGATGATATACGGCGGAACGTTACGTATACGCATTAAGAATAGTTGTATCAGCGAGATGTTAACTCCCGAAACTTTAGCCGACAACCAAAGGAAGAACGGCACGTAATGGAAAAATATTATCAAGAAGATAATACCTCCGGCTATCAGAAAGATAGGCAAGTAGAAAGATGATTCCATTGATGTTTTTATTAAGTGAATATTATTCTTTGTGTTTCTCAACCATGATTGTACCGTCGGTGATCCGGCTTACGATTATCGGAGTCTTCTCATTGAGGAACCCGTCTATTGACTTTACCTCTACAATTTTTCCGTTAATCTCGGCATAACCGATTTGTGCCAGGCGGGTAGTACTGATTCCTATATCACCCACTTTGACGCTATCTTCTGCGCTACGGTCTACTTTTGAATCGATATCTTTTTTCAACGCCAGTTTGTCCAGCATTTTCGATCGCATAAACCAAATCAGGGATCCGATACAGGCAACCGTTGATATGCCAAGAGTGACAAATCCTCCTGCCATACCTAAATTGGTGAATGCATAGTAGTTGGCATACAGGATGCAAACCAATGCAGAAATTCCGGCCAGACTAATGCCCGGGATGACGAACAGTTCTACCAGAAACAGTATGACTGCGGCAATAATGAGAACGGCGATAATGAGTATATCCATAGTTCAGAGTTATTATTTATTTTGTTTTTTCTGCATTACGTACATTCACTTCGAGAGCATCGAGTTCTTCGGACATTTGCAGTATCCGCTTTTCGAGGTCGAGAATGGCAGGAGCCATTTTGGCTTTTCCCTGTTGGTTGGCACCGGCATATTGTTGACGAAGGCCGTTCAGCTTTTCTTCTTGTTGATAATAGTCTTTTTCCATCTGCTGATAGCGTTGGAAAAGTGTCTTGGCTTTTGCGGATTTAAAGTCGCTCATCAGATAGTAAGTCGTATGGTCGTCAATGACAAACTCAAAGTCCATGGCACGGCGTTCTTTGGGCTTATGACTGATAGCAGCTTTCAATCGTTGCAGTGCTTCGGTAACCGCTTGTTTATCCGTCCAGGTTTCTTTCAGCGAATGAATCTGTGCCAGACGAATGATCTCTTGCTGCTCCATTGCTTCATAATTATAAGTCTGTTTGGAAGTGTTAGGGATGAATACATAAATACATACCTTTCCTTCCGGTTGGAAACGGTCGGAAGCAAACCATCCGAGGTTGTTGTATTCATCGATGACGTACATATAATCGTTGTACGGCGAGTTGAACGGCATACCCACATTTTCCGGAACAAGATAAGTGTCGGTATTCGTGTTGTAGCGAGTGACAAAAATATCATAGCCACCCAATCCCTCGCCATCGCTGGCGTAATAAACGGTGACTCCATCCGATAGAACAAACGGATAATTCGCATTCCCGGAAGCATTGATACTACCCGGTAACGGACGTCCGTCACTCCATTCATTCAACAACTTGTTCTTTGAAAAGATATCAAGATTACCTTTCTCGCCCTTTTCGCTATAATAAATTTTATTTCCGATTTCTGTTTCATAAACAGTTCCCGGATGATCTCCTTCTGTCTTGAAGAATTCATTGAAAGTAAACAGTTTGCCCGATTCTTCGCTGATCTTGTAAGCGTTCAGGAAAGTTGCTTTGTCCACAACGAAACTGTCGATGATACATACTTCCTCAACCCCCTTCAACATACGAAGGTCAGATTTGCTTTTCTCCAGAAGTTTCTCCGCTTCTTCCGTCGGTTTCTTGCGTTTACTTAAGTCTGCGATGTATTCTTCAAAGCAGTTCACGGCATCTTCGAAGCGGTACGTCTCATTATATGCTTGTCCCAAATAGAGTTGTCCACCGGTGATACGTTTCTTTACCGCTATTTCAAGAGGTTTCACCGCCTCTTCCGCCTCTCCGGTTTTCAGGCAACATACGCCATACCAATAATTATAATTCCCGTTCGACGGTTGTGATTTAGTATACTTCTTAAAAACTGGTTTGGCTTGTTCGTACTCACCTTTGGTAAATAAGGTGCGTGCCTGTTCCAACGTTTGTGCAGAGACTTCGCAAAGGAAGAGGCTGCAAATTAAAAATAGAATATATTTTCCTTTCATCGTTTTGAGCGTTTATGAGTGACGGGTAGATTGAAAACATCGCTGCTTTCGGGCACCGGTCCATTTATCAATTGTTCAAAAGTACAAATTTATTAGAAATAAACCCTTTTTCAGTGATTCTATTATGTTAATTCTTCTTTAAATCATTCTTTTCGCTTACTTTTGCAGCCGATTTTTAAAGATATGACACAATTTACGGAAGAAGAGAAAACCATTCGCCGCATTGAACGGCGGTTTAGCAAAGGAGTGGTGCAATATGGATTGATAGAAGAAGGAGACAAAATCCTTATCGGACTATCGGGAGGAAAAGATTCGTTGGCGCTTGTGGAACTGTTGGGGAGACGCGCACGTATCTATAAACCTCGCTTTTCTGTCGTTGCCGTCCATGTAGTGATGAAGAATATTCCTTATCAGAGTGATACGGAATATTTGAAAGCGCACTGTGAGACGTATGGAGTTCCCTTTGTGCAGTATGAGACAGCTTTTGATCCTGCTACCGACACACGTAAATCTCCCTGCTTCCTCTGTTCATGGAACCGTCGGAAAGCCCTGTTCACAGTTGCCAAGGAACACGGATGCAATAAAATCGCTCTCGGTCACCATATGGATGATATTTTGGAAACTTTATTGATGAATATCACTTATCAGGGAGCTTTCAGTACAATGCCGCCTCGGTTGATGATGAAGAAGTTTGATATGACAATTATTCGTCCGATGTGTCTGGTCCATGAAGCTGATTTGGTAGAATTGGCAGCTTTGCGTCATTATCAGAAGCAAATGAAGAATTGTCCTTATGAATCGCAGTCCAGCCGGAGTGATATGAAAGGAATTTTACGGCAGTTGGAAGCGATGAACCCGGAAGCTCGTTATAGCCTTTGGAGCAGTATGACTAATGTACAGGAGGAATTATTACCAGATAAAATAGATTAATTTGAATAGATTGTTATGAAAGGATTCTATACCATTTTGTTACTGATTGTATCTAATGTCTTTATGACATTTGCTTGGTACGGACATTTAAAGATGAAACAGGAGTACAGTTGGTTCGCAGCTCTTCCGCTGATCGGTGTGATTGCGTTCAGCTGGGCGATCGCCTTTTTTGAATATTCCTGTCAGATACCGGCCAATCGCATTGGCTTTATAGGCAATGGAGGCCCGTTTTCATTGATGCAACTAAAAGTCATTCAAGAGGTAATAACACTTGTTATTTTTACAGTGTTCACTACCATCTTCTTTAAAGGTGAGGCTTTACATTGGAATCATCTGGCTGCATTTATTTGTCTGATTGCAGCAGTGTATTTCGTGTTTATGAAATAGATATTTGCCAATTGAATAGAGGTTCTGTTTTACTCAAGTAGAACCTCTGTTTGTATAATATATATATATATTACGGAGTAGTTATGTATTTTTTCATTCCCTCCGTATAATAAGTCTTGAACTCTCCATTTTCTCCACTATAAATAAAGTAGGCGTCAATCGTTGTATCCGCTTTGCAGAAAGCTTCCGCTTCTTCCAGTCCCATCACCATGAAGGCGGTGGCAAGGGCGTCGGCAGTCATACAGTCTTTGGCGATTACCGTAGAGGACAAGATATTGTGTTGTACCGGATAGCCAGTTCTAGGGTCAATCGTATGGGCGTATTTCTTCCCATCCTTATAATAATAATTGCGATAGTTTCCGGAAGTAGCCAAGCCTAAATCTGTTATCTCAAGAATTGTCTGTAAGTCTTGGTTTACGGCCAGTGAATCGTCGATGGGCTTATTGATTCCAATGCGCCATAAGCCTTTGGAAGGATTTTTCCCTTTCACTACCACCTCGCCGCCTATATCTACCATATAGTTTTTTATTCCCTTACGGTCGAGCAGTTGTGCAATTACGTCTACCGAATACCCTTTGGCCACGGCACTACAACTTAACATAGTACGAGGATCCTGTTTGATAACTTTGCCGTTATCCATTTTCACTTTTTCATATCCGGTGATTTGTAACAGACTGTCTATCATTAATGAATCAGGAAAAGCACCTTTTTTGAAACCGAATCCCCAAGCATTGGCAAGAGGGGCTACTGTAATGTCGAAAGCACCCTTTGTCTCGCGGGAAATTTCCATCGAGCGATGGAAGCATTTCTGGAAAAAACTATCAGTCACCAGCTCTTCATTGCGGTTGACGCGACTGATAACAGAACTGTCATTGAATGGCGATAAAGATTGGTCGAAGCGTTTTAGTTCAGCTTCTATTTCCGGTTTTAAGTCACCGTCATGCTGATAAGTAATTTTATATACTGTCCCAAACACCAAACCTTTGACACTGTAATAGCCAACTTGTTGATTATGTCTGACTAATATCCAGATAGTTGCCAAAATCAGGAAAGCCAGCCAAAGGAAACTTTTTTTTGTTTTCATACGCTCTTCTATTTGATAAGAAAACTCGTTTTATTGAAGAAATAAATGTTCAATTAATATCTTTAGTCCGATAATGACTAGAATGATACCTCCCCATAACTCTGCTTTCAGTTTCCGGGCGATGCCGCAGCCACATTGGATACCAAAGATCAGACCGATGAGTGACATGACAAATGAAACAAACCCGATGATGCTGATAGGAGGAAGGATTTCGGTATAGTCCTGAACTCCCAGAAAGGCAAAGGAAATGCCGATTGCCAATGCATCAATACTTGTGGCTATTGCCATAGTCAATACCACTTTCGGATTTGCCGGATTGAACAGTTTACAACATTCTTCTTCTTTGAAAGATTCTAAAATCATTCGTCCGCCTAAGAAGGCAAGGATCGCGAAAGCAATCCAATGGTCTACACTTTCTATAAGATGACTGAATGTCTTTGCACACATCCATCCGATAAATGGCATGATTGCCTGAAAAAAGCCGAAAGCAAAAGCCATGATTAGCATGGGTTTCCAACGGGTACGTTTCAAAATAATACCGCTTGCAATTGAGACAGCGAAACAATCCATCGCCAGACCTATTGCAAGCAGCCAAATCTCTAGTCCTGTCATTGTATTCTAAAGAGGCAATTTATAAATAAGGGAATAAGTGATTCCCATGTTATTTGATTTAAACTTTCCGTAACCGGGCACGTACCATGGGTCTCCATATTCTCCGGTAGATGCTTTGGTTTTGTATTTCATACGTACCGACCACCCCATGTTGAAGTTTTTGTAAATACGTACTTTGACGCCTAAAACGATTTCCAGCCATTGCACCGATCCTTTCATACCCAGATGGCTGAATGGCACACTTCCTCCCCAATAACCGTCTTCCAAACTGGGGTTACCTATTACATCTCCCCAGATAGGATCATCTGCCGGCATTGTGGAAACATCATATTTAAATGAACTGAATGCATAGCGAAGTCCTGCATACAAGTAGCTATTCTTCTCTTTTTTCTTTGCCATGGTGTTGTAGTCCACACCGATTCGGAAGAATGGGGCCATTTTGCTCTTATAGTGTATGCCTGTTTCGCTCCAGGTATCTGTTCCTCCCATACCAAACTCAATAGTAGGGATGAATTTATTCTTGAGGTTAACGGCTACGCTGACTTCAGAACTCATAAAGTCGCCTCCCAGCAGCTTGCTTCCAACGCCATATAAATCCACACCGACATACGTACCATTGTAGAGCGGAATGGTATCTATCTCGGCAACCTCTTTTTTCTTCTGATCTCTTTTGGGCGTTTGCGCCGGACGTTGCTGTTGTGCCAGCAACGGAAGCCCAATGCAAAAGAGCAGAAGCAGACTAATTAGTCGTTTCATCAGGTGTGCGTTCTGGCCGATAATTATAGAATATCTGCAAGTTCTCGATTTCATTTGTATTGGCTTCTTTATTTTTTATATGAAGAGAATCTATCTGGTCCGGCTGCCCGTTGCCATAGGGAGGAGGGTTACCCGGTCTTCCCGGTTTTCCAAATTTAGCGCTGATTATATTTTGTTTCATCATATAACCACATTCCATGGACTGGAAATAAGGAGTATTTTGTTGTACAATGTATAATGTGTCAAAATCTTTTTCTCTACGTTTGGGATCGTATCTGAATATGAACACAGTAGTGTCACTTGTGTATCGTAGTGGTAACATCAGGGTATGCACATTCTTTTCATTGTTCAGAATGATAGAGTCGGTGCCTAATGCTGTGATTGTTAATGAATCAAGCGTGTCTTTTAATGCAATAGTAGGGTTATCCGGATTAATGGTATATATTGTGCAGTACATCATCGGACGTCCTGCCAATGAGCAATCGTTCTCATCCGAGCAGGCACTGTGTAAGCTGACTGCACCGCCAATGATAGTCAATATGAGAAAGATACGAATTAAATTCTTCATAGTCAGTTTATTGAATGTGAATCAAATTTTCTTTTCTATCTGATAGTTATTCCGTTCCGGTGCATTGCGCGAGATGAGTTCGCCAAGGAATCCGGCTAAGAATAATTGCGTACCTATAATCATTGCCGTAAGTGACAAATAGAAATAGGGAGAGTCGGTCACCAGTCGGTAGGGGAGACCGTTGTACATGGCATATAGTTTACTGGCACCTACGATGATGACAGAAATCATTCCTATCAGAAACATCAATGATCCCAACAGTCCGAAGAAATGCATCGGCTTGATGCCGAATCTGGAGAGGAACCAAAGAGAGAGTAAATCCAGATACCCGTTTACGAAACGGTTCAGTCCGAATTTTGTTGTGCCGTATTTACGCGCCTGGTGGTGTACCACCTTTTCACCGATTTTCTTGAATCCGGCGTTCTTTGCCAAATAAGGTATATAACGATGCATCTCACCGTACACTTCGATATGTTTTACGACCTCTTTGCGATAGGCTTTCAATCCGCAGTTGAAGTCGTGCAGGTTTTTGATGCCTGATACTTTGCGGGCAGTAGCATTAAACAACTTGGTGGGCAGTGTCTTTGAAATTGGATCATATCTCTTTTGCTTCCAGCCGGATACCAGGTCGTAGCCATCCTTTGTAATCATCCGGTAAAGTTCGGGGATTTCGTCTGGGCTATCTTGTAGGTCCGCATCCATCGTTATGACTACGTTTCCTTCCGCTTCAGCGAATCCACAGTAGAGTGCAGGTGATTTACCGTAGTTACGGCGGAATTTGATACCTTTTACATGTTCCGATTGAGCTTTAAACTTTTCGATCACTTCCCATGAATGGTCGGTACTTCCATCGTTAACGAAAATCACTTCGAATGAGAATCCGTTGGCTTGCATTACCCGTTCTATCCAAGCATAGAGTTCGGGTAGTGACTCTTCTTCATTGAATAATGGGATTACAACTGATATATCCATTTTTTTATTACTAATTACTTACGAATTATAAATTACGATTGAGACACTCCGTCATTTTCCGGTTTGGCCTTTTTCATTACCATCAATGCGGTGGGAATGGCCAGGATACTTCCCCAAAATACATCCCATGACAATAGTTGCATGGTGATATTGATGGAAGTAAGTGAACGGGCGGTATCTATTGTTTCTTTTATAACTTCTTTGTTTTCTATCAGAGCCGGGGTGTTGGTCATCAGTTCGTCCCACAACTGGATGTAAGAGTTGATGATAAATCCATGATCGATGAATTGGAAATAGGCGTAGTGAGCCACAGCTACCAGCAGAGAAGCAAACATATACATAAATATGGTAAAGAGCATGGCATGTGAAAATTGGATACTTCCTCCGCAAATCTTATCCCGGTACATTTTCGCATAGTGATATCCGATGAAAGGTACGGATAATGTCAGGATTACAAATAAGAGCGAAAGGAAAGGTATGTGGAATCCCAGCGGAAATAATATGAACTTCAATATCCAGTAGATTCCCATATACGTGCCAAAATGCATGGCATATTTTTGTAAATAGCTTCTGTTCTCTGTCATCTTCATTTATAAATTGCGCACAAAGGTACAAATAATATCGGTTGGTAGGGGAAATCTGGTTGTTAAAGTTAATAAAGCAGAGGAAGTTGCTGTCTGAATATTTTTTTGCAATTTTAATTGCCTGAAATGTAGCCTGTTAGTCTTTTGTTAGTAAAAAAGTTGTCTGCAGCTATTGCAGAATACATAAAAATGTCTACCTTTGCAACCGCAAAACGGGTAAGTCCTATACGGCCAGCTCCCTTCGAATCCTCCAGGGCTTGATCGCAGCAAAGGTAGTTGGTTGTAGCGGCGCGATATAGATAGCTTACCCACCCGCCTCTTTAGCTCAGTTGGCCAGAGCACGTGATTTGTAATCTCGGGGTCGTTGGTTCGAATCCGACAAGAGGCTCAAAAAAGGATATATAACAAATCCAAGAAAAAAGCATTCAGGTATTAGTCTGGATGCTTTTTTATATATATTCGCATATTATCGAAATACACAGTTCCCTAATTGTTGTAATATCCCATTTTTAAGAAAAGCAAAGATTTACAGTTTCTTTTTGATTCATTATTGTTATTCATTCTTGTATATTATGCTCAGGATAGGATCTGAGTAAAAGCATCACATTGGATAAATGGCGTTGCAATATTCCATGAAGTTGCTTGATGATATTTATATTCCCGGAGAGAAAAACGATGAATTGCAGTTGAGAGGCAATTTCTTGGTTCGTTTGTTTGCGTTCTTTACTTTCGATGTTATTTTGCATTAGATAAATGCCTAATGCTTTCTGAATATCGGCTATTCCCTTGTCCCATTCATGTTCGCCAAGTGTTTGAATGAAAGTACAATATTGCTTGAGCTTTTTGCTTAGCTTTTTTAAACTGTTGTATTCGGTGTCAATGGGAGGATTAATGTGCGCAGAGCGTATTATGTTTGACATCTGCAAATAATACGTTTTCATTCCATTTTCAGAATTGAATGTAGTCAGGATATACTGTTTCGTAGCTTCTGAAACCTCTTCCTGTAAGTCTTTTAATTGACTGTTTTCCATAATCATTAGAATTTAAAAGATGAATAATAGATTGATGGGAGAGGAAGAAGTGCTAATAAAAAAGCGGTTTCGCCTGTCCCATTGTCTAACATACCGACGGCAGGTTTAGAGGTGCATTAACACTCTCTATGGGGGGACGAAACCGCCCATATAAGAGTTCACATACGAACATAAAAATGCTCGCTGCGATAGTAGGCAGGTTTCCCCACCGTCTGTTAATATGTTAGACGTTGCAAATGTAGCCTTATTAATTCAATTCGCAAAATATTGGAGATATTTATTGATGCTTAGTGAAGCTAGTTTTCTTACAATGCAAAAAGATTTAGTGAATGGTTAATATGTAAAAATCCCCGGATAATCTAATTGTCCGGGGATGAATTATTCAAGTAAGAGAATATTGAATTATTTAATTCTCTTGTAACCATATACAGCCAAATCTCCCAGTTCCTCTTCAATGCGGAGTAACTGATTGTATTTAGCCATACGGTCTGAGCGGCTTAAAGAACCTGTCTTGATCTGTCCGCTGTTAGTAGCTACTGCGATATCGGCGATAGTAGCATCTTCTGTTTCACCCGAACGGTGAGAAGTAACAGTAGTGTATCCATGACGGTGAGCCATTTCGATAGCGTTCAGTGTTTCTGTCAGCGAACCGATTTGGTTTACTTTAATCAGGATAGAGTTGGCACAGCCTTTTTCGATACCCATTGCAAGGAAATCTACGTTGGTTACGAACAGGTCGTCACCTACCAACTGGCAACGGTTGCCGATGCGTTCGGTCAGCTTTTTCCAGCCTTCCCAGTCGTTTTCGTTCATACCGTCTTCGATAGAGTCGATAGGGAATTTGTTGATTAGTTCTTCCAGATAGTCAACTTGTTCTGCGGAAGTGCGTTTCTTACCTTTTTCACCTTCAAACTTGGTATAATCGTAAATACCATCGTGGTAGAATTCGGAAGAAGCACAGTCCATACCGATCATAACGTCTTTGCCCGGTTCGTATCCTGCTGCTTTGATAGCGGCCAGAATAGAATTCAAAGCATCTTCCGTACCTTCGAGGTTAGGTGCGAAACCACCTTCATCACCTACAGCAGTGCTAAGGCCACGGTCTTTCAAGACTTTCTTTAAAGCGTGGAATACTTCAGCACCCATGCGCAGACCTTCTCTGAAAGAAGGAGCACCTACGGGACGGATCATAAATTCCTGGAATGCGATCGGAGCATCGCTATGTGAACCACCGTTGATGATGTTCATCATCGGTACAGGCATTACATACGTATTTGTTCCACCGATATAGCGGTATAGAGGAAGATCCAGATAGTTGGCAGCAGCTTTAGCTACGGCAAGAGATACACCGAGAATAGCGTTAGCACCTAAATTCGATTTAGTCTTAGTGCCGTCCAATGCCAGCATTGTGTAGTCGATACCTCTCTGATTGAGTGAAGACATACCAATCAGTTTCGGAGCGATGATTTTATTTACATTATCAACCGCTTTTTGTACTCCTTTTCCACCATAGCGCTGTTTGTCACCATCGCGAAGTTCCAATGCTTCGTGTTCACCTGTGGAAGCACCTGACGGCACAGATGCACGTCCCATAATGCCGGATTCCAATACTACGTCAACTTCTACTGTGGGGTTACCTCTTGAATCGAGAATTTCTCGAGCTACAATTTTTTCAATTTTCATCGTTTCTATTGTTTTTGAATAAGATTTCTGCAAAAGTACGGACTTGACGGGGAGTGAGAAATCACTATAAATAGGTATTCTTTTTGTGCCTATTCCCTATATGTCGTTAGTCCGACCTTATACTATAACAACGGGACGATGCTTTTTGTTTGAGTGCGGCGGGGTGAATTTGCAGGATTTTAATCTTCGATAATAACCCCTAACAGTGGAAGCAAATCCATTGCTTGCAGGGAAGTGATGACAGCCCCTTTCAGATCGCTGATGTTAAGCGTGATTCCGCTGATACGGGAAGTGCGCAAATCTATTCCGCGAAGCGGAGCGTGTGAAAAATCGGCTTCTACGAGATCGCAACTCTCAAATGCGACGGATGAAAAACGGCAGTCGTTCAGACTTCCGTTGCGGAGCTGGCTGTGTGCAAAACGTACCTGGTTCATTTTACTCATAGCCAGATTGATATAACCTGCGTTGCAGTCATGCAGCAAGACGTGATTCATCGTTGTTTCCGATAAATTGGTACCCAATAGTTTGCAGGAAATGAATTCTACCCGGTAGAGCGAACTTTCAGCAAAAGAAATGTTGGATAGGTCGCAGTTCTCGAACCTGACATCGCTCAGTTGAGAGGAACGGAATTTACATTCGCTGAATGTCTGATGCTGAAAGGTGCAGTTTTTGAAACTTTTGTAAGATTTGTCGATGCCTTCTTCTTTTCCTTTGCAGAATAAAAGATGAGAGACGGTTTCTTCTCTGTCGAGCCATTCCTGTAGGGTAATAGTACTGACTTCCTGTTCTTCCATCATGGGAGGAACAACGCGGACGGGTTTGGTTGGGTTTCTTTTAATCATGCCGTAAAGGTAGGATTTATATTCGAATTATTAAATCTGTTTTCCCACATATCCGCCGGCTAACGTTGCGGCTAATCCTATTCCTATACTTAATAATGTATATAGAACAAATGCTCCGTAAAATTCTCCTTTCAGCAGACCTACGCCATCACTGGAGAAAGTAGAGAACGTTGTGAAACCTCCACATAAACCCGTTGTCAGAAACAAACGGACCTCGAACGGAAGGTGGAATCGCTCTGAAAGAGCATAGAACAGACCGATGAGAAAACTGCCGAGAAGATTGACCGTGAAAGTGGCCCATGGAAAATGATAAGGGACGATTCGTTCGTGCATTAACAACTGGATAAAATAACGTAGTGCACTACCAGTTCCTCCACCGATAAAGATATAGATAACTTCTTTACTCATTTGATTGAAAGATTGATATTATTTGTAGGCGGCTTCAAAATCCTTTTCGAATTGTTGGAAGCCTCCGGGATAAACTAAGGTGTTGTGTCATATAAATAATAAAATGTTTGTTGATGTGATTGAGATAATAATCTGCAAATATAGAAAGATTATGCAATATTCATATTTAATCCTTTTAATTTAATCACCATAGACACTATATTTTTGGGGGGGAGACAAAATGTGTTATCTGTTTTATTATTAAGTACTTATTTCGTTTTTGAATCTGTATTCCTCTATATTTTCTTTATAAAGAAAAACACTACTTGGATTTCCGGTCTATCTTTGCCATACGATTATTAACTAACTCATTTATATCATGAAGAACATGAAAATAGGAACTGCAATGTGGGTCTGCCTGTTGCTCTCTTTTTTCTTCGGCACATCAGCAAAGGCCGAAAGTATCACTTCTCCTGACGGACAATTAAAACTTAATTTCTCTGTCAACATGCAAGGAGAACCGGTGTATGAACTCTCTTATAAAGGAAAAGAGGTGATTAAACCTTCGAAACTGGGACTGGAATTGAAAAATGATCCCGGACTGATGAATGGATTCACTCTGGCCGATATTAAAACTTCTGCTTTTGATGAAACATGGGAACCGGTGTGGGGAGAGGTGAAATCGATCCGCAACCATTATAATGAAATGGCTGTTACCCTGAATCAAAAGGCGCAAGATCGTAATCTGATTATTTGTTTTCGTCTTTATAATGATGGCTTGGGGTTCCGCTATGAGTTCCCGCAGCAAAAGAATCTGAATTACTTCGTTATAAAAGAAGAACATTCGCAGTTTGCTATGGCCGGCGATCATACGGCATTCTGGATTCCAGGCGATTATGATACGCAGGAATATGACTATACCGAATCCAAGCTTTCAGAGATTCGCGGATTGTTGCAAGGGGCAATTACTCCAAATGCTTCTCAAACTCCTTTTTCACCAACAGGTGTGCAGACATCTTTGCAAATGAAGACAGCCGACGGGTTGTATATCAATCTGCATGAAGCGGCTTTGGTTGATTATTCTTGTATGCATCTGAACCTTGACGATCAGAACCTGATTTTTGAATCATGGCTGACTCCTGATGCAAAAGGGGATAAAGGTTATATGCAAACGCCTTGCCGTTCACCCTGGCGCACGGTGATTGTCAGTGATGATGCTCGTGATATTCTGGCTTCCAAATTGACTTTGAACTTGAATGAACCTTGTGCCTACGAAGATGTTTCCTGGATTAAGCCGGTGAAATACATCGGTGTGTGGTGGGAAATGATTACCGGAAAAAGTTCCTGGTCGTACACGGATGATGTTTATTCTGTGAAACTGGGACAGACGGATTATTCCCAAACAAAACCGAGCGGGCGTCATGCAGCCAATAATGACAAAGTGAAGCGTTACATTGACTTTGCTTCAGAGCATGGATTCGACCAGATCTTAGTGGAAGGCTGGAATGAAGGCTGGGAAGACTGGTTCGGAAATTCGAAGGATTATGTCTTTGATTTCGTAACTCCGTATCCTGATTTTGACGTGAAGATGCTCAATGCGTATGCAAAGGAAAAAGGAGTGAAGCTGATGATGCATCACGAGACTTCCGCTTCTGTACGTAACTACGAGCGCCATCTTGATAAAGCCTATCAGTTTATGATAGATAACGGATACAATGCTGTGAAGAGCGGGTATGTAGGTAATATTATTCCGCGTGGAGAACATCATTACGGACAGTGGATGAACAATCATTATTTATATGCGGTGGAAAAAGCGGCCGAATATAAGATCTGTGTAAATGCTCACGAAGCAACCCGTCCGACAGGATTATGTCGCACATATCCGAATCTGATCGGTAATGAATCGGCTCGTGGCACGGAATATGAAGCCTTTGCAGGGAATAAGCCGTTCCATACCACCTTGCTTCCTTTCACCCGTCAGATTGGTGGACCGATGGATTATACACCGGGTATCTTTGATACAAAACTTTCTTTCCTGTCAGGCGACCACAGTTTTGTACGTACAACTTTGGCAAAACAGTTGGCACTTTATGTAACGATGTACAGTCCTTTGCAAATGGCAGCCGACCTTCCGGAGAGTTACGAACGTCACATGGATGCATTTCAATTTATCAAGGATGTAGCCGTTGATTGGGATGACAGCAAGTATCTGGAAGCGGAACCGGGAGATTATATTACCGTAGCACGTAAGGCAAAAGGTACTGATAACTGGTTTGTAGGTGGTATCACCGATGAGAATCCCCGTACTTCTGCTTTTACACTTGATTTTCTCGAACCGGGAAAACAATATGTAGCTACTCTTTATGCTGACGGAAAGGAGGCGGATTTTGAAAAGAATCCTACTTCTTACCAGATAAAAAAAGGACTTGTTACAAACAAGAATAAGATGTCTGTGAAGCTGGCACGTAGCGGAGGATTTGCAGTAAGTTTGATTGAAGCAACTCCCGCTGACTTGAAAACGATCAAGAAATGGAAATAAGATTCCGGTAAAAAGATTGTTTTCGGATTCCCCGCTTTTTAATAAATATTAGTTGTGCTTCGCAAAGAAAACTAAAACTTTGCGGAGCGCTTTTTTTATAGGACGAATTCTTTTTTGTACTTTTGCGCCATCTTTTTTAAAACATCATCAATAAAGAGAACAACATGGGAGGTTTTTTCGGAACAGTCTCGAAAACTAGCTGCGTGACTGATTTATTCTACGGCACAGATTATAACTCACATCTGGGTACCAAGCGAGGAGGACTCGCAACATACAGTGAGGAAAAAGGTTTTATACGCTCCATTCACAATTTGGAAAGTACTTATTTCCGAACCAAGTTTGAAGGAGAACTGGACAAATTCAAAGGAAACGCCGGCATCGGCATCATTAGCGACACAGACGCACAACCTATCATCATCAATTCTCACCTCGGGCGCTTCGCCATTGTCACAGTCGCTAAAATAGTCAATATCCAGGAATTGGAAGAAGAACTTCTCAGTCAAAACATGCACTTCGCCGAACTTAGTTCGAGCAACACCAACCAGACGGAACTTATCGCATTACTTATTATACAAGGCAGAACTTTTGTGGAAGGTATCGAAAATGTGTTTAAGCACATTAAGGGTTCTTGTTCGATGTTGCTTCTGACGGAAGATGGTAGTATCATCGCTGCCCGTGACCGATGGGGACGTACTCCGGTGGTGATTGGAAGGAAAGACGGTGCTTATGCTGCAACGAGCGAATCGTCCAGTTTTCCGAATCTGGATTATGAGATTGAGAGATATTTAGGTCCCGGTGAGATTGTCCGTATGTATGACGATCATGTTGACCAGCTTCGCAAGCCCAATGAGGATATGCAGATTTGCTCGTTTTTGTGGGTGTACTACGGTTTCCCGACTTCTTGTTATGAAGGAAAGAATGTAGAGGAAGTGCGTTTCACCAGCGGATTGAAAATGGGACAGACAGATGAATCGGAAGTGGATTGTGCTTGCGGTATTCCTGATTCGGGAGTGGGTATGGCTTTAGGATATGCCGAAGGAAAGGGGGTTCCTTACCATCGTGCTATTTCAAAATATACACCGACATGGCCTCGTAGCTTCACTCCGAGCAATCAGGAGATGCGTTCGCTTGTTGCTAAGATGAAGTTGATTCCCAACCGTGCCATGCTGCAAAATAAACGTTTGTTGTTCTGTGACGATTCAATCGTGCGGGGAACTCAATTACGTGACAATGTGAAGATTCTGTATGATTACGGAGCAAAGGAGGTGCACATGCGTATCGCTTGTCCGCCATTGATTTATGCTTGTCCGTTTGTTGGTTTTTCGGCTTCTAAAAATGCATTGGAGTTGATTACCCGTCGTATTATCAAGGAACTGGAAGGGGATGAGAATAAGAACCTGGAGAAATATGCTACTACCGGTTCTCCGGAATACGATAAGATGGTTAGTATTATTGCAGAGCGTTTCGGTCTCAGTTCATTGAAGTTTAATACACTGGAAACGCTGATTGAGGCTATCGGATTACCTAAATGCAAGGTTTGTACACATTGCTTTGATGGTAGCAGCCATTTTTAAAGTAGTCAAATAGGATATTTAAGTATCCGGATAAAAGTATACAATAAAAAGAGCCGTGAATTGCTTTGTAATTCACGGCTCTTTTTTTACCTTTACGGCACTATAAACTATCAATTTGTAAATTGTAATTAGTAACTTGTAATTAAAACAATATGACTTTAGTAGACAGATTTTTAAAGTATGTAAGCTTCGATACACAATCTGATGAATCGACAGGGCTTACTCCAAGTACTCCGAAGCAGATGATTTTTGCTGAATACTTGAAAAAAGAGTTGGAATCTTTGGGATTGGAAGATATTACTTTGGATGAGCATGGCTATCTTTTTGCTACACTTCCTGCCAATATAAATAAAGAAGTACCCACTATCGGGTTTATTGCCCACATGGATACAAGTCCTGATATGACGGGTAAAGATGTCACTCCGCGCATTGTGGAAAAGTATGACGGTTCGGATATTGTGCTTTGTGCTGAAGAGAATGTAGTCCTTTCTCCATCACAATTCCCGGAATTGCTGGATCATAAGGGAGAAGACTTGATTGTAACCAACGGAAAAACGTTGCTCGGTGCCGACGACAAAGCCGGTATCGCGGAAATTGTATCAGCGATGGTTTATCTGAAGGAACATCCCGAAATCAAGCACGGTAAAATCCGTATCGGCTTCAATCCTGACGAAGAAATCGGTGAAGGTGCTCATAAATTCGATGTAGAGAAATTCGGTTGCGAATGGGGATATACGATGGATGGAGGTGAAGTAGGGGAGTTGGAGTTTGAGAACTTTAATGCCGCTGCCGCAAAAATAACCTTTAAAGGACGTAATGTGCATCCGGGATATGCCAAGGATAAGATGATTAACTCTATCTATCTTGCCAATCAGTTTATCACGATGCTTCCCTCACAGGAAAGACCGGAACATACGACCGGCTATGAAGGATTCTATCATTTGATCGGTATTCAGGGGGATGTGGAGCAAAGCACTGTGTCTTATATCATCCGCGATCATGACCGTGCAAAATTTGAGAACCGTAAAAAAGAGATAGAACGTCTGGTAGCTCAAATGAACGCTGAATATGGAGCTGGTACTGCGACACTCGAACTGCGCGACCAGTATTATAATATGCGTGAGAAAATAGAACCGGTAATGCACATCATCGATACTGCTTTTGCAGCTATGGAAGCCGTTGGCGTGAAACCGAACGTAAAACCGATTCGTGGAGGTACGGATGGTGCGCAGCTCTCTTTCAAAGGATTGCCTTGTCCGAATATCTTTGCCGGTGGTCTGAATTTCCACGGACGTTACGAATTCGTACCTGTTCAGAATATGGAGAAGGCCATGAAAGTGATCGTGAAAATAGCTGAACTGGTAGCTTCCAAATAAAAAAGGGGGTAAACACAGGTAATACTTAATACTTAAAACTTAATACTTGATTAATACTTAATACTTTAAAATAATGAAAACCACTCCGTTTACAGAGAAACATATCATGCTCGGTGCTAAAATGCACGAGTTTGCAGGTTATAATATGCCTATTGAGTACTCCGGTATCATTGACGAACATCTGACTGTTTGTCAAAGTGTCGGTGTATTTGATGTGTCGCACATGGGAGAATTTTGGGTGAAAGGTCCACATGCATTAGCCTTTCTGCAGAAAATAACTTCCAATAATGTGGCGGCACTGGCTCCGGGTAAAATACAATATACCTGTTTTCCAAATGAAGAGGGAGGTATTGTAGATGATTTGCTGGTGTATCAGTACGAGCCGGAAAAATACATGCTGGTAGTCAACGCTGCCAATATGGAAAAAGACTGGAACTGGTGTGTTTCTCACAATACAGAAGGGGCCGAGTTGGAAAACTCTTCGGACAACATAGCTCAACTCGCTGTACAGGGCCCGAAGGCTGTTCTAGCTCTGCAAAAGTTGACGGACATTGATCTTGCTTCTATTCCATATTATACATTTAAAGTTGGAACGTTTGCAGGTGAAGAGAATGTGATAATCTCCAATACGGGTTATACCGGTGCGGGAGGTTTCGAACTTTATTTCTATCCGTCTGTTGCTGATCGTATATGGAAAGCGGTTTTTGAAGCTGGTGAGGAATACGGCATTAAACCTATCGGTTTGGGAGCTCGTGATACACTTCGGTTGGAAATGGGCTTCTGTCTGTATGGTAATGACTTGGATGATACTACTTCTCCGATAGAAGCCGGACTGGGCTGGATTACTAAGTTTGTGGAAGGTAAGGATTTTATCAACCGTCCGTTGCTGGAAAAACAGAAAACGGAAGGTGTTACCCGCAAACTGGTTGGTTTTGAAATGGTTGACCGCGGGATTCCCCGCCACGGCTATGAACTGGTAAATGCTGAAGGCGAGCAAGTGGGAGTGGTTACTTCCGGTACGATGTCGCCTACCCGTAAAATTGGTATCGGTATGGGATATGTAAAGCCGGAATATAGTAAGGTGGGCACGGAAATCTGTATTGATATGCGTGGTCGGAAGTTAAAAGCAGTGGTAGTGAAACCTCCTTTTAGAAAATAAGAAATAAGCTGGTTGTTGTGTATAGCCCCGGATAAGTATCGACTCTATCCGGGGCTAACTTATTTTAGGACGTTATTGCAAAACATATCCGTAGATATGTTGTTTATCCCATAGAAATAATATAATTTTGTCATCAAATACGATGAAATAATGTCTCAATTACCTACTCTTATAGCTGACCTCGCACTGATATTGATCTGTGCCGGTGTTATGACTTTGTTGTTTAAGAAGTTGAAGCAACCTCTGGTCTTGGGATATGTAGTTGCCGGATTCCTGGCAAGTCCGCATATGCCGTATACTCCTTCAGTGATGGATACTGCCAATATTAAGACATGGGCAGATATTGGTGTCATTTTCTTACTGTTTGCTCTCGGTTTGGAATTTAGTTTTAAGAAGATTGTCAAGGTGGGTGGTTCTGCCATCATAGCTGCCTGTACCATCATCTTTTGTATGATTTTGTTGGGTATAGGAGTCGGTATGGGCTTTGGCTGGCACCGGATGGACAGTCTGTTTCTGGGTGGTATGATTGCGATGTCGTCTACCACTATTATTTATAAAGCTTTTGACGATTTGGGATTAAGGAAGAAACAGTTTACCGGACTAGTGTTGAGTATCTTGATTTTGGAAGATATTTTAGCCATTGTATTAATGGTGATGCTTTCCACGATGGCGGTCAGCCATAATTTTGAAGGGACCGAAATGTTGGAGAGTATCGGCAAATTATTGTTTTTCCTTATCCTGTGGTTTGTTGTCGGCATTTATTTGATTCCTGAATTCTTAAAGCGCTGCCGGAGATTGATGGGAGAGGAGACTTTGCTTATTGTGTCGTTGGCGCTTTGCTTTGGTATGGTAGTGATGGCAGCTCATACAGGTTTCTCTGCTGCATTTGGTGCATTTATTATGGGCTCTATTTTGGCAGAAACGATTGAAGCGGAATCCATAGACCGGCTGGTGAAGCCTGTTAAGGACCTTTTCGGAGCTATCTTTTTCGTATCGGTCGGTATGATGGTAGATCCGGCAATGATTGTAGAATATGCTGTTCCTATTATAGTAATCACTTTGGCTGTTATTTTGGGGCAGTCTGTTTTTGGTACTTTCGGTGTCATACTTTCCGGAAAACCATTAAAGACGGCTATGCAATGCGGCTTTAGTTTAACGCAGATCGGTGAATTTGCATTTATTATTGCCTCTTTGGGAGTCTCCTTGCATGTAACGAGTGATTTTCTGTATCCGATAGTAGTAGCAGTCTCTGTCATTACTACTTTCCTAACTCCTTACATGATTCGTTTAGCCGAGCCGGCTTCTACTTTTGTAGATGCACATCTTCCGGAATCATGGAAAAAAATGATGATGCGTTACTCTTCCGGTTCGCAAACAGCACTCAATCATGAGAATTTGTGGAAGAAGCTAATCTTGGCAATGGTACGTATTACGGTCGTTTATTCAATTGTCAGCATATCGATTGTTGCACTTTCTTTTCGTTTTGTCGTGCCATTCTTTAAAGAGAATCTGCCTCATTTCTGGGCGTCGTTATTAGGAGCCGTATTTATCATTCTGTGTATTGCCCCTTTCTTGCGTGCCATCATGGTGAAGAAAAATCATTCAGTCGAGTTTATGACTTTATGGCATGATAATCGTGCTAATCGTGCACCATTGTTATCAACAATCGTGATTCGCATTATGATAGCAGTGCTTTTTGTCATCTTTGTTATTTCCGGATTATTTAAGGCGTCTATCGGCTTGATTATTGGCGTGGCCGTACTTGTCGTTTTGCTGATGGTATGGTCTCGCCGTCTGAAGAAGCAATCGATACTGATTGAACGTCGCTTTTTTCAGAATCTTCGTTCCAGAGATGTACGTGCAGAGTATTTGGGAGAGAAAAAACCGGAATATGCCGGGCGTTTGTTGTCACATGATTTACATCTTGCTGATATGGAAATTCCGGGTGAATCTTGTTGGGCAGGAAAGACATTGATGGAACTGAATCTGGGAAAGAAGTTTGGAGTTCATGTGGCTTCTATCCTTCGTGGAAAGAGACGTATTAATATTCCGGGTGGTTCTGTCCGACTGTTTCCTATGGATAAGATACAGGTGATAGGAACAGATGAACAATTGAGCGTCTTTAATGAAGCGATGCAAAATGGAGCGAAGATAGACTGGGAGGTCTATGAAAAGAGTGAAATGGCTTTGAAGCAATTTATCATTGACAGTGATTCTGTTTTTCTGGGTAAAACGATTCGTGAATCGGGTATTCGCGACAAATATCATTGCATGATAGCGGGCGTTGAGAGTGAAGACGGTACGTTGATGGTTCCCGATGTAAATGCTCCGCTCGAAGAAGGTGATGTTGTTTGGGTGGTAGGTGAAAAAGAGGATGTATACCAATTAGTCGATCAAAAAAACGAAAAAGTACAAGCCGGATAAGAATGGAATACTTATTTTTGCAACGATAAAAACTTAAAATAATAATATCATGAAGAGTGATCCGAAAGAATGTCTGTATTGCCAGAACAATGAAACGCTGCATAATCTGATGATTGAGATAGCGCAATTGAGTGTGTCACGTGTGTTTCTGTTTAAAGAACAAACCTATCGTGGACGTTGTCTTGTTGCTTACAAAGACCATGTGAACGATTTAAATGAATTGAGTGATGAAGACCGTAATGCTTTTATGGCAGATGTAGCACGTGTCACTCGTGCCATGCAAAAAGCTTTCCAACCGGAAAAAATTAATTATGGTGCTTACTCGGATAAATTGTCTCATCTACATTTTCATTTAGCTCCTAAGTATGTGGATGGCCCTGATTATGGAGGTATATTCCAAATGAACCCGGGAAAGGTTTATCTGACTGATGCAGAATATCAGGAATTGATTGATGCTGTTAAGGCAAACCTATAAACGGTAAATTTTACGGAGTGCCCTGAAAGGGCTTAATTATATAGTGTAGGGCAACGCCCTACGAAAAAACGGTAATCTGAATTTGCGCCCTGAAAGGGCATAATTGTATACAGTTCCGCCCTTTCAGGGCTTGTGGCTGGTGTGTTTTTTTCGTAGGGCGTTGC
>NZ_JAPQKZ010000058.1:0-32346 GCF_027257075.1 Bacteroides sp. LFL-34 | reverse complement strand
AACGAAAAACTTTATACCTAAAGATACGAAAACTTTGGGTAATAACAAAGCCCGGGCTTGAGAAAGTCTGGGCTTTGCGCATAAAAAAAGGCTGTGTCAGCGTTTTGACACAACCTCATTCAAAGTGTTACTTGAGGTTCCTGGCGAACCTCTTTTTCTTTATTTTCCTTATTTATTAGATAAAACATTATTTTTATAATATACTGAAATACAATAAATTATTTATCACACAAAGAAAATAGAATAAAATAAGATAAAAGTTTGTAGTACCAATGTAGTACCAAATCAAAAAGAATCTCTATCTTTGTAGTACCAACTTATAAAAGTAAAAATATGGGTGCAACATTCATTTTGAGAACTGACAAAAGCGAAGGATATGCAACCTTATACGCTCGCATACAAAACAGGGTTCCAAAGATTAACATTCGAGTATCTACCGGATTAGAGGTTGATATAAAAGAGTGGAACAAATCTTTAACAGGAGCCAAAGCTCTAACAGCTTTCAGGACAGGCAAAGGAAAAGAACTTTACCTTAAACTAGACGCTATTTCATCAACGATTGACGCACTAATAAAAAATGGTGTAGCCATAACTTCCGACATGGCTAAAGAGCGTATACATGAAATAGTATATGCTGAACAGATAGCAGCCGAGAAAGAACGAGCAGAAGCCGAAGCTAAAGCCCTAGAAGAAGAACAGGCTACCAACTTCAACGACTTCATAGCACAATTCATTCACGAATGTGAAACCGGAAAACGGAAAAAGAAAGGAGGAACCACAAATATATCTCTTGGAACAATCAAGAGCTACAAAGGCTTTCAATCCCAGTTTAAAGCGTATCAGGAAACAAGGCTAAAGGTTATTGATTTTGAGGACCTGACAATAGAGTTTTATAATGACTTCCGATCATTCCTCACAGATAAGGAATATTCCCCTAATACTATCGCTCGGATGGTGAAGATATGCAAAACGATATGTTATGCAGCCGAGCAGCTTAAACTTATGGATGCGGCAAACGTCCGGTTTGGTTTTGATGTAATCTATAAAGATGTTGATAATGTCTATTTGACTGAAGAACGAATACAGGAACTTTATGAGTACGATTTGTCCAACCGTCCGGCATGGGAAAAGATAAAAGATGTGTTTGTTGTCGGTTGCCTGACCGGGCAACGTGTAAGTGATTATAAGCGCATCAATGCAAAGATGATTGTTACCCTTACCGATGGCAATAAGTACATCAAACTTAAACAGGAAAAGACCGGAAATATCGTTTATATTCCTCTTGATTATCGTGTTGCAACTATCCTTGACAAATATAACGGTACACTTCCCAAAGTCTACGACCAAAAGATAAACGACCATATTAAAGAGATTGGCGAAGCTTTAGGATGGACGGAAATAGTAGAGTTTGACGAACAACGGGGAGCGATGGAGTATACCGCTAAAAAACGTTTCTGCGACCTTCTTAAAACTCATACCTGCCGGAGAAGTTTAGCAACCAATATGTATAAAGCCGGGGCTTCATTAAGTTCTATAATGGCTATCACCGGACACAGCAGCGAGCAGCAACTAAAAACATATCTTAAACTGGATGAATCAGAAAAGAGTATGCTAGCAGCAAAAGAAGATTATTTCACGAAATTACGAATAGCTAAATGAGAATGTGACATTTTAACACCCTCATGAAGCAACAAAAAAATGATTGTTTATTAAAAGTTATGTAAAAATGGAAAATATACGAGCCTTTTATTACGATTTCAGAAACAAACTAATACAGATAAAAATAGATTCAGATATCAGTCCATTAAAGGATTATCAAACTAAATCATATGATATTTATTCAAGCCGCATTATTGATTATGATTTAATGCATAAATCATTAGATAATATAACCAATAAATTATTGAATTTACATTGTAGAGAGGATAGATATATATATGCTAAGCTTCTGATAAACAACAACAATGCTCATAAAACAGTCATTGAAGAACTTATAGACGATAGTTTTAACGACAAAATTGTATTAGGTATTGATTCAGGAATTTATTATATAAAATCAGAAAATGATATCTCTATTGAACTAAAAAACGAAGATTATGAGAATAAACGTTTATCCCATTTTTACAAGGAAGAACTTATTCCGTTTGAAAATATCCTTTTTAATACCCTTTATGATTTCGGTCTTAATATTGAATCTGTAGGTATACAAAGGGAACGTTCAGAAGTTGACCTGACTGATATTATAAAATCCGAAATAGGAAATAGCCCAACTAGAAGTAGGCAATTTACGACTAAAAGACAAACAATGGCAATTGTTGAATTATTATCCAAGTTAGGAATTAACACAGGAAATGTTGATAAAACAGCCATAGCTGGATTTATCCAATTTTTAACAGGTAAACAATCTGAATCACTTCCGCAAAATACAACTGCATATAAGTTGATTGAAAGGAAAGATCCTGATTCTGAAAAAGAAAAAAACAGCTTTAATAATGATTGTGATTTTGTTGCTTCATATTTTGAAAGTGTGGGGCTGATTTCTTTGGCAGATAAAATAAAAAGAGGAAAAGTTTAAGATTCTACTCTAATTTAGGATATGGTTAGGATATCCTAAGCAATAAAACGCAAACAAACTTTGCTCCGTAATCAAAAACGAAAGGTTATGGAGCAATTTATTTCTACCCCTAATTCAATACTTATTCAAGGCGCAACAATGAGTGACCTTGAAAGTATGTTGAGCCGCTTACTTGACAAGAAGTTGGCTGATATAATAGATTCTACTCTCAAAGTAGACGTAAGTCCCAAAGACGGACTTTACAAACGTAAAGTAGCAGCAGAAAAGCTACAAATCTCCCTTGTTACTTTAGATAACTGGACTAAGTTGGGGATTATTAACGCCCGAAAAGTTGGTTCACGTGTATATTACACTGATAGTGATATTAATAACGCCTTGAAAAAGGTATCTAAATCCTAAAGACATGGGAAAGTTAGACATTAACATTACCCAGACGCAACAGATCGTTATGGGCTTCATCTCCCCTATTATTGACGAAATAGTAGACAGAGTATCAGAGAGAGTATTAGCCGCATCAAAGAAAGAACCAAAATTCTACACTCGAAAAGAAGCCGCTGAAATCCTTCATGTCACCTTACCAACATTGGCAAGGATAACAAAAGACGGACTTCTTATCTCCAAGCGTGTAGGTAGTAGAATCCTTTATGAAGCAGACGCTATTGATGAGGCTGTAAAAAAACAGGTCGTATTCAAATATCGGAGGGCATGACTATGAAAGAAAAGAAAAAAGCAGCCTCCACAACTGCCAATCCCCTTAATGACAGGAGCAAAGATAATCATTCCTCACGAATCATCCAACAGGTACGATCTATTTTCTTATCTGGCCGGAAGGTAACAGCAAAAGAAATCAACGCTGAAACAAATTCGAATGATGCCAGACGTGTAATCTCCACCCTCCGCAATGATGAAGGCTGGGATATTAAAGACGTTCGTCTGGACGATAGAAGAAAACTATATTGGTTAGAGCCGGATAAACGGCAAATGTCTATTGATTGGGAGGATGCCTATGGAAAGTAAAAGACAAAGAGATACGTTTATTTTCTATCGCAGTTTCAAAGAGAGCATGAGCGATTTATCGGACGCTGATAAGTTGATTATGTATGAAGCGATAACAGATTACAGCCTCGACATGAAAGAGCCCGAATTAACCGGATTTCCCAAAGCCTTATTTTCGTTAATACGTCCTTTTCTTGACGCTAATACACAACGTTGGAAAAATGGTTGTAAAGGTGGTGCTCCCAAAGGGAATAAAAACAACCGCTTTTCAAAAAGTACAACCGAAGTACAACCGGAAGTTAACCAGAGTACAACCGAAGTACAAGCTAATAAGGATAAGAATGTAAATAAGGATAAGAATAAGGATATTAATAAAGAAAGTACTATCGTATCAAAGAAAGACGAGCTTTCTTTATCATCTCCATCCGAAGAATTTATAAAATTCAATCAATGGCTAGATAAACATTGTCCTTTCGTACTGAAGGTAAAAACGCAAATGACAGAACCGGAATATCAAAAGCTTCTTGCCAAATACACCAAGAAAGAAATTTGCGATGTCCTTGAAAGCTTGAACAACTGGAAAGACTTTCCCAAGAAACGGACTAATGTATATCGTAGCACATTAGACGAATTGAAGAAGAAATTCGGAGAACGATAATTTTAAACTGTTACAACTATGGCAAAGACAGAGAAAATCTTGATAGACAATATATGCCCGCTGCATGATTTGGAATGTGAGAAGGCAGTGTTAGGCACATTAACCAGTCCTGTATTATCCAATGGGGAGATACCGGAGAATCTGACGGAAGATTGTTTCTATGACGAATTTAACCGCAACATATTCCGGGCTATTCTTACAATTATATCCCGTGGAGATCATCCCGAACCAATCGCAATAAAAGGGTGTCTTGATAAAATGGGAATATCTTTCAATGTGGCCGAATTATTAAAACACCTGGATGGCATGACGCTTGATTTCAATCAATACGTAAACCGCTTGTTTGATTTGAGTGTACATCGCAAATTCAGGGAGATAGGTTTGTTTCTTCTGAAACATTCCGCCTCGGAAGAGGAAGATATTGAACAGGTGCAAACAAAAGCCGTCGAATCCCTATCTGGTATGTTCCGGCAATCTTCGGACAACATATACACGCTAAAGGATGGTTTGACAGGAGTACACCAACAAGTGAACCGCAATCTTTCCGGTCAGACATCATTAACCGGAACGCCTACCGGATTCGATCAGTTTGATAGAAGATCAGGAGGATTGCAAAAATCCGATTTGATAATCATTGCGGCAGAGCAAAGCATGGGTAAAACATCCCTGTTAATGTCTATTTTGCGGTTTGCGGCACTTTCAGGTACAAAGAGCATAATCTATTCAATGGAAATGAGAAAAGAGCAAATTGCGTCCCGTTTGGCTTCTATTGAAAGCGGAGTACCGGCAAATCAAATCATGTACTCTCAATTAACAAGCTCCCAGTTAGAAAGCTTTGATAAAGGGTTGGCTAGATTGCTTCATCTTCCGATATATTTCGACGATAACAGTACCAGCAATATAGACAGTATAATAAACTCTATCCGGTACATGAAACGGAAGTATGATATAGACGGTGCGGCTGTTGACTATTTGCAGATTCTCAATGTAAACATGAAGGGAGCCAATAAGGAGCAACAGATGGGCGACGTGGCACGACGCTTGAAAAATCTAGCAAAAGAGCTTGATATCTGGATTATCGCATTATCGCAACTCAACAGAGACAAAGATAACCCGGTTCCCTCTATAGCCCGGTTGAGAGATAGCGGACAAATAGCAGAAGCCGCAGATATGGTTATGTTGATTTATCGTCCGGAAGTGAAAGGCAAATCATACCCAGGAGAGTTTTCCCATGTAGACACCAAAAGTACGGCAATGATAGATGTTGCCAAAGGCCGAAACATCGGGATAATGAAGTTCATTTGCAAGTTCGATGCTCCGACCACTCACTTTTACGACTTACAGGATATACCTATTTCGGCAAATGTTGAACCTGATCCCTTCTAGCTATGGAAATAGAAACAATCTACGGGCAAGTGATAGCGAAAGCAAACAACTATCAAGCCGTACCGGGCAAAGACGGCCAGAAACGGATCATCAAAAACGACCGGATCAGGGAGTATGAGAAATCCTTCTGCCTACAATGCAAGAAGTATCGAGGGAAACGCATTTCCGGTCGTTTCAAGCTATTTATTCGTGTTTGGCATGGGAATATTCGCTTCGACCTGGATAATGCTCTAAAAACGATCCTTGATTGCTTGCAAATGGTTGAGGCTATTACAAACGACAGCCTATGTTTTGAGATTCATGCGGAGAAACGGATAGACCGACGGAATCCGAGAGTAGAGTTTGGTATGGAAGAGATAAACGAGCAAAAAAATATATTCAGCCCAAATAAGACGAACCATACCATTTTTACCTGCTAGATAAGCAAGAGTATAAAAAAGAATAGATTATTATTTTCGTTCACCTAAAAATGAGCGAGAGCAACATTTAAAAGTTATGGAAGCAATTAAAGAATTAGGAAAAGAGTTCATTAAGAACAAAGAGCGATTTATCCAAATCGGATATAATCCCCAAACTGAAGTTTACTTATACAAACGTATATTCCCAGGAGGAGCAATCATTTATGAAGTGTTTAAACGCAAGATAAATAAACGGTTTAACTGTGTTAGCTATCCCGGTAACAATGCCTTTGGTTATTGGGCTTTGACATTCCCCAAATATGAGCAAGCGAGATATTATTTAGATAATGGGTTTATAAAACCTTCGTAGGCTAATTTTAAAAAGAACCATTCAAGTAAACGCCCATCAAGCGAGGAAAAGTATTACCGGATAGGTGTTTGTCTAATCGTTGCAAAAGAATTAGAGAACAAATATTTTATTAACCAATTTAATTTTTTAAGTCATGAAACAAGAAACATTTTTCGGAGTAAGAAAAGATAGTGAAAAACATCTTTATGTGAGAAGAGGTGATAACAACGAGGTCCTTATCACTAAAACAGTAAACGGGGAATCCATAACAGAAGAGAACACCGTACACCTAAATGCGGAAGAAGCCCGTAAACTAGGGATTCAGTTGCTAAAATTAGGTAGTGAAGAACTGCCAAAATCTGGAATAGACCTTAAAACCGAATCTTTCGTGGACAAAATCACGGTATACAGAGGAATAAACCCGGACGAAACACCGGCCAACCTCGCAGTTATCACCATTGATGAAAGCGACGAGGCCAGACAAATAAGGGAAGATAGCGGAGAGGAACCCGGCTTTTCCATTGAAGGGGAAGAACTGGAAAAACTCATTTCCGCACTGGCAAAGATTGTATAACCGATACCGGGTAGGTCTGCTTCGGATGGTCTACCCGGTATAAATAAAAAATATGCTATGACAAGAGATGAATTATATATCAATAACACAAAAGCCGATCTTAATAAGACGGATATTACTTTGAGCTATAAAAGTAACCTGCTAACCGATATTAGTAAAATTGTAAGTAATAGCAGTTATACAATCAGGTTGCCTAAAACAGCAAATAATCTGGCTTTGATTGAGTGCGCACATCTTCCCAGTTCAATAAGCCGTTATCCGTACCTAAAGCATAAAGGTACGTTATTACGGAATGGCATTGAGATAATCAAAGATGCAATTGTAGTATTGCTAGAGATTAATGAATCAATAGAAATAGCTCTTACCTGGGGTAATGTCACTAACTTCGCCAGTGTAGTAAACGATGGCAAGAAGCTAACGGATTTGGAATATGGAACAGTTGAGGGTACAGATTGGGTTGTTTGGGAAAATTGGGGAGAAAATTCGGAAAGATTTCCACGTATTGACTACGGGTTTAACTCTAATGATCCAAACGTTTGGCGTCATCCAGTAGTACCTGTATGGTGGATACTTTATAGGATTCAAGAAGAAAGCGGAGTGACATTTAATTTCCCGTCTGACAAGCTTACTGTTATAAACAAAATGATTATTCCTCTTTTGACAAGGAATGATTCACAACCCCTTTTTGATAAGTTCCCATTTATTATAAAGGCTTCAGGTCTTAGATATGACGGATTTAATTCTTGCGATGTTGTTTTTTCAATCCCAGATGCTACACAACAGAATTATGGAGAGATTCTTTCAGAAAACACTTTCTTGAAATCAAATTATGAAGCTTCACTAATAAGTGGAGAAATATATATTGGAATAAAATATACATATAGTACATCTTCATCCGATTATCCTATAATACTTAACGTATATGAAGATAGCGCAAATACATCTCCTGTAATAAGTAAAACTATATATCCTCAAATAGAACAAAAAGACGGATATAAATCTCTTTATTTTCAATTTAGTTATGAAGTAGATATAAAAGATGGGTATAAATTTGATTTAAGTCTTACTCCAAGACCATCCATAGATCAAAATTCTTGTTTTATTGAATCTGATAGTAATATAAATCTGTATCTAAAGACTAAGGGTGAAATATCTTTTGGTGAGAAATTTCCTCTAGTTCCCAATCTTCCGGACATCAAGCAAATAGACTTCATTAAAGCCGTTGCCTCAATGGTCGGTTTGTTTGCCTTACCGGACGGCGAAAACGGGATCAAGTTTATTCCCTTCGATAATCTGTCTGCAAACAAATCTAAAGCTGTAGACTGGACGAATCGTGTGATAATGGCTTATAATAGCGTAACGCCAAGAAACTTACAGTACACCCTTGATAACATTGCTCAAAACAACTGGTTCCGGTATAAAGAAGATGATAATGTCATGGGAAACTATGACGGAAATATCCAGGTTGATGATGCCACGATTGAGTACGAACGTGATGCCATTACTTTGCCTTTCTCCGCCTGCAGTACAAAAGGAGGCGTTGCTTATATTCCTTTGTATTCCTACAACGATAACGGAGAACTACAGTATAATAAAGCCAATCCCCGAATATTACTTCTTGATGGCACAAAGGGAATATTCAAGGGACTAGAATGGACTACCTTAATTGCAAATAACTATCAGACGTACAAAGGACTAATCAATAATGCAAAGATAGTGACCGAGTATATCCGTCTTAACAGTATCGAGTTACGGGACTTAGAGATGGATATACCGGTTTATTTGGCTCAATATGGTTGTTATCTGGCTATCATAGAGATAAAGACCAAAGAGAACGATATATGCGAGTGTAAACTTTTAAAATTGTAATGACATGGAAGAAAATGTAGAAGAAAAGATTCGGAGTATTACCGAACAGGCCAATCAAACTAGAAAAATGCTTTTAGAAGAGTATTTGGGACATTCTATCTCTATGGAGGAGGCTATAAATATGGAAATACCGGACGAAGCTCTGGATCATCTGGGAGATTTGTAATTTAATGATTAAATATAAAAGACTACTGAAGATATGGCAAAATTTAATGAAGAAACAATTCAAAAGTGCGTTGACTGGGTATGTGAAAACGGACTTATAGATTATGGCGGTGCAAAGCTTATTGACTTCTGTAATGTAATGGGAATCGGAAAGAGTACCTATTACCGATGGATGGAAAATGAAACTTTCGGGAATGCTATAAAAAAGGCGAAAGAAGATTTCAAAAACGGGTTGGAACGCAATGTCGTTTCCTCCCTCGCAAGGTCTGCCATCGGGTATGAATACGAACAGGTTTCTTCTGAATACTACATGGAAGGCAAGAAAAAGAAGTTGAAAAAGGAAGTAAGAAAAAATGTCCGTGTTGAACCTAATGTGGGAGCCGGAATATTCCTTCTCACAAACCTTGCTCCTGACAGATGGAAGAACAAACAGAACACCGAGCATTCCGGAGAAGTTTCTACCGGATTGACCGTTGTAGTCAAGAATCAGGAAGAAGCGGATTTAATCAAACAATTAAAAGAACATTAGTTATGTCTGCACCTAAAGGAAACCAATTTTGGAAGTTGAGAAACAAGCATGGGAGAAGCAAGCGTTTTGCTTCTCCTGAACAGTTGTGGGAAGCAGCCTGTGAGTATTTTGCCTATTGTGACAGGACTCCATGGAAAGCAATCAAGAATAAAACGAAAGGAGAAATAAAGGAAAAAGAAGAAAGCCCTACACAACGTCCTTACTCTCTGACCGGGTTAATGGCTTATTTAGATGTTAGTAAGTCCTTTTGGAACGATTTTAAAAAAGGTAGTCATGAAGATTTTTCCGTAGTCATTACACGCATAGAGAATGTCATCAGGACACAACAATTAGAAGGTGCTATTGTTGGTGCGTTTAATCCCAATATAGTTTCCCGAATTATAGGTCTTTCTGATAAACAAAAGGTAACTCATACCATCAACAGTAAAGAGTTTAAAGGCTTTGATTTCTTACCTTATATTCCCAAAGCAGATGAAAGTATATGAGGTTTTAGCATCAAGCCGCTTTCTACTCGCTACAATGAACAGAAACGGAGTGAGCGCAGATGATATAATGTATCTTGATATGTTCTATGAGTATAGAGATATGCTTGCAGAAGGACGAAAAGAAGCCGAAATTCGGGACTTTCTTTCAAACAAGTATAAGTTATCAGCCTCAACAATAAAAAAGGCTATAAAGCGTTTGAATGAAGAATATAAATTATAGTTTTAATGGTTAAGTATAAACAAAAGCCCCGAACCAATCAAGGAACGGGGTATGTTTAATACATATTTACAACTATTTTGTCGGGAATCAAAGCTGATTTTCCCGTTGCAAAACAAGTTCTTTCACTTCTGGATATAAATCCAATAATTTTTTATCCATTTTATCTATGAACTCATATACTTCCAGAAAATAAATCAAAGCATTTTTCTTTGCAAATTGCTCTTGAGCCAATAAATATAAAAATGGAACTTTGGAGACATCTACAATTTCTTCTTTTATTTTTGTTGGTTCATTCAAGCTACCAGAGTATATAACAGTAGAAGATTCTTTAAATAGTTTTGAATAAGAAGCATGAGAAAAGGTATTTCGGTATATATTTTTTAGCTTTATCAATCTTTCAGCTTCATCTTTGGTTATCAAACCTTTACTTTTACACTTCTTAATATTAGGTTCAATATCCCTATTATCATAGTCCTCAACTTCTTGTTTGAATGTTTCATCTATCCTCTCAGAATCATTAAATCGTCTACCCTGTGAATCCCATGTTATCAATGTTTGTTTCAAACTATTCTCAAATAGGTGATTTGTTAGAGTTATAGCAGCTTGTGCATTACCAATTATCAGACAATCACATATTTCTGATATTATAGATTTGAGTCCATTTAATACATTCAGTTTACCATATTTGATAAATATGAGGGGTCTTGTATAATCATTGACTACAATCCTATTTCTTAGTTCTTCCAAATATTCAGTTGCTTTTGCATCTGAAAATCCTTTGACTGAATACTTAAGATTGATATTCTTATTCATATTTGATTTGCTTTTACATTGACGTCCTTTCCACAATAAAGAACAAAATGGATTACTAACCTCTTCATTATTCTGGTTCGTAACCCTCATAATAATAAGATTGCGTAATACCTTTAAATATAACTTCTCGATCATCTACCTGGTTGGTTAATCCTTGATGTAACAAAGTTCGCAGTTCCAGGTCGTTAATCGGGCTTCTTTCCATAGCTTGCAAATAGAGAACCTTATCCACATTCTGCCAATCAATCACCATGCCAAGACGTTTTTTAAGTATCATATCGAGCCAAATGCGCATAGTACGACCGTTGCCTTCCATAAACGGGTGGGCAATATTCATTTCCACATATTTAGCAATGATTTCCTCAAATTTCGTTTCCGGCATCTTTTCTATTACTGGGAGCATCACATCAAGATACATACAATTAGCAAAACGAAAGTTTCCCTTTACTATATTCAACGTACGCACCTGTCCAGCAAACCTGTACAACCCATCGAACAAATAACGGTGTATGTCACACAATCCTTTTACGGTTCCCACCTCAATACGATCTATATCTCCAGTTTCAAACAAGGCATGAGCTTTTGCAAAGCTCAATTTATCTATTTCATTTGTATTCATACCCTATTGCATTATAGACAAATATCTTTGTAAAGAGGCTATTTCGGCCTCAACAACAAGTTTTTGAAAGGCTTCCGGCTTATTCTCTGTATGAGATTCTTCCAGTGCTTTATAATAACTTATTTTATCCTCATTGCTACCTTTTAAAGTAACCAATGTATACCCATTCCGTAAAAGATAAAGATTCATCAATAAACGTGACGTTCGCCCGTTTCCATCAATAAACGGATGAATACGTACAAGTTCGTCGTGAAGATATGCGGCTATAAGTACCGGATGTACTTTTTCTTCCTCCATCTGCTGGTACTTTATCACAAAATCCTCCATTTGCTTCTGTATTAAATAAGGTTGTGGCGGCATGTGGGTACTACCGGAAATCATAACGGGAACGGTACGATATTTCCCGGCATTTTCACGGTCTATTCCATGCAAGATAAGAGCGTGTATTTCTTTGATAGTACGTTCGCTTATCTCTATATCCTTCTTCGCTATATCTTTGATATAATCAATAGCCTCGCTATGATTGATAGCCTCCAGATGTTCACGCATAGATTTGCCGGATATGGTAACTCCTTCATTTACTACTAGGGCAGTTTCCTGTAATGTAAGGGTATTGCCTTCGATCCGGTTACTTTCGTAAGTATATTCTATATCCAGGGCATCCTGTATCTTTTGCAGCGCATCTTCCGGTAATGGACGTAAAGCGGATAACTCTCCTTTGAGTGTATCGGCTTTATCTAACAACAGTTTTAAATCTTCATTCATGACTATTCTACTTTGATATTATAAAACAATTTCTCCGCTTTCTATTCTATCCAGCAACCGGGACAAGTCCGGCACACTATTTATATTGTAATTGATATCTCTTATGCGGATTACTCCAATAATACCACCGGAAGAAGAAGGTACAAACAGTTCTGTAATGTCAACCTCTAAAGCATTGGCAATCCTTTCCAGTGTTTCGAGAGAAGGTGTAGATTTACCATTAACAATATTACTCATATTTGGCTGGGTTATCCCTATCATTCCTGCAAGTGATACAACGGTCACTTTTTTTTCCTTTAATACATCTTTAATTCTTAGTTCCATATTATATCGTTTTAGATTATAGTACAAACATACTACATTATATCGAACAAAAGTATAAACAAAGGTTAAATATATTCTTATACATGATATTTTTGTGCTATTTATTTTGGTATTATATTTTAATACGATATATTTGCATCGCAATAATAATGCAAAACGATATAAATATATGGCACGTTACGATTTAAGCAAGATAATGAAGAGAGCGCACAACCTTTATAAAAACGCTCATGTAAAGTACCCGACATTTGCCGATGCACTCCGTAAATCTTGGAACATGGCAAAGTTTGAGGTTAGAGTAGCCGAAGAACGCCATGCAATCGAAGCGGAGACTAAAGCACGTGAAGCAAAGGTACGTGAAGAGAACGAGCAAGCCGCCATTAGTTCGGTTCTTCTTCGTGCACAAATCGAAGCCGACCGTATCAGAAGAGAAGCGGAAGCTAAAGCAGAACGCATGAAAGGCGAGATAGCAGCACGCAAAGAGGGCATCTCTTATAATGAGTACCAAAACCGTATTAGCCGTACAATGGGCTACGGGTGTGGTTCTTATTGTGGTGATTGATTATTAACCCGATGGGGTGGTTTCACCCCAACCCCATCATAAAACATATACAATGACAGAAACAAAGGTTTACAAGCTCCATGAGAGCAAGCAAGTAGAGGATATTACCACCATGCTAAAGATAGAGGGATTAAAGCATAATGTATTCGAATACGAAGAGTACACAGCAATAGAAGTGACTGGCACACCATTAGAGATAATAAGAGCCTCCACGATATACCAACAGGTTACAACCATTAAGCTATAACGAGATGGAGATATTGATAGTATTTGGATGCCTATACACTGGCTATAGGATATTTAGGAGAAAGAGAGAACACTTCTTTGATATTTAATCAATTATGAACGCTACACTAATTATTTGTATCATCCTTCTTGCTTTCTGCGTATGGGATGAAATGTTTAACGATAACAACAGAAATCAATCAATATAAATATAACTTTAATAACAATGGAAACATTTGATTTACAAGATTTAATCACAGAGAAAAATGTAGAATTACAAGAGTTCATCAAAGAGCAAATGAGAGTACACCAGCTTAGTAATTTATCAATAGACCAAAGAGAGTTAATGATAGATACTCCAGCAATAAGTACAAAGCAAATGATTGATGCTTATTATTCCACGATCCAGCATGTGGCAGCTCGGCTGATTGAATTAGAAGGCAATAATGAGGCATGGAATAAACATCGAGCCATTATCATGAAGAAGGTAGCAAAGAAAGAAAAGGAATGTAAGAGAATAGAGAAGAAAGCCCGAAAACATGAAAGATATAGCCAGAAACTCACACGAGAGTACAATATAAAATATAACGCTAATATACAACTTTAGATACTATGTACACGCAATTAGAAAACGAAATACGAAAGACAATAGCCCTTGAAGTTAAAGGTGATAGCATGAATAATGGAACACGATCCAGTTTTGAAGCTGGAGATAGATTAATAGTGAAGCCCTTTAGCATTGACGATTTTAGAAACAATATAAGTAATGATCTAAATAGCTTTTGGGTAATTGAGATAGAGCAAGGCTACCTGTTTAGGCAAATAATTGAGTATGATAATACCCGTGATGCAATAAGATGCCACTCTTTAAACGTTTCCGGACAATATCCAGATGCTTTTGTAGAAATTAAAAATATTACTAAGGTCGGAAGAGTGATTGAATCACAACGTAATACGTTACAACGAATAAAATAGCATATAATAAGAAATAAGTTTGTGCTAGGGGCCACGGTCCGACACATTGAAAGTTGACGCCATCAACAAAGCCACCCCGGTAACAATACGGTTGCCGGGCTTTCTTTTTATGATCGCTATTTATATATGAATGAGATAAACGCCACAAATAAAAATATTAAAATGTCGTAATAACTCCAATTATTTTTGTTCATTTGTCAACTTAACAAAAAGAAAAAGACATGGAAATAGATCCGATTATTAAGCAAGCCATTGAGATTGGCATTAAATTAGGTATTGAAGCATACAGGAATGAAAGGAATGCAAACCTCAAAAACAAAAAAATTCTTATATGCAAGTCTGATGCAGAAAGACGTTTTGGACGTGGAGTCATTAGAGAGTTGATTAAAAGGAAATTTATATTCCCTTATCAATTTGGTATTGAAACAATGGTAGACGAAGAAGGTGACGAAATTACCGAGCCTAGAGGACATATATACTATAAACTACATGAAATTATAGAAGCTGTTGAGGAAGGGAATATTCTAAAATGCCTTCAAAAACGCAGAACTATGAAATATAACTCCAAATAACCGTTATTTGGAACTGATACACTACAAAGATTTTTCCCCAGTCATTACGCACGTATGAAAGAAATTCTCAAAAATGTGGATTTTGTGGATGCTATAAAAAAGGGAAATAAAATAAACATGAAGATTTCTTCCCGGTCATCACACGCATATATGAAAGACTTATCAAGCCCTTACTCACGAATATCAAAACTTTTTAGTAACTTCGTATCTATGAAACTAAAACCAAAATAGCATTTAGAGTACATGAAGCATATATTCAACGAGGAACAGCAGAATAAAGCAGCATTTATTTGTTCAAATCCCATAGCTCGGCTATCCGAACTTTATCGTAGTGAGGTTGAGAATCTTGCTATTATATGGTGTTACTATTCCGGGAAGATAGAAGGCAATAGTTACACTTATGTTGAAACAGAAACTCTCTTAAAAGACCAAATCACCTCTCTAAAGAAATATGAAGATGCAGAAATACTAATCACCCTACACAACACATTCACTACAGAACTGGAATATATCAAAGAGAGAAATAGCAAAGAAATAGATAAAAGCACTTTATTCAGAGTGTATCAATCCATATCTGCCGGTTTAGTTCCTGATGAAGAATCAGAGCATTTAAGAAATAGACCTGTTTGCGTTAGTGGCATAGAGTACACGCCAACAAAGGAATTACATAAGATCTCGGAAAAACTGGACGAAATACTCCATCAACAGGAACAATATACTAATCCATTGGAACGAGCCGTTTATCTTCATTGCAACATAGCCCAATTACAACCTTTCGCTAATAAGAACAAGCATGCTTCCCGAATGATAGAAAGTATTGTATTAATGAATGCTGATATTATCCCCGTTTATTCTTTAAGGGAGACTGATATATTGAACTACAAGAAAGGGGTATTATTTTTTTGCGAAACTGGAGAATATTCCCTATATGCTGACTACTTCCTGAATAGACAAATCGAAAGAATAAAAGAAATCGAGGAATAAAAAACAGTCTTTCCTCAAAACACCATCCTGATATCATGTTTTGTAGTACCAATGTAGTACCATTTTCAATTAAGAGCAAAGAAAAACCCTTCCAGAAAACATCTGAAAGGGCTTCGTGAGGTTCCTGGCGGATTCGAACCGCCGTACACGGTTTTGCAGACCGCTGACTAAGCCACTCATCCAAGGAACCATTATTTCTCGTTTGCGGTTGCAAAGGTAGTACAAATTTTGAAACTACCAACTATCCGCAGCAATTTTTCTTTGTACTTTTTTTCTTTACATCGCATTCTCCGCGTTTCTTGTCTATCATATCCTTTAGTTCACAGCCACTTACACAGCTATCACAAGGATTCTGATTTTCTCGCGTACGACGAAAAAAACGAAATATTCCATATATGACGCGGGCAATGCAGAGTACAACCAGTACTCCGACTACCCAATCTTGCCAATTATTCATACAAACAATCCTCCAATCTGATAAACAGCAAATGATACAAGCCAAGCCAATCCCGTTGTGTAACAAGCAGCAAAAAGCGCCCATTTCCAACTACCCGATTCCTGTTTTATAGCCGCTATCGCCGCAATACACGGGAAGTAAATCAATACAAACAACATATAACAGAAAGCAACCAATGGAGTAATCGGAATTCGTTCTGCCAAACTTACTGAATCAGCATCCGGATCATCTGCATATAAGACACCTAATGTACTTACTACCAATTCTTTCGCTCCCACACCGGAAAGCAAGCCAATACCTAGTTTCCAATCAAATCCCAGTGGTTTTATAACTGGCTCTATACCACGTCCCAACTGGCCGATATAAGAATTTTCCTGCTGCTCGGCAACTGTTTCATAAGCATCATGATTCGGATAATACCCCAAGAACCAGATTATAATAGAAGCAATCATAATAATGCCTCCCATCTTTTTCAAATACTGCGCTCCCTTTTCCCATGTGTGACGGAAGATCGATTTTGCTGTCGGCATCCGGTAAGGTGGAAGTTCCATTACAAATGGAGTATCATCACCCTTCACCAGAAACTTGCTAAACAAGCGGGCCATTACCACAGCCAGTACAATACCAATCACATAAATACTTAACAACACCAGACTTGCATTGTTCGGGAAGAAAGCACCCACCAACAATAAATAAATTGGCAGACGCGCACTGCAAGACATCAAAGGATTTACCAACATTGTAATAAGACGGCTCTTCCGGTTCTCAATAGTACGGGAAGCTATAATAGCAGGTACATTGCATCCAAATCCCATAATCAAAGGAATGAATGATTTTCCGTGCAATCCCATTTTATGCATGATTTTATCCATGATAAAAGCTGCACGAGCCATATAACCCGAATCTTCCATAAGAGAAATGCAGAAATACAAAATCAAGATATTCGGCAAAAAGACAATAACCGCTCCTACCCCACCAATAATTCCATCAATCAGCAAATCTTTAAATGGACCTTCCGCCATATTATTGCGTAACAAGTCACCAATCTGCTCGACAAGCCATTCAATCCCCATCATCGGATATTCTCCAATGACAAACGTACCTTCAAACATCAGATACATAAAAAGGAAGAAAATAGGAAATCCCCAGACACGGTGAGTTACGATCGAATCCAGCACTTTTGTTGTCTGCGCCTGCTCCAAGTGATTATCTGTGAATGTCTCCTTCAGTGCACCACTGATAAATCCATATTTAGCATCCGTAATAGCCGATTCACAATCCTCATTCATTGTGTCCTGAACACGCTTCGACATCTTATCACGGACATGGAATATCTCATCCGCATTTGGTAATGTCCGCACAATGCGCTCAATGTCAGGATCATTCTCCAACAATTTAATGGATAGGAAACGGGTAGAATATTTATGACGGATAAATTCGTTTTTGGACACTTCACTTTTTACAGCTTCAATCGCTTTTTCGATATCAGGACCATGATTGATATGAATATGCCGGAAGACACGCCCCGTCTTTTTATGTTCACGTACATAATCTTCCAAATGCTCTTCCTCGTGGTTCTTACGATCTTCCAGAGAATCATGCCATTCGGTCAAATCCTTAAGAACTTCCGGATTCATATTTCCCTGTTTATCAAAGAAGTCTACTCCTTCATACAGATTGATAACAACATGAAACAAGGTATCCAATCCACGATTTTTCTTACTGACAGTAGGCAACATCGGCACCCCGAACAACTTACTCAACAGATGATAATCCAATGTATTTCCACTGGCTTCCAACTCATCATAAATATTCAGAGCTACCACCATGCGGACATTCATATCTATCAATTGAGTAGTCAGATATAAGTTTCGCTCCAGATTAGAGGAATCGACTACATTAATAATCACGTCCGGAGTTTCATCGATAATATGACGACGCACATAGATTTCTTCCGGCGTATAAGCAGACAAAGAATAAGTTCCCGGCAAATCGACAATACGGAAATGATAGCCTTCGAAATCAAAATAACCTTCTTTGGCATCCACGGTTACGCCGCTGTAGTTTCCAACATGCTCATGAGCACCGGATGCAAGATTAAATAAAGAAGTCTTGCCACTGTTCGGGTTTCCGACCAAAGCAACATTAATGGTACGGCGTTTACCTAACGCCAACCGTTTCATATCTTCTTCTTTTACTGAAAGGTCTTCAGGCAATCCTTCATGATAAACGGTCTTCTCGGCCAGTTTCTTTGCTTCCTCTTCGCTGATAACTTCGATCATTTCAGCCTCCTGACGACGAAGAGAAATTTCATAACCTAAAACTTTATATTTTATGGGATCTTTTAGCGGAGCATTCAACAGCACTTCAACCGTTTTACCTTTAATGAAGCCCATCTCCACAATACGTTTACGAAAACCACCGTGCCCCAATACCTTTACAATAACACCTTTTTCTCCTGTTTTTAATTCGGACAAACGCATAACTCTCAAAATTTTCGGCAAAGATAATTCATAACTTCGGAGCATGCAAATTATTTAGAATGTTTTTAAATAGCAGCTTTTTTCATCCTCTAAAAGATTCAGAAAAAATAAAAAAACTTATTGATAAACTCGTATCTTTGCAGGTATGATACAACAACGCGTTACAAAATATATAGAAAAAGAACATTTGTTCTCACCGGATGATAAAATCCTGATCGCATTGAGTGGTGGCGCCGACTCGGTGGCATTACTATATATTCTGCATACAGCAGGCTATCATTGCGAAGCCGCACATTGTAATTTCCACCTGCGAGGCAAAGAATCAGACCGGGACGAGCTATTTGTCCGCCAACTTTGCGAAAGAATGGAAATCCATTTACATACCATTGATTTCAACACGACCCAATATGCAACGGAAAAACATATTTCGATTGAAATGGCCGCACGGGAACTCCGCTACCAATGGTTCGAGAAAATTAGAAAAAAATGTCAGGCAGATGTTGTCGCTGTGGCCCATCACCAGGATGATAGCATAGAAACTATACTACTTAACCTGATTCGGGGAACAGGAATTACCGGTCTGTTAGGAATCCGCCCCCGTAATGGAGCCATCGTACGCCCTCTGCTTTGTATCAACCGGGAAGAAATAATTCGTTACCTGCAAAACATCGGACAAGATTATGTGACAGACAGCACCAATCTGGAAGACGAATATACCCGTAATAAAATCCGGCTCAACCTCCTTCCCCTCATGCAGGAAATTAATCCGTCAGTCAAAAACACTCTGGTAGATACGAGTAATTATCTAAATGATGTAGCCACTATATATAATAAATGTATAGAGGAAACTAAAAAGAAAATCATTACGGCAGAAGGTATCAGAATCTGTGATTTGGTAAAGGAACCGGCACCCGAAGCCATCTTATTCGAAGTCCTGCATCCTCTAGGATTCAATTCCGCACAAATCAAAGATATCGCTCACTCGCTTCATAGCCAACCGGGCAAGCAATTCTGTAGCAAAGAATGGAGAGTGATAAAAGACAGAGAATTTCTATTAATAGAAACTGCGGAATCTAAAAATGAGACTCTTCCTCCTTTTCAAATCATCAAAGAGGAAAGAGAATACACCCCGGATTTTCTCATTCCACGTGAAAAGGAAATAGCCTGTTTTGATGCCGACAAACTGAATGGAGAAATTCATTACCGAAAATGGCAGCCGGGAGACACTTTTATTCCTTTTGGAATGAAAGGAAAGAAAAAAATAAGCGATTATCTGACCGACCGCAAATTTTCTATCAGCCAAAAAGAACGCCAATGGGTACTCTGCTGTGGAGAACATATCGCATGGCTGATAGGCGAACGAACAGACAACCGCTTTCGTATTGATAAAACGACTAAGCGTATCGTGATTTACAAAATAGTTTGAGGCAACTTCTGTTTCTTGAAGCAATCTGATAACAAAGCTGCAAAAGGGGTATCGTATACCCTTGCTTTTCTTACGCAAGCTTTTACACAGGCGCAACATTTGATACATTTAGCCTCATCCGTATGTAGCTCGTCCCCTTTCGTTATAGCCCCTGCCGGACAACGGACCACACATAATCCGCAATGGGTACACAAATCCTCATCTTCCACCCAAGGAGCGCGGGGAAGCGGTGTCCCACTTTTACGTAACTTGATGACTTTCCTCAAAAAACGGAACAAAGGAAAGAATGGCTGACTCGGACGTTTGATAGCACGTACATCCACCGGATAAAGGGTATCCATACTATCAGCTGTCTGTATTTTTTCCATGATTTTCTTCCCAAACTCCCCAGCAAAAGCTAAATCCGATTCATCTGGACGTCCCACTGCAATCGGGTATTTATCGGTACTATATGAATGTTCTCCAATAAAAGTTGCCCCGGCAATTACTTTAAATCCGTGAGGAATAGCAAAAGCATCCAGTTCCATTAAAGCTTTTTCATAAGCGCGATTTCCGTAAACCACTACCAAAACGGTAGGAGTATCCACTCCACGGATATACTGCAAACGTTCCATTGCCAAAGGAGCGACATGTCCTCCATACACAGGCACTACAATAATAGCCAAAGAAGATGTAGGAATCACAATTTCATCCGCAATCTGCTGCGTTACATTAATAGGAAAAATATTTTTTATGCCCGTCCCGTGAACAATCGCCTCCGCAACTTGTTTAGATGTGTGTGTAGGCGAAAAATAAATTAAATGAGCTTCATTTACTGTCATACTATTTTCTTTTATGTAGCAAAGATACACTTTTACGTGGAAAAAAATGTTTGATTGTTCATGAAACCAAAAAAAATTATTATCTTTGCCCCGTTGAAACATTCTACGATTCAACATATACATCCCTAATTCAGAATAAAAAACAAAACGTATGCTCGCATATCTGTAGCCATGAGCTGTAGTAATGCTGTCCATAATTCAGCAAAAAAAAGAAATATTAATAACTTACCATACTATATGTATAACATTATCCAATTAAACGACAAAAATCTGTCGGAACTTCAAGTTATTGCCAAAGAGTTAGGCATAAAAAAAGCAGACTCATACAAAAAAGAAGACCTTGTTTATAAAATACTCGATGAACAGGCCATTGTAGGAGCTACAAAGAAAGTTGCCGCAGATAAGCTAAAAGAAGAACGCAAAAATGAAGAACAAAAGAAAAAGCGTTCACGGGTAGCTCCTACCAAAAAAGAAGACAAAGTGGTTTCCGCAACAAAGAGTGAAGAGGCTAACAAGACAAAAGAGACCGCTCCTGTAAAAGCTGCACCACAACCTTCCAAGAAAGAAGAAAGTACAAACAAAGAAAAAGAAACTGTTGTTGTAGAAGCTAAAGCGGAAAACACTGCTACTCCCAAGCGTAAAGTAGGCCGTCCTCGTAAGAGCTCTGATGCAGAAGAGAAAAAAGAAGTAGAAAATGCAAAACCGGCAGCACCCAAAGTAGTGGAACCTAAACCTGTTGTTGCAGAGAAAGCTACTGGTGCTACGGAAAAGCCAGCTCCGGTACAACAGCAAACAGCTGAGAAGAAAGCAAAAAACAAACCTGCTGCAGAAGCAAATAAACCTGTTGCAGAAACAAATAAACCGGCTACTGAACCTAACAAACCTGTTGTAGAGAAAAAGGTAATAGATAAACCACAAAAGAAAGCTGCACCCGTTATCGACGAGGAAAGTAATATCTTATCCAGCGTTGACGACGATGATTTTATTCCAATCGAAGATCTGCCTTCTGAAAAAATAGAGCTTCCTACCGAATTATTCGGAAAATTCGAAGCTACTAAAACAGAATCAGCACAGACAGCACCGGAACAGCCATCTCATCCTCAACAGCAACAACAATCTCAACAGCAGCAGTCCCAGCAGCAACGTCCGCGTATTGTTCGCTCACGCGACAATAACAACGGTAATAACAATGCTAACAACAATGGAAATAATGGCAATAACGCCAATAATAATTTCCAGCGTAACAACAATAACCAGAATCAGGTTCAGAACCCAAATCAGAATCAGAACCAGAACCAAAACCAACAACGCTCACCGATGCCACGTGCCGCTCAGCAGAACAATGCGGGTGAAAATCTTCCGGTACAACAGCAGCAGGAACGTAAGGTTATTGAACGCGAAAAGCCTTATGAATTCGACGATATTCTCAACGGAGTAGGTGTTCTGGAAATTATGCAGGATGGATACGGATTCCTCCGTTCTTCCGACTATAACTACCTTTCTTCTCCGGATGATATTTACGTATCACAATCTCAAATCAAACTATTTGGTCTGAAAACCGGTGATGTAGTAGAAGGAGTTATCCGTCCACCCAAAGAAGGAGAAAAATATTTCCCATTGGTAAAGGTTTCGAAGATCAACGGACGTGATGCAGCTTTCGTTCGCGACCGTGTTCCTTTCGAACATCTGACACCTCTCTTCCCGGATGAAAAGTTTAAACTTTGCAAAGGCGGTTATTCAGACTCTATGTCTGCCCGTGTCGTCGATCTTTTCGCTCCTATCGGTAAAGGCCAGCGTGCATTGATCGTTGCCCAGCCAAAGACAGGTAAGACCATCTTAATGAAAGATATCGCAAACGCTATCGCAGCCAACCACCCGGAAGTTTACATGATTATGCTGCTGATTGACGAACGCCCGGAAGAAGTAACAGACATGGCGCGCAGCGTTAATGCAGAAGTAATTGCTTCTACTTTCGACGAACCGGCAGAACGCCACGTAAAAATTGCAGGTATCGTATTGGAAAAGGCAAAACGTCTGGTAGAATGTGGTCACGACGTAGTTATCTTCCTTGATTCTATTACTCGTCTGGCTCGTGCATACAATACAGTATCTCCTGCATCCGGTAAAGTTCTTTCCGGTGGTGTGGATGCAAATGCACTTCATAAACCTAAACGCTTCTTCGGTGCTGCCCGTAATATTGAAAACGGTGGTTCACTGACTATTATTGCTACCGCATTGATCGATACCGGTTCTAAAATGGACGAAGTTATCTTCGAAGAATTCAAGGGTACAGGTAACATGGAGTTGCAGCTCGACCGCAACCTGTCCAACAAACGCATCTTCCCGGCAGTCAACATTACCGCATCCAGCACTCGTCGCGACGACCTGTTGCTTGATAAAACAACCCTTGACCGCATGTGGATATTGCGCAAATATCTTGCCGACATGAATCCGATCGAAGCAATGGACTTTGTTAAAGACCGTCTGGAAAAAACCAGAGACAACGACGAATTCCTGATGAGCATGAACAGCTAATCAACAGCAAACTTATAAATGAACGGTGAACAAACTGCGCCATAACAAGTGCAGTTTATTCACCGTTTTCTTTTTCGGTAACCCATTTTATGACTTATCACCTGCCGTTTATCACTTATCATTCAACTCCCATCACCGATAGTTACCCCTAACCGCTTGCCACACCTTTCATTTTTGTACAAAATACTTTCATTTGCGTCCAAAACTACTACCTCGCCCTTTTTTACGTTTCCTTTTTTCCTACTTTTGCTTCCAAATCAAATATTACTTAATTCTAACCAGTAATGAAAACTATTTATCCATTCATGGGATTAGCCCTGTGCAGCGTGACAGCGCAGGCCCAAGAAAAGCCCAATTTCCTGATTATCCAGTGCGACCATCTGACACAACGCGTTGTGGGAGCTTACGGACAAACACAAGGCTGCACCCTCCCTATTGACGAAGTCGCTTCACGAGGAGTTATCTTCTCCAATGCTTATGTAGGCTGCCCTCTCAGCCAACCCTCACGCGCTGCTTTATGGAGTGGCATGATGCCTCATCAAACCAATGTACGTTCCAACTCCAGCGAACCTATCAACCCACGTATTCCCGAAAATGTACCGACATTAGGAAGTCTTTTTTCTGAAAACGGTTACGAAGCCGTACACTTCGGAAAAACGCATGACATGGGTTCACTTAGAGGATTCAAGCATAAAGAACCAGTAGCCAAGCCATTCACTGATCCGGAATTCCCGGTCAATAACGACAGCTTCCTGGATGTAGGAACATGCGAAGACGCTGTTGCTTATCTAAGTAATCCGCCGGAAGAACCATTCATCTGTATCGCAGATTTTCAGAACCCTCACAATATCTGTGGATTTGTAGGAGCGAACGAAGGAGTACATACCGACCGCCCCATTAGCGGAACCCTTCCGGAACTACCAGCCAATTTCAATGTAGAAGACTGGAGCAATATCCCTAAACCTGTACAATACATCTGCTGCAGTCATCGCCGCATGACCCAGGCCTCTCATTGGAATGAAGAGAATTACCGTCATTACATTGCTGCTTTCCAACACTATACCAAGATGGTTTCCAAGCAAGTAGACAGCGTATTGAAAGCACTTTACTCCACTCCTGCCGGAAAAAACACAATCGTTATTATCATGGCTGACCATGGTGATGGGATGGCTTCACACCGCATGGTGACCAAACACATCAGCTTCTACGATGAAATGACCAACGTACCGTTTATCTTTGCAGGTCCCGGCATCAAACAACAGAAAAAGCCCATAGACCAAGTATTGACACAGCCTACACTGGATCTTCTGCCTACCCTTTGTGATTTGGCAGGAATTCCTGTTCCGGCCGAAAAACCGGGAATCAGCCTTGCACCTATATTAAAAGGAGAGAAACAGAAAAAAACTCACCCTTATGTCGTTTCCGAATGGCATAGCGAATATGAATATGTCGTTACTCCCGGACGTATGGTACGCGGACCGAGATACAAGTACACTCACTATCTGGAAGGTAACGGAGAAGAGCTATATGATATGAAAAAGGATCCGGGAGAACGCAAGAATCTCGCCAAAGACCCTAAATACAGTAAAGTCCTCGCCGAACACCGTGCCATGCTTGATGATTACATCGCCCGCACCAAAGACGATTACCGGAGTTTGAAAGTAGATGCCGATCCACGATGCAGAAACCATACTCCCGGCTACCCCAACCACGAGGGCCCTGGGGTACGAGAGATACTCAAAAGAAAATAAATTATAAAAAAGAGTGAAGATTTCTTTGTAATCTTCACTCTTTTTAGTTCTTTTGCAGATAAACTTACAAGCAAGCAATTCTTATATCAGGTGAAAAAACACAGACGTCATATAATTGCAATAGTCGTAACCGCATTAATATCGGTCACCTTATATGCTGCACGTACAAATTCAGATCGTCTTTCTTTATTACAACCTTTACTTGAATACAATCATCCATTTAGTCCGGACGCCCCTGTCGACAGCATCATTGCCTGGGAAAAACTTTTAGAACCGGAATTACAAAAGGAACAACAATACCCACTCCTATTCCAGATAAATCTGCTGACCGTTCAAGCCTTAATCACAGAAGGCAACATCAGTCTCGCCATCAACCAGGCCAATCAGATGTACCAGAAAGCCAGAGAAATGGACTATCCTTTGGGAACAGCACTCGCATTACACGCCATTGGAAATACCTATTTAAGTTCGTCAACACCACAAGTTGCCATCAAATCGTATAAGGAAGCATTAGAAATCATTCAGAAACTCCCTCATGCCAACCAATATATCAAAACGATCTTGTCCCAATTTATCCTGACGAAGCTCAACTATCACCAAATGACAGATATAGAAGACAATATCCGGGAACTCGAATCTGTTATCAACAAGGATACGAATCCCCAAGACGATTTCCACCTTGTTTATTGTCAGGCATTCTATCGCATCCAGATGCATCATCTTCCGGAAGCATTAAACTATATACGACAAACCGAACAAATCAGCCGGCAACACCAGTACCCATATTTTCATTTAATGATTAAATACCTGTATTCACGCTACTACACTGAATCCAAAGAATACACGCAGGCACTAACCACACTTGACGAATTACTTTCGCATACCAAAGCAGCCAACTCATACAGATCCCTGCAAGTACTGAAAGATCGTGCACACATACTTACACTAATGGGAAACAGCAAGGAAGCATGTGAAGCTTATGAAATATTCAATACGTACAAAGACTCTTTGGACGCAATGAATTATATTCGCCAAATCAATGAATTGCACACCCTCTACCAAATAGATAAAAATGAACTGGACAACTTAAACAGACAGAAGACAATCCTCTACTGGAGCTGGTTCACCATCCTATTCATAGTCATACTGATTGTATTTTTCATCCTTTTGGTCAGACGAGGAAATAAAAAACTGCGCCAATCACAGCAGGAACTGGAAAAAGTGAAAAAGCAAGAAGAAAATTCCATCCGGACAAAGAGCCTTTTCCTTTCCAACATGAGCCATGAAATTCGCACGCCGCTCAATGCGTTGTCCGGCTTCTCCTCCATCCTGACGGAAGAATCCATCGACAACGAGACCCGGAAACAGTGTAGCGATATTATTCAGCAAAATTCAGAACTGTTACTCAAGCTGATTAACGACGTAATCGACTTGTCCAGTCTCGAAGTAGGCAAGATGAAATTCAAATATGAGCGATGTGATGCAGTGGCAATATGCAGAAACGTTATCGACATGGTTGAGAAAATAAAACAAACGAATGCTAACGTCCGTTTTTCGACCTCTCTCCATTCATTAGAATTGACGACAGACAATGCAAGGTTACAACAATTATTAATCAACCTTCTCATCAATGCAACCAAATTTACTCCGCAAGGTTCCATCACCATGGAACTGGAAAAACAGACAGAAGACATAGCACTGTTTTCCGTGACCGACACCGGTTGCGGTATCTCTCCGGAGAATCAGAATAAAATATTCAACCGTTTTGAGAAACTGAATGAAAATGCTCAAGGGACAGGACTCGGTCTGTCTATCTGCCAACTCATTATCGAGCAGCTGGGCGGCAAAATATGGATTGACTCCAATTATGAGGAAGGAGCCCGTTTCCTGTTCACACACCCCATTTACCATGAGCAACAAGGAAAGGAGGAAGCCGAATGAAACAAGTCCTGCTCCTGATCCTTCTATTATGCTGCACCCTCACCGGAAAAGCCAGCACCGAGATTGTTTTGGAATCCGACAGCCTGATAAAGGTGTTGGAAACATTACCGTACGATACGACACGGCTGAATGTTCTCAATCAAATCATCAGAATAGAACAAAACAACCAGCAATGTATCCAATATTCGGATGTATTAATGAAAGAAGCATTGCAACTGGGAAATGACAAATATGCCGGTCTGGCTGCTTACTACCATATTTTATACTATTACAATCGTAATAATCAAGACAGTGTAGCCAAATGGCTCACCATAATGGAGCCTCATGCCCGGAAATCAGATTTATGGAATTACTTCTTTGATGCCAAACGTTTCCAGATAGACCTGTACACATTCAACGAACAATACGAACTTGCTATCAACGAATCTCAAAAGATGCAACAGCAAGCCTCCCAAATGAATAGTAACCGGGGTAGTATGGCTGCCTATCAATGCTTGAGTAATGCATATATCGGCAGCCAGCGCTGGGATAAAGGAATAGAAGCACTGGAGGCTGCCTACCAGCTACTCACTCCGACAGAAAATCCGGTGGTCCGTATCTCGGTATTGTCACAGTTAGTATCCGTTGTCAAAGAAAAGAAGGATAATAAAAAACTACTCAAATATTTGCAGGAACTGGAAAACACTCTTCATAACCACATCAGTGCAAACCCATCCTTAAAAGCGGGATTTGCCGATGTATACCTGTTCAATGAACTGTTCTACAGCTATTATTACCTGAATACCCATCAGCCGCAACAAGCCTATGAACATCTCGTAAAATCTAAAGAATATCTGGACGAGAATACTTATTTCATGTATAAAGTACTCTATTTCGACACATTTGCCAAATATTACCAGGCAATTGGAGCCTACCAACAGGCATCGGATTATATCGACACGACACTGACGATGTTGAAGAAAGACTTCACAAGCGACTATGCCGAACAGCTACTCGAAAAGGCCAGAATATGGAAACAGGCAGGGCAAAGCGGAAAAGCCATCCCCCTGTATGAGCAGGCACTTGCCATCAAAGACTCGACAGCCACTGTACTCTCAAACAATCAGATGGCACAGATACAAAGCAAATACAATATCGAAAAAACAGAACTGGATCAAAAAAGGGAAAACAACCGGATCCAGCTCACCTATCTGATCTTTATATTTGTTATCCTGATTCTGCTTTTTATCTTTATGGCACGACTCTTTATGGTACGGAAGGCACTCAAATACGCGGAAAACGAAATCCGGAAAACAACAGAAAACGTGCGGAAGACCAATGAAATAAAAAATCGCTTCCTGTCCAACATGAGCTATAACATCCGTACCCCACTCAACAATGTGGTCGGTTTCTCACAACTCATAGCCAGCGAACCCAATATAGACAAGGAAATAAGGCAAGAATACTCAAACATCATCCACAAAAGTTCGGAGAAGTTAATGAGACTTGTCAATGACGTTCTCGACTTATCCCGTTTGGAAGCTCAGATGATGAAGTTCCAGTTGCAAGACTATGATGCCACTACCCTATGCAAGGAAGCATGCAGCATGGCGCAGATGAGGAACGAAGAAACAGGTATCCAGATTGAATTTTCCAGCGAAACGGACGCCCAAATTCATACCGATATAATGCGACTGACACAGGCCTTGATTAGCGTACTGGTGTACCCACAAGAACACCGGCAAGCACGAATCATCCGGTTCACATTAAGCCAGAATGAAGACATGCTTTGTTTCCGGATCACTAATTCACCTTTGGCAGACCATGCATTCGTATCACAGGAAACCATCATCCGGCATGATATCAACCTGTTGTTACTAAAACATTTCGGAGGAAACTATCTCGTCAACGATAAAACTCCCGGAGGTCCGGAAATTGTTTTCATCTACCCCATCGTTTCCGAATCGAAATAAAGCACTATCTTTGCAAAGTGTAAACTTAAACACTTAATTATGTACACCAACAAACAGATTTGGAGTGTCAGTTATCCGATACTACTAAGCTTGCTGGCACAAAATGTCATCAATGTCACCGACACAGCATTCCTCGGACACGTGAGTGAAGTAGCCCTTGGAGCATCAGCTATGGGCGGGTTATTCTATATATGCGTATTCACCATCGCATTCGGATTCAGTACCGGTTCGCAGATAGTCATCGCACGACGCAATGGCGAAGGACGCTATTCGGATGTCGGTCCCGTCATGATTCAAGGAATCATGTTCCTGTTCGTCATGGCCCTGCTGCTATTCGGATTCACCAAAGCATTCGGTGGAAACATCATGCGTTTGCTAGTTTCTTCAGAATCCATCTACGAAGGAACAATGGAGTTTCTGAACTGGCGTATTTACGGATTCTTTTTCTCTTTTATCAATGTCATGTTCCGGGCATTGTACATCGGCATTACACGCACTAAAGTGCTAACCATCAATGCTATTGTCATGGCATTAACTAATGTCGTACTGGACTATGTATTAATTTTCGGAAAGTTCGGTTTGCCGGAAATGGGTATCAAAGGGGCTGCTATTGCTTCCGTATTGGCAGAAGCCTCCTCCATTCTCTTTTTCGTCATCTATACGTATGCCACGGTCGATTTAAAGAAATACGGTATGAACCGCCTGCGCACATTCGACCCAGCATTGCTGATGCGGATTCTTAGTATCTCCTGCTTCACCATGCTGCAATATTTCCTGTCGATGGCTACCTGGTTCGTTTTCTTCGTAGCCGTAGAACGGTTGGGACAACGGGAACTGGCGATTGCCAATATCGTCCGGAGTATTTATGTCGTATTGCTGATTCCGGTCAACGCACTGGCTACGACTACCAACAGTCTTGTCAGCAATGCTATTGGTGCAGGAGGCATCCAGCACGTGATGCCGCTCATTAATAAAATTGCGCGTTTCTCCTTTTTCATCATGCTGGGGTTAGTAGCGGTATCGGCACTGTTTCCGCAATTCCTGCTCTCCATTTACACTAGTGAAGCTGCGCTCATTACGGAATCCGTATCCTCGGTATATATAATTTGTTGCGCCATGCTTATCGCATCCGTAGCCAACGTGGTGTTTAACGGTATCTCCGGAACAGGAAATACACAGGCAGCCCTGTTGCTCGAAACGATTACAATTATCATCTACGGATCATACATCATTTTCATCGGAATGTGGCTGAAAGCACCGATCGAAATTTGCTTTACGATTGAGATTGTGTATTATAGCTTGCTGTTGATAACAAGTTATATTTATCTCAAAAAAGCAAAATGGCAGAATAAAAAGATATAAATACAAGAGATTTTTGTACATTTGCAAGCTCAAATAAAGAGTAGACGGAAAAGTCCCTCTTTCGGCCAAGTAAATTGTAATTAGTAATTCGTAATTAAATAACTATGTTCGATAATTTAAGTGAAAGACTAGAACGGTCATTCAAGATTCTGAAAGGTGAAGGCAAAATCACCGAAATCAACGTGGCGGAGACGCTGAAAGACGTACGTAAAGCACTTCTCGACGCCGACGTAAACTACAAGGTGGCAAAGATTTTCACGGATACAGTGAAAGAAAAAGCGCTTGGCCAGAACGTTCTTACGGCTGTGAAGCCAAGCCAATTGATGGTGAAAATCGTGCATGATGAACTTACACAATTGATGGGTGGAGAGACAGCCGAGATCAACATCGACGCCCGTCCGGCAGTTATCCTGATGTCAGGTTTGCAGGGTTCGGGTAAGACCACCTTCTCCGGTAAACTGGCACGGATGCTGAAAACCAAGAAGAACCGTAAGCCATTATTGGTGGCTTGTGACGTTTACCGTCCGGCAGCTATCGAACAGTTACGTGTATTGGCAGAACAGATTGAAGTACCGATGTACTGCGAACTGGACAGCAAGAATCCGGTAGAAATCGCACAACACGCCATTCAGGAAGCCAAAGCCAAAGGATACGACCTCGTTATCGTCGATACAGCCGGACGTCTGGCAGTAGACGAGCAGATGATGAACGAGATCGCCGCTATCAAAAAAGCAATCAACCCGGACGAAATTCTGTTCGTGGTAGACTCCATGACCGGTCAGGACGCTGTAAACACAGCTAAAGAATTCAATGAACGTCTGGACTTCAACGGTGTGGTACTGACCAAACTCGATGGTGATACCCGCGGTGGTGCGGCTCTTTCTATCCGTTCGGTAGTGAACAAACCGATTAAATTCGTAGGTACAGGTGAAAAGCTGGAAGCAATCGATCAGTTCCACCCTGCCCGTATGGCCGACCGTATTCTCGGTATGGGTGACATCGTTTCATTGGTAGAACGCGCACAGGAACAATACGATGAAGAAGAAGCCAAACGCTTACAGAAGAAAATTGCCAAAAACCAATTCGACTTCAACGACTTCCTTAGCCAGATTGCACAAATCAAGAAAATGGGTAATCTGAAAGACCTCGCTTCCATGATTCCGGGAGTAGGAAAAGCAATCAAAGATATTGATATTGACGACAATGCTTTCAAGAGCATCGAAGCCATCATTTATTCCATGACTCCGGCAGAACGTTCCAATCCGGAAATACTGAACGGTTCACGCCGTACGCGTATCGCCAAAGGTAGCGGAACGACTATCCAAGAAGTGAATCGCCTATTGAAACAGTTCGACCAGACACGCAAAATGATGAAAATGGTGACTAGCAGCAAAATGGGTAAGATGATGCCTAAGATGAAAAAGTAATCATTCTGTAGATCCAAATCTAATGATAAGTAAAGAGGTTGTGTCAAAACGCTGACACAGCCTTTTTTTATGCGCAAAGCCCAGACTTTCTCAAGCCCGGGCTTTGTTATTACCCAAAGTTTTCGTATCTTTAGGTATAAAGTTTTTC
>NZ_JAPQKZ010000057.1:0-33433 GCF_027257075.1 Bacteroides sp. LFL-34 | reverse complement strand
AAAAACTTTATACCTAAAGATACGAAAACTTTGGGTAATAACAAAGCCCGGGCTTGAGAAAGTCTGGGCTTTGCGCATAAAAAAAGGCTGTGTCAGCGTTTTGACACAACCTCTTTTCTATTATCTAAAATACTACTTTCTATCAGTTAACACCTTTATCGAATCCCGTTTTATAATATTAGGTTTCAAAAGAATCTCCGAATGTAATTCAGTTTCTTCCAAAATCTTCTGCATCAACATTTTTACAGCAATAATGCCAATATTCTCCAGTGATTGTGCAATACGAGTAATAGGAGGGTTCAAATAGTCCAGATATAAGTTATCATCAAACGAAATGATAGACATATCTTGAGGAATTCTCACTTTATGCTCATTTAATGCTTTGACGGCTCCCAAAAGAATTGTACTACTTAACGCAAATATAGCAGTAGGTTTTGTGGTAGAGTTCAGAGCCAACTTAGTCTCAATATAACCATTCTGAATCGAGAACTCATTTCCTCTTATCATTGCGTTATCCTGATAACCAGCTTCGCGAAGCGCATCAACATACCCGCGCACACGTTCTTTAGTTGTTATAGAGATACTTGGTCCCTGAATACAGAGAATCTTACTATGCCCCGATTCTAATAATAATTTCGTTGCCTGATAAGCACCTACATAATTATCAGTAGCTACGTATGGCAAATTATGCTTCTCAAAATAGCGGTCAATTAGCACAATCGGAGTTTTAGTACTAATTTCCTCGAGTTTAGAAGGGTTTTCACCGGTTGGAACCAAAATAATGCCGTCTATTTTACGCGATAGAAGCGAATCGATAGCCTTATTTTCCTGAACAGGATCTTCTAGGGTATCAATAAGCATAACAGTATAATTATAACGTTGTGCTTCACGGATGACAACACTTGCTATATTGGCAAAAAAAGGATTATCTATGTGCGGTACAAGAAGGCCTATAGTATATGTCGTGTTGTTGCGCAAACTTTGCGCAACTATATCAGGCTGATAGTCCAATTCTTTAACGGACTGCAAAATAACCTCCTTAGCAGACTGGCTGATCCTATATTTCTCTGATTTCCCATTTAACACTCTGGAAATCGTAGAGATAGAGTACCCAGTTTTCTTTGATACATCAATCAGAGTTTTCTTCATTACTGGTTGTTTTTTGCAAAAATAACATTTTATTTGAGAAAAAAGCAAGAAAAATATTTTGTTTTGAAAAAAATTTCTATATTTGCACAAACGATTGCGCATCGTTTACGATTCAATTCGCCTTAATACTTAATACTCATTATATGGACACAAAGAAGAAAATCGTAGTGATAGGTAGTAGTAATACGGACATGGTTATCAAATCAGACCGTCTACCAAAACCAGGAGAAACAATTCTGGGAGGAAACTTCTTAATGAATCATGGCGGCAAAGGAGCTAACCAAGCCGTAGCTGCTGCAAGACTAGGAGGAGATGTCACTTTCATATGTAAAATAGGGAATGACATTTTTGGAAATGAAACCTTGGAAATGTTTCACAAAGAAAAGATCGACACTACTTATGTAGGAATTACCCCGCAGGAACCGTCAGGAGTAGCTCTTATCAATGTCGACAAAAAAGGGGAAAACTGTATTGTTGTTGCTTCCGGAGCCAACGGGACTTTATCTATTGATGACATACAGCATGCAGAACCTGCCATCAAACAGGCATCCATCGTCATCATGCAGTTGGAAACTCCAATCGAGAGTGTCACTTATGCAGCCAAAATGGCGAAAAAAGATGGAATTACCGTTATATTAAATCCCGCCCCTGCCCCTACCCAACAACTGCCTGACGAGTTATTAGCCAATGTCGACATTCTTATTCCTAATGTCACAGAGGCTGAAATCATCTCGGGAATGCACATTACAGATGATGAATCGGCAAAAGAAGCGATTCGTTATATTAGTTCGAAAGGCATAAAAACTGTCATTATTACGATGGGAGCCAAAGGAGCTCTCGCCTATGAAAACAATGAGTTTATCCACATTCCAGCCTTCAAGGTAGAAGCAGTAGACACAACCGCTGCCGGAGATACATTCTGCGGCGGATTGTGCGTAGCTCTGTCTGAGGGCAAAAATCTAAAAGATGCAATTATATTTGCAAGTAAAGCCTCTTCTATTTCTGTTACCAGAATGGGAGCACAAGTATCTATACCTTTGAGAAAAGAAATACAATAATCATCCTTAATTCTGTTATTATGATAAAACAATGTTCAATCCACGGTCTATTGACAAGTATGTTGTTAATAGTATTTTCTTTGATGAGCAATGATGCTATTGCCCAGAAGGCAATAAGAGGTACAGTCCTCGATGAAGCAAATGAACCCATTATCGGTGCCAGTGTCCTTGTTAAAGGTACAACAAATGGTTCTATTACAGGAGTTGATGGAACCTTCAATGTAAAAGCGAATCCTTCTGATGTATTGGTTATATCTTATGTAGGTTATGCAACTGTTGAACAACAAGTAGGAAATCAGACACAGCTTGTAATACACCTGCGCGAAGACTCGAAAGTGCTTAATGACGTTGTAGTAATCGGCTACGGCTCTACCACAAAGAAAGAGCTTACAGGATCGGTTACCAGCATGAAGAAAGATGACCTCAATCCCGGAACATTCACCAATGCTATGGGAATGTTGCAAGGAAAAGTGGCAGGATTACAAATTATCAACCCGAACGGTGCTGATCCGACAGCCAAATATGAAGTATTACTTCGCGGAACAAACACACTTTCCGCAGGCCAAGGTCCATTAATTATTATTGATGGGGTGGCAGGTGCAGATATCAGAAATATCAACTTCCAGGAAGTGGAATCTATAGACGTATTAAAAGATGGTTCGGCAGCTGCTATTTATGGAACAAGAGGTACGAATGGAGTAATCATCGTCACAACTAAACGTGCAAGAAGTGGCAAAACGGAAGTTTCTTATGATGGACAACTCACCGTGGGAGTCGTTTCACGCAGAGCAAAACCTTTATCGGCAAGCGAATACAAATCTGTTATCAAGGAGTATCGCCCAGAATTGGAAAGTTATATCTTTGACAGTGATACCGATTGGTTTAAAGAAATTACGCAAACTCCGTTCAGCCATAAGCACAACTTGTCTATATCCGGAGGTTCCGAGAAGTTCTCACATCACACTTCTTTCAATTATGAAAAGAGCGATGGCTTGCAAAAGCACAATAGCTCCGAAAAGCTAATGGCACGTACCAATATTCGCCAGTCATTATTAGATAAATGGGTCGATTTGGATTATAACCTGAATATCATTCATCGCAAATACAGCCCTTCCTCTACAAGTGCTTTTATGCAGGCATTTACCCATAATCCAACAGAGCCTGTTTATGACGACAGCGATCCGGATGCCGGAGGATATAGCCGTATCAAAGCAATGGAATATTACAATCCGGTAGCGATCATTAACGAAAGGAACATGGAAAGTAAGAATGATAATTATGGTGCAAATATTCGTGCTACTCTAAACATTTTGCCTATAAAAGGATTAAAATGGGAGAACTTTGTTTCATACGACAAGGAACAATATGAGACACGTGAATACTACACACATTATTATCCAAGTTTAATAGGAACAAACGGGCAAGCCTATATTGAAAACTATCAGGAAAACGATACACAATATGAGTCTACTTTAAATTACTCGAATATTTTCGGAAAACATTCCATTCAGGCATTACTCGGATATACATACCAGTATACTTATAGCACATCTGCATCCATGACAAATTCCGGTTTCGACTTCGATGACAACCAGACTCATAACATCGGAACAGGAACGAATCTAACTGAAGGCAAAGCCAGCATGTCGTCCAATAAAGAAGATAATACATATATCGGATTCTTCGGACGTTTTATGTACAACTACGATGATAAATATCTTTTGTCTGCTTCACTACGTCGTGATGGCTCCAGCCGTTTCGGTGACAATAATAAATGGGGATGGTTCCCGGCTGTCAGCGTAGGTTGGCGTATTAATAAAGAGAAATTCCTCTCGAATGTCAAATGGATCGATGATTTAAAATTGAGAGCCGGATACGGAGTTACCGGTAACCAGGATTTCTCAAACTACAAATCTTTGATGATGATGACTACAGCCGGTAAATTCTATTACAATGGCCAATGGATCAATACTTATCAACCTGCGAGTAATGCAAATCCGGATCTAAAATGGGAGAAAAAAGCAGAGTTCAACGTTGGTGTTGATATGACAATGTTTGATAACCGCCTCTCGTTCACTTTCGATTATTACAAACGGACTACATCAAACTTGCTATATGACTACATCGTGCCAACACCTCCTTATGTATATAATACCTTGTTTACGAATGTTGGAAAAGTTACTAATGAAGGAGTTGAATTAACAATATCCGGTACACCTTTTAACACTAGAGACTTTACATGGAATACCTCACTTACCGTTTCGCACAATAAAAACAAATTGGTGAAATTCACCAATGATGAATTCACTAACGGAACATACAAAGTGGGATGGTCTACAAGTGCTGCCTGCTACACTCAACGTCTGATAGAAGGACAGTCATTGGGTACTTTCTATGGTCCTATATGGTTAGGAATTGATACAGATGGAAAAGATGTATTGCTAGGACAAAATGCAGACGGTTCCGTACCGGAAGAACAATGGGAAAAAATTGGCTGTGCTTATCCGGATGCCACTCTTAGCTGGAGTAATACCTTCAGATATAAGAAATTCGACTTGAGTTTCTCACTGCGTGCATCTATCGGCGGAGAAATTCTGAACAACTATGCGATGGAATATGAAAATCTAAGCAGCATCGGACTTAGAAATATCTCATCAAACTGGTTATCTCAAACGAATTTCACAAGTACGACCTATAAATATTCCTCCAAATATATAGAGGATGCTTCTTATTTAAAACTAGATAATGTTACCTTTGGATATACTTGGGATTTCACATCTAAAATGATAAAAAGACTAAGATTGTCTCTTACTGCACAGAATGTATTCTGTATCACCGGTTATTCTGGTGTCGACCCAGAAGTTGCCCTTTCCGGACTGGAACCCGGTATGGAAAGTTTGAGCTATTATCCGCGTACAACAGAATTTACTTTTGGAGTTAATATAGTATTCTAAAAAATAAGATTACCATGAAAAAGACAAATATAATATTAAGTTTCGTTATCTGTATATTATCATACGGATGTACCGATCTTAGCGAAACTGTATACACAGGAGTAGCGATGAATGACTTCTTTAAAAACGAGAAGGAACTGGTAGCCAATGCAGGTAGAGCATATACGAAATTACAAGGATACAATTCCGAACAAAGTTTATGGACACTGCTTTTACAAGCTTCTGATGAATGTGCTGTTCCCGCTTGTGGTGGTTCCTGGTACAGTAATGGACGTTATGAAGAAATCCAGACGAATAAAATTCCACCTGCAAATAAATTATTAACAAGGGGCTGGAACTGGATATTTAATGGTATTGCTGCATGTAATGAAATTATTTACGAAACGGAACTATCACCTATTCAGTTTGAAGGAAAAGAGAAGATTATAGCCGAAATGAAAATATTGCGTGCTTTCTACTATTACCAAGCCATTTCTTGTTGGGGAAACGTACCTTTCACAACTGACTACACGGAAACCGGATACCCGGAACAAAAAAGTCGTGAATATATTTTCAATTATCTGGAAAAAGAAATTAATGACAATATCGAGTTCCTAGACAGGGAGCCTTCAGATACTAATTATGGACGGGTCACACAAGCTGCCGCTTATTGTATTCTTGCGAAAATGTATCTGAATGCAGAAGCATGGTTCGGTACTCCAATGTATGACAAAGCAGAGAAAGCCTGTAAAGACATTATGGATATAGGTGCTTACAGCATTGAAGACTCTTATTCCACTAATTTTGATATTAAAAATGAAGATTCTAAGGAGAACATCTTTGTAATCCTGTATGACAGAGTATATACTAGCGGTGACAGTAACTCATTTTATCTGCATACGCTGACACTGGAAGCTGCATCACAAGCAACATTTAATATTCCGGCAGCTCCATGGTCGGGTTTTCTCTGCCAACCGGACTTTTTCCAAACATACGCAGAACAAGATCTTCGCAGAAGTCAGAGCTGGTTATACGGTCCTCAAGTAGACCTAAGCGGAAAGGATCTTGGTTTCGAATATACTCCTGTCTTCCTTGAAGAAAAATATTACAATAGCAACGGAGGACGTGGTACATACGACGGTGCACGCTGCTGGAAATGGCATTACCAGACTGATGGTTCTTTAAAAGAATATACAGTTAGTATGGACAACGACTTTGCCATCTTCCGTTATGCCGATGTTGTATTAATGTACGTAGAGGCCTTGGTACGACAAAACAGAACAAGCGAGGCTATCCAACTGGCAGACTTTAAGAAGATTCGTACAAGAGCTGGTCTTGATGCATATATTACAAGCCAATTGACGATTGATGAACTTTATGCAGAACGAGGCAGAGAACTGGCATGGGAAGGATGGCGCCATGAAGATATGATACGTTTCGGAAAATATCTGAAAAAATATTGGGCACACCCTGACCAAAGTTCAGAAACTTTTAGAAATGTATTTCCAATTCCTACGGATATTTTAAATGCAAATCCAAAATTATCTCAAAACAAAGATTATTAACCACAATTGGAAGGTTCACATAGAAAAGTGTACCTTCCAACAAATCAACCCTGATAAATATGAAAAAACCAATCATCTTTTTACTTGTTTTAATTACCAACATCTTATTTATCTCTGCACAAAAAATTTCAAAGACAGAGTTAAAAGACAAAATAGCCGGAGCTTGGATCGGGCAAATGGTAGGAAATATATATGGACTTCCTTTTGAGAACAAGTTTGTAGATGAACCTGCCCCGGAATCCAGATTTCCATTCGGTTACACTAAAAATATAGATAAATTGCAGAAGTATAATGGTGCATTCTCTGATGACGATACTGATGTTGAGTATATCTACTTACTATTAATGGAGAAATATGGTGTAGAACCTACTTATGCCAATATGCGCGAAGGATGGATGTATCATATCCGTGACCGTGTATGGTTGGCCAACAGGGCTGCACTTGGATTAATGCATCTTGGATTCACCCCTCCGTTCACCGGTGACGAAAATCTGAATCCCCACTGGTATCAGATCGACCCTCAATTGATTAACGAGATATGGGCGTATACAGCACCGGGAATGATTTCGTATGCTGCAGGAAAAAGTGACTGGGCGGCCCGTATCACAAGCGATTCGTGGGCGGTATCTCCCACTGTCCTATATGGTGCAATGTACGCTGACGCTTTTTTCTGCAAGGATATCCGCAAACTGATTACACGAGCCTTGAGAGAACTACCTGCTGATGACAGATATGCGATAGCTGTAAAAGAGATGATTGCTTTATATGACAAATATCCTAAAGATTGGGTAAAAGCACGTCAAATCATGGCTAAAAAATATTACATAGATGAACCGGCCATGACAAAAACAATCTGGAATGCTAATCTGAACGGATTATGCGGGATTTTGGCTATGTTGTATGGCGAAGGAGATTTCCAACGGACATTGGATTTAAGCTGTGCAATGGGATTTGACTGCGACAATCAGGCAGCCACTATCTCCGGACTTCTAGGAGTAATGTATGGCGCAAAGTCTCTTCCCGAAAGTTTGACTAAACCTATCGAAGGATGGGAAAAACCCTTCAACGACCGGTATATCAATATCACCAGATTTGATATGCCTGATGCTTCCATTGAAGACATGATTGAACGTACTTACAACAAAGCAATCGAACTGGTTTGCTCTAAAGGAGGAAAAGTGAAAGGTGATATGGTATATGTTAACCCCAAAGCACAATTCATTCCCCCGATGGAATTCTGTATCGGTCCGAATCCGGACTTGGAAATCGGACAGCCTACCGATTACTCATTTGCCTGCAGAACAAATGCTGATTTCAAATGGGAACTGGTAAAAGGTAAACTTCCAGCAGGAGTTACATTCCAAAACGGTAAACTGGCAGGAACTCCTACAGAAGCCGGAAAATATCCGATTACCCTACAATTAAGCGCAAATAACAAGAACTCAATCACTAAAGACTTTGAGTTATTAGTTAAAACCAAGAATATAGCCTCCAAGGCTGATACTATTTACGCAAATATCCGTAAACTGAACGAAGAGGTGCTCGATTCTTGCTGGATTACCTTTGGAAAACCGATGTACGCAACAAATGTAGAAGTAATTAATGACGGAGTCAAAGATGGCGTAGGATCTGTATTTTATTCATTAGCAGCCAAAAGTAATCTGCCTAAAATAGACTATTTCGGATACGGTTGGAAAGAAGAGCATAACATCAATATGCTTGTTTTAGATATGGGCTGTCTGGAGGAATTCGGAGGATGGTTTACTTCTCTAAACATTCAATATCTTGGAAATGACGGACATTGGTATGACGTAGGTAAATTCAAATCAACTCCGGCACTTCCCGAAACCGATATTGTATTTTTCCAACCTCCGTTTGCACAATATGTTTTGGAATTTCCGGCAGTAAAAACCAAGGGAATACGCGTACTAATGGATGCAAAAGTGCAGGAACACTGGCATAAATACACAAAGAATGTATCATCATTCATATCTATTACCGAACTAGGAGTTTACGAGAAATAAAGGAAGAGAAAAATGAGGAAAATAATTACGATATGTATCATAGGGCTTTTTGCTCTCAACGTACAGGCCCAGCCTGTAAAAACTTTAAAGTTATCTGATAAAGAACTTTTAGATAAGATTAAAGGAGGATGGGCAGGACAAACCATTGGTGTCGTTTTCGGAGCACCTACAGAGTTTAAGTTCACGGGAACTTATATTCAAGATTACCAGCCGATCCCCTGGGCGGAAGGTTACGTTAAATATTGGTGGGAAAAGAAACCCGGATTGTTCGATGATATTTATAACGATTGCACGTTTGTTGAGGCATTTGATGAACTTGGCCTGGATTGTTCACAAGAAGAACTTGCCAAAAGATTTGCATTCGCTGATTATCATTTGGCCCATGCTAACCAAGCAGGCAGATATAATATCCGCCAAGGTATCATGCCACCGGCTTCCGGTCATTGGTTGAATAACCCACATGCAGACGATCTGGATTTCCAGATCGAAGCAGACTTCATTGGTCTGATGGCTCCGGCAATGCTGCCGGAAGCATTGGATATCGCCTCCAGAGTAGGCCACATTATGAATAGCGGTGATGGTTTTTATGGCGGTGCTTTCGTAGCAGCTCTTTATAGCTCCGCTTTCTATGAAAAAAGTCCTGAAGCGATTCTAAAAACCGCAATCTCCGTTATACCTGAAAAGAGTACATTCCATCAATGTATTCAGGATGTAATCAACTTCCATTCTTTGCACCCGGACAACTGGAAAGATTGCTGGTACTTCCTGCAAGAAAAATGGAACTGCGATGTAGGATGTCCCAAAGGCGTATTTCTAAACTTTAATATTGACGCCAAGCTCAATTCCGCTTTCGTAGCATTAGCTATGCTCTACGGTAAAGGAGATTTCACCAACTCTGTCGATATTGCAACACGCTGCGGACAAGATTCTGACTGTAATCCGTCTACAGTCGGCGGTGTACTCGGCGTCATGTATGGGTATGATAAAATCCCTTCATTCTGGTTAAACCCTTTGAAAGAAGTAGAAGACTTTACATTTGAAGGAACGAATATGTCGTTGGCAAAAGCATACCAAATGAGTTTCGATCAAGCTAAACAACTCATAGTCAAAACAGGTGGAAAAGTATCTGGTGGGGAAATAGAAATTCCAATCAAAAAGGCGGACGTACTTCCTTTAGAACAAAATTTCGAAAACACCTATCCACTTTATAGAGAACGCAAAGACTGCTTCCTGACAGATACATTTGAATTTGATTTCAATGGTAACGGATTTGTTATCTGGGGCAACATTTGCTGCACAAGAAGTATTACTCCCGATTATATCAATCGTGTATCTACACGCCACATCGGTTCCGAGGTGTTCGGATTGGCAGAGCCCAATGACCCTTACGTTGCTAAAGTGGAAATATGGATTGACGGAGAACTGGACCATGTAGCAGCTTTACCCATGAGAAACACAGACCGCAAAGTAGAACCAGCCTGGAAATACCTCATGAAGGAAGGAAGACACCACGTTAAAATGAAATGGTTGAACCGCAAAAAAGACTACATTATTCGTATCAACGACATAATGTATTATTCAGAGAAAAAAGAACATGATAGATTTTACTTTAATAAATAAGTTAAGATGAAAAAAGTCCTGACTAACATCATTCTACTATTTACCTTTTCCATATCGGGAATGGCACAAATAGAATATGGAAAAACAGTTGAAATAAGTAAAGAGGTACTGCTCGACAAAATTAAAGGAGGCTGGGCCGGACAAACCATAGGATGCACCTATGGCGGTCCTACAGAATTTAAATACAGAGGAGCGATCATTCATGAGAAAACTCCAATAATCTGGTATGATGACTATTGTAAGGACATCTTTGCAGAAGATCCGGGATTGTATGATGATGTATATATGGATCTTACCTTTCTGGAAGTAATGCAAAAAGAAGGGATAAATGCCCCTGCCGAATCATTTGCCAAAGCCTTTGCAAACGCAGATTACAAATTATGGCATGCCAACCAGGCAGCCAGATATAACATATTGCACGGTATTATGCCACCAGCATCGGGACATTGGAAAAATAATCCGCACGCTGACGATATTGATTTCCAGATTGAAGCAGACTTCATTGGAATGATATGTCCGGGGATGGTAAATACCGCCTCCGATTTTTCGGACAAGATAGGGCATATCATGAACTACGGCGACGGATGGTATGGAGGTGTATACATGAGAGCAATGTATGCATTGGCTTACGTAAATAACGACATTTATACAATTGTCACGGAAGCTCTTAAAACAATACCCGAACAAAGTAAATTTCACCGTTGCATCATAGACGTTATTAAATATTGGAAACAATATCCCGATGACTGGCGTAAATGCTGGCTGGAAATAGAAAACCGCCATGCTTTTGAGATTGGCTGCCCGGAAGGGGTATTCAATGCATTTAACATTGACGCCACTATCAATGCGGCTTACTGTGTGATGGGACTTTTATATGGCAACGGCGACTTTTTCAAAACAATGGATATAGCCACTCGTTGCGGACAAGATTCCGACTGTAACCCGGCAACTGCCGCAGGAATTCTTGGAGTCATACAAGGCTACAAGGCTATCCCCGAATACTGGAAACCGGCACTCGAAAGATGTGAAAATATTAAGTTCCCTTACACAGATATCTCTTTAAGTTCTGTATACGACATTAATCTCAAACTATTGAGTGATGTATTAAAAGCAAACGGAGGAAAAATAAAAGGAGATAAATACTATACCACGATTCAGAAGCCAAAAACCGTAGCATGGGAAGTTTCTTTTGAAGGCTTATATCCTTCTGAAAGAAGAGTCATCAAATATGATCTCGGTACAGAAAAAACATTTGAGTTCAATGGCAAGGGAGTTGTTTTAATGGGGATGATCAGACAAGATGTTAAAGATAGTAATGACAATTACATCGCCATCCTGGAGGCCTACATTGACGGCAAGAAAGTAGAAACCATAGAAATGCCTTATGACTACATAAAAAGAAAGTATGACATTTTCTATAATTATGATTTAGAGGAAGGACCTCACAAACTGGTTATTAAATGGATTAATCCAAATGAAAAATATGCCGTTCAATGTAAAGACATGGTGGTTTATTCATCCACACCGGCAGAGCCAATCAATCCTTATAAATAAAAGAGAGAAGCCATGAATAGAAAACTACTCCTATTATTAGCCTTATTATTATTTTCCTACGGATTGTCATCATGTTCGTCTGATGATAACAGTCCGTCCGAAGGCGAACAGACCGATACACCGGAACTGTTTACCAAACGCTATAATCCCGATCAAAGTTTTTACAGCAAAATATTAGGACAAGAAATCAAATATTCCGTATTACTGCCTCAAGAATATCTATCGGAAAGTACGGGTAAATATGGAGTAGTTTTCCTTCTACATGGCTGGGGAGGGAACCAAAGTTCATGGGGACCTTCAGGTCTGAATATTCAAAGCATAGCTGATGCGCAAACCAGCAATGGTAGTATTCGCCCATTGATCTACATCATGCCGGAAGGTTTCAACTCTTATTTTTGTAACCGCTATGACGGAAAGTTCAACTATATGGATATGTTCATTAATGAACTCGTACCCCTGATTGATAAGCGGTTCCGAACAACAGCCAGTAAGACGGAAAGAGCTGTTGCCGGATTCTCTATGGGAGGTTTCGGGGCATTAAGTATAGCATCGCAACATCCTGAAACATTCTCGGTATCAATAGGATTAAGTCCCTCCCTAAATACAGATGAACAATATATCTCCTTGTCACAAGACGGTTGGAATCTTCAATGGGGAAACAACTTCGGAGGAAGCGGCCAGACAGGGACAGGCAGGCTGACAAGCTATTATAAAAGCCAATGTCCGCTACACTTTTTCAAGGATAAACCAAGTTCCACATTTCAAACAGTACGGTATTACATAGACTGCGGTGATGATGAAGAAAGACTATATGCAGGAAACGGTGAATTACATTCTCTATTACGGGACAAAAATATCAAGCACGAATATCGTGTACGAAACGGTGCCCATACTGACAGTTATTGGCGTGAATCCATGAAAGAGGCACTGCCTTTTATCGAACGTTCATTCAAAGGAGAAAACTATCCGCAGGAAACTCTGAAAAAATTCACAGAGGAATTACATGCTACTAATAAAAACATAAAAGTAGGTAATTCCAATATCGAACTATGGTTACCGGATGACTACAATTCCGAACTAACTTACAAAGTTCTTTATTACAGCAAAGGAGAAGGTAATGTTGATCTTACAACAAAGAAGGTAGCAGTGGCATTAGATTCTCTTATGCAAATCAAACGTATGATAATTGCAGGTTTTAATGTGAAAGAAATGATTCTAAATGAAACAAATTTTTCAGCTATTACCGATGCTGTGGAAAAGACGGTTCATACGGAAAGCAATGCAGATTTCAGATTAGGATTAACATACGGTTCAGAAGCTGATTACTTATACAATCAGTCAACAGGCAATGCCCCTGCTATCAACTTTTTCTTTGCAGAAGACGCAGATATTATCAACCTTTCTGCCGAGAATCGTGCCAAAATCTATTATTTGGACATAACAGACGAAGGCAGCAACTACAATAGCATCTTTACTCTGTTCAATGGATTGCGAGGTGCAGAAGCTCCGGTGCAATATCGTGTCAGAAACGGGCTGGATAGTGAACAGTCCGCCCAAACAGGTATTTATTCAATGAGTTATTATATTGGTGAACAGTTAATAAAGAAATAATATGAAGAAGATACTGTTATATATTATCCTATTTCTATCAGGTATAGATGGAGCTTGGGCACTTCCCATAGAAAAAGAAGGGATGAGTATTTACAGTCCGTCCCTAAAGCAAGAAGTCTCCTACTCCATTATCTTACCGGAAGGTTATGAACATTCAGATACAGAATATCCAGTCTTATACATGTTTCATGGAATAGGAGGTGATTATACCAGTTGGCTCGAATACGGCAACGTTGCCCGTGTAATGGACAAAATGATAAAAGAAGGAAAGATTCAACCTTTCATTATGGTTATTCCTGACGGTTACCTGTCTTATTACAGTGACACTTATGATGGCAGCTCCCTTTATGAAACTTTCTTTATCAAAGAACTGGTTCCATATATAGATAACAACTATCGCACTCGCAAGGATATTAATGGACGTTCGATCATTGGTTTCTCTATGGGAGGATTCGGAGCATTATCCGTTAGTCTGCGCAACCGCCACTTATTCGGCTCTGTCGTTGCGTTATCGCCATCCATCCGTACAGAAAAACAATACATAGAAGAAGGGCCACAAAAAGGATGGGACAATCAATGGGGACGGATTTTCGGAGGAGTGGGAAAGAATGGTAAGCAGCGCCTAACCAGTTACTATAAACAACATTCACCCTACCACATTCTTTCCACCCTCCGCAATTCCGATTTAAAAGGATTTGGCATCATGCTGGATATTGGAGATAAAGAAGGTACTCTTTGCGAAAGTAATGAAGAACTGCACCGATTATTACTGGAAAGACAAATACCTCATGAATGGGAAGTACGTTCAGGAGGACATGATTTCACCTGCTGGAATACTGCACTGCCCAAAGCATTCAGATTCATAAACGAATATTTCAATGGAAAGCGGTCAGGAAATAGTGAGAGTAGTCTTCCGAATGAGACTCCGTTTATCCAAACAGCCAATGCAACGGTCTATTATCCGGAACAGGCTCAAGGAAGCACAAGAAAATATCCTATTATCTATGTACAGGGAGAAATTAACGAACAACAGCAAAAGGTTCTCGTCAGTCAGTTTCATCAAATGGTAGATGAGAATAAAACATGGCCTGCTGTTCTTTGTTTCGTAAAAGCTAACACAGACCTGTCAGAAACAATTTCTGATATAGAAAAGCAACTCTCCGGCATCAGAGGTTCCCAACGTATGCGGGCTTTAATCACTTTGGGAGATAATATCAAAGAAGGTATAGAAGCCATTCAGGGAGAAAATTTGTTTACCGGCATAGTCTGTGTAAATGCCATCGGCAACGAAAATGATGCTCAAAATCTTATAAAAGCAGTCAACTCTTACAAAAGATATCCCAGATGCTGGATAGAGATACTCCCCGAATCAAAAGAATATGGTTTTAGTAGTAATATACATATCCTTTTGAAAGAATCGGACCTGGAACATGAGTTCCGGTCAAGAAAATGTAAAGAAGCCAATGTTTTCACTTATTGGGAAGATTGGATACTATATTTAAATAACAGAATTCATGTTTAACAATTAAATACTAATAGTATGTTCACAGTAAACAGTTATTTATTGGCAGTTATATTCTGCATCGTAACCATGATTTGTTGGGGTTCCTGGGGTAATACCCAAAAACTAGTTTCCAAAAATTGGCGTTATGAACTTTTTTATTGGGATTATGTGATTGGAATGGTATTGTTCACCATCTTACTAGGCTTCACAATGGGTAGCCATGGAGATACCGGACGTTCATTCCTGGAAGATCTGGGACAAGCATCAGGAGACAGTATCGGCTGGGTTATCTTGGGGGGCGTAATATTTAATGCTTCAAACATTCTTCTTTCAGCGTCTATTTCCTTGGCCGGTATGTCTGTAGCTTTTCCTTTAGGAGTTGGCATTGCATTGGTATTAGGGGTAATCGTCAATTATCTGGGAATTCCGACTGGCAATCCTTTGCTTTTATTTGGCGGTGTAGCTCTCATTGTTATTGCTATCATTTGCAATGGAGTGGCTTCCGGAAAAATGCAAAAGGGAGAAGAAAGCAGGAAAAACAACAAAAAGGGAATTATCATTGCATTAATTGCCGGTGTACTGATGTCTTTGTTCTACAGGTTCGTAGTGAAAGGTATGGACGTAGAAAACTTCAATTTTCCTGCTATAGGAATGATGACTCCTTATTCTGCCATCTTTGTTTTTTCAATAGGCGTATTACTAAGCAATTTTGTTTTCAACACATTAGTAATGAAATATCCTTTTGTCGGAGAAAAAGTCAGCTACTCCGAATACTTTAAAGGAAACACGAAAACTCATATATGCGGAATGCTTGGTGGAGCGATATGGGGACTTGGTTCCGCGTTCAGCTATATCGCATCAGGAGAAGCTGGTCCGGCGGTATCTTATGCACTAGGACAAGGCGCACCACTTATTGCCGCTATTTGGGGAGTATTTATCTGGAAAGAATTTAAAGGTTCAACGAAATCTGTTAATCAACTACTGGCCTTGATGTTTATCTTCTTCCTGGTTGGTTTGGGAATGATAGTAGTTGCCGGAAACTAATTATTAACCTTAAATAGAACAACATGAAAAAGTATTTTTACTTATTAGCCATGCTGGCAGTAGTACTAGGTACGACTGCTTGCAGTGATGACGACAATCATCCCAGTACAAACATTCTGGATAAACCGGAAGTTACTGTTCCTGATGTAAAAGAGAGTTCTGCTGTTATTACATGGAAAGCCATAGGAAACGCAACAGCTTATATTTATAGCTTGAACAACGGTAGTGAACAAAGTACTGACCAAAATACAATTCAACTGACAGGTTTAGAGCCGGAAAAAAGTTATACATTCAAAGTAAAAGCTCAAAAAACCGGATCAATCTATTTTGAAGATTCAGACTATGCAGAAATCACTTTTACAACAACCTCTGAAGTAACAGTTTATCGGATAGCCACTTTTGCGGACGACTGGGATAAATGGTATTACGAATATAATGATAATGGTACTGTAAAACGTGTATACAGGTTATATGAAGGAGAATTGGATAGAGAATGGCTCTTTGCTTATGACGGAAATAATATCACAGTGACAGGTAAGAACGCATATAACATGACTTTAAATGACCAAGGTTATGTTGCAACTTTTGTAGATGGTTCCAACACTTACGAATATACTTATGATGAGAATGGCTACATGACCAAAGTTGAAAAGAATGGCAATATTGCATCTAACATCACCATAGAAAATGGAAATATTATGCAATGGACCAGATTTTCAGATGGAGTAGAGCAGTTTAAGGTTCAGACCTATTCTGCCGTGCCTAATGTGAGCGGAGCACATTGCATCTATGCGGAAAGCAGTGGAGCTAGTCGTTGGCTGGTTGAAACTGGTCTCTTTGGAAAAGCTTCGGCTAATTGCCATACGAGCAGTGGTTGGCAACATTCATCCAGTACAGCTACTTACACATTCGAATATGACGAAAATAGTTGTATCAAAGAGGAAAGCAAAAACTATGACGGATATATAGAGAATTTCTATTATACATATTTCTCCGAATAGCACTTTATGAAATAACTAATTCATGGAGGTGTGTCTAGAAGTCTGGCGCACCTCCATGAATTATAAAGTTATTAGAGACTTTAGACTGTTATATCCAGTAAAACCTCTCCCCTTACATTCAGCACCTTAATCCTCAATTCATCGTTCTTCTTTTCCAGAATCATCACCGTAGCACTGTCCATCTTATATCCTCCACCAATAATAACTGGATAATTATTACCCAGTTCCCCTTTCGGATGGTAAGCGTATTTATGGGTATGTGCATTCAGACTGACATTAAAAGGTGCTTTTTCCAATAATTTAGTCCACAGATCTGCACAGAGATTCTTTTCATAATTACCGTAAAGCGGAATATGATGAATAAGGACACGTTTCTTTGCTTTCTTGAATTCTTTGGCAGACAGTTCTTTTTTCAGAAAATCAACCTGTTCATTACGCAATTGAGTAAAATCGTTCAAGCCATAATATACCCAATGGTCGTCCGGTTTATCTTCTCCACAATCCAACATGACGATACGGGTATCTCCCCAGTTAAAAGAGGCATAAGTTTTATCTCCCACATAATCAAAATGGTCACGCAAACCGATAGAATAGGCATTGCGGATTTCATGGTTGCCACGCATAAAGAAAGTCGGTATGCGATCGCCACACACTCCTTCGGTCAGTTCACTGATAAATGTGGTTGCCTGCTCGTGATCCACAGGATCATCCACACAGTCACCATTGAAAACAACAAAATCATACTTAACATCCTGTATTTGTTTACATAGAGTACGGAAAGTATTGGTATGTTGATGCAAATCATTAAAAACAATAGCGGTAAAAGACTCTGTATCAGCAACAGGAAGAGTAAATTCACTGAAGGTCGATTGTGCTGTATTTCCAAATACCTTTTTATATGCCTGATAAAGCAACATCTCTTGCGAACACACACGATAATAATATTTCTGTCCGGGCTGTAAGCCATCTATACGTATTTTATGCAGCTTGTTATTGCAGACCACCTGACCGTCAACAATCATACGCGCACGTTCCAGCCGGGTAGTATCTGTGCCATATTCCACCCAGCAATAAGAAGGAACGGTTGTTTCCCACATCACAGTAATGCCATTACCCACAGGATTCTGCAAATAAGGTTTAGTACGGAATATCTTGTCTGCCTTTTCAGCGGTACGCAATTCCACAAGTATGGGACGATGGTCGGAAGCCATTAGCTCATTAACTACTTTCGCAGATATGACAGCAAATCCGGTAGCGTTTTGCTTTGACACGGCAATATAATCAATGGCCTCTTTTGGATCGGGAGCAGGATAAGTATGCTTTTCCGGATTGGAGAGTATTTGAAAATCCTTTTGCAATTCTTTGATGAAATCGGATTCAGGTTCAGCATTCATATCTCCGGCTAGAAAAAGAGGCTTTTTATAGGAAGCAATCAATGACTTCACTATTTCCAGGGACTTCATGCGATCTCCTTCCGTTAATGACAGATGAGTACAACAATAAATATAATCCTCAAATTCTGCCAGAATCAAGGTGCGGGCCTCTTCTCTACCAGGTAAAGGGATAGTTTGTAAACGTAGCGGAACTTGCTTTGTCAACAGTCCGATTCCATATTTACCTCCTTCAAACTCTATAGCAGGTGCAAAACAGGCATGCATCTGTGTACGTTCAGCTATTTCACCCAGCACATATTTCTGCCCGCTCCGACGGGTCATACTGTCTACCTCTTGTATAGCCACAACATCAGGAGAAGCATTATTTATCACATTGGCTACCCGTTGAAAACTGCAAATATCATCCATGCCGTTCGCATTTTTAATATTATAAGTCATCAGTCTCAATGTATGTTGAGCCTGTACCGGAAAAATAAATAGAATGACGGAAATGAGTAAAAAGATCTTTTTCATGTTCTTCATTTTTGGGGGTTATGTTAAGTCCCCCAAAGGTAAGAAAAAAATAAAAAGCCACAAAGATACGGATTCATACCTTTGCGGCCTCTTATTGTTAAGAATAACTTTTCTCTAAATGGGGGGATGAGAATAAAGCTATATTATTTACAAGGTCGATTTATTATCTTATTATTTCTTTTGCCACTTTGCGGCAGTATCCCACATTTGCGGATCTACGCTATTAAAGTGCCAAAAACCGATTTGAGAGATTCCCAGTTCATCAGCTAGTTCAAGTAGCGCTTCCGTACTTCTGGCATCACTTGCATAAAACAGATGCCGATTACCATCAGTACCATCATACAGATACATGTTTACCTTTTCATAACATAACCAGGTAGGAGAAGGCAAAATTCCATTTATACTGTCAGGCACAGATTGGTAAATCTGCCTTCCTTTGATGCCGCCAGTTACAGCATAATCATTTGCATAAGCAGGCAACGCCATCACTAATTTATCATTTGGAATATGTTTCATCCAGAAAAGCATCGCCTCTCTAGTCCATAGATAATTAGACGTAGGTCCAATGCCCATACAATCATCCCTATGTTTGAGCTCGGGCTTATCTATCCCAGGTGCAAAATACATATCGTAACACATCACTCTAACTAAGTCGCAAGTAGTATTCAAAACTGCCGGATCGTGAAACATCTTAGTTTCGTTATCCTGATACAAAGCCGGATAAAAACTAACGCAATGGCTTAATTTCTTTCCAACAGCATGGAGTTCTTTTGAAGCCAGTTTCAGGAATTCGGTATATGCATCCTGAATATCAGGGTTCAAATGTTCGAGATCAAGATCTATTCCATCATATCCGTTTGCATTGCAATCACTTACATACTTCTCAACAAGCGCCTTTCTTTTCTGTGGCGTATCAATCGTTTCTTCATTCCCACCTACAGCCTGATATACTTCGATATGATTCTGATGACATTCATCGATAAATGATTTCGGAGGATTCCCGAAAACGCTAATGGAACTAATAATCTCTTTCACTGGCTCTATATCCTTAAAAGAGCTTCCATCTATATAGACATACCAAGGAGCTACTTTCTTCTCCTGGGTGGTGGAAGAGAATGTTTCCTGCTTGCAGGAAACACTCGTCATTACCAACATTACACAGCATATAGCTGTTCCAATTATACTTAAATACCTCATTGAATGTAAAGTAAACTGTTATTCTTCATCATAATTATACTTCTTATATTCTATATAGTCATATTTGACTGTATATGTCTTTGCAGTAGGCTTATCTCCTTGCCAGCCACCTCCATCAGCAAAGGTCATCATTGAGAATCCAAATTTAAACTGTGCCGGAGTATACCAAGTAGTAAATGTTTTCGCCACTTCACCATCTATAATCCATGCCGCCCAATATGCACCATCTGCATTAAGTCTAAGGTCAATAGTCAAAGTGTGTTTACCCGGATCAATAGGTACACCGTAAACTCCCATAGCTTCCGTATAACAACGTACCAGCATCTGACCAGGAACAGGAGGAACCGTACAAGCCGCACGATCATTTTCAGTACCCGAGAAAACAAACATAGAGAATGACCTTTCTTCAGCATTAGTTGCAGCGATATTACCGCCTGCCAACCATTTTTCACCTACCCCTACCAAAGGAACATCTATTTCCCATGTATATTTTCCAGCTCCTATCTCCGGACCATAAACGAAGTTATTCCCGTTAGATAGATTCAAACTTCCATCCGCAATCGTTCCTCCATTGTTAGTCCATCCAACAGGAACAAAACCAGCTTCCTCAAAGTCCCACTTCACTGTTGTTCCCTCTGGTTCGGGAGGAAGTTGACCTTCGATAATCGGCTTCATTGAATAATCATAAGGAACATATTCAAGATAATCAAATAAGGCATAATTTTCTTGAGTTGCCGCATGATCGCCCATACCATAAAGATTCTCGACACTAGATATAGCACGGAAATAAGCCTCTTCACCATAATCTAATTGTGCCCTCTTTAAAACCTTACCATCAACCGACCACTCCGCCAGATATTTCTTATTTTCTAACTTCAAATCCAATACAAACGTATGCCAAGCATCCCCCTTAATAGGCGTGAATTCAGAGAAAAAAGGATTAGCCTGACTAGTCACAAGGCACAGCATATCATCTGGTCCGGCACTATGTGCTGCACGGTCTGCAGCTGTACCGGAACAAATTTCAAAATCCAATTCATGCCCATCGTCAAAATATAAAAATGCTCCAATACTAGCCCGGTCATTCATTCCGAATTTAGGGACATATATCCTCCATTCATAACGACCTGATCCGAATTGCGTTGTTGTCTGCACCTTGAAACGGTCCCCATTAGTACCTTCATACTCTTCACCTGCCCGGGTATAGATTCTTAACGCTTTTCCATCTTCACATTCGTCATTATCTACGATAGTGATCGGATTGATCCCTGCCACAAGCCCCGTCTTTTGCAATCCAGTAAAGTCACCGTAATTATAAATGGTTCCTTTATAGCCATCCTGAATAACTGTGATGGTTCGAAGTTCAGCACCTTTCGCCGCTATGGTCAAGGTTGCACTGCGTTTTGGGCCGTTATTCTTATCAGCAGCAATTGTTAGCGTACCATTACCAGTTCCTTCCAAAGGAGAAACTGTAAGCCAATTACCACCTGCCTGATCCACTGCTACTTCCCAAGCTGCTTCTGACGTAATATCTACAGTCTGAACTTCAGTAGAGGAGACTCCGAATGTCAAAGCATTTGTGGAGATTCCGCATGCAACAATCTCTGTTTTCTCTTTGAAGCTATCGCCGCATGATACTAAAGAGGCATTACATAATACACCTATTGCTAAATATAAATATCTTAGTTTCATAATGATTGTTTTTATTGTTTCACTCAGTTCTTCAAATTCGGATTAATAGACGAATCTACAAAAGGACGGGGAAGATACATCTTACTGTCATTCCACGTACCAGATACGGAAACAGCTTCTTTCCTGAAGACTCCAGGAGCCACTTCAATCTCCGGATTTAATTTTCTGTATTCAAAATGATCTTTAATGCGATTCATGCGAAACATATCCCTTGCTCTAGTGGCAATATTTCCCCAATAATATCCGGCTATTTCCCAGCCATGTTCATTATAGGCAGCTTCTGCCAGATCATCATACGACATGGTTGTCTTATAGATATCCCGGTCTGCAACAACAGATCCATTGGCACGATTACGTACCTCATTCAATAAGTTGACAGCTTCCGTGATACTACCTGTTTTTGAACGACCTACGGCTTCGGCATACCAGCAATATACTTCTGCCAAGCGAATAATCTGATGCGTCTTTTCTCCATTCTGATTCATCGAAATTTTCGGATTCGTATAGTCGAATTCTTCTCCAGTGGTCGTTTCTACTTTCTTCATGAAACAGGGAGCAACAACCACACGCGGCGCTTCCGGATTAGGATCTTCCCACCAATCACGTAACTGTGTTTCATTCTTCAATATAATTTTCGGAAAATAAGACGCATCTTTGCGTGAGCCTTTCGGGAAATCATACCAGAATTTAATTTCTCCGTTCGTATCTCCCCATCCACCGCCACCATAAGCATAGTCTGCCAGGAAATCGGCTAAAGGAGCATTGGTAAGTGCATCTATTCCCAAATTATAGTAAACACCAAGCAACACTTCAGGATTATTCTTATTATACTCCATCGAATATACTTGCTTGTAATCAGGTAATAGCTTGTAGTAGTAAGTACCTTTCTTCGCAGCATCGATTACTTCTTTTGCCTTTGCAGCGGCCAGTTGATAATATTCTGTTCCTTTGTTCAACGGCCATCCCGCCATTGCCATATACACATAAGCCAATGTTGCTTTTACAGCTCCTTGACTAACAGCAATGTTTACCCCATTCCTTGCATAGGGATCTTTAGTATAATTGGCAGGGACCATTGTTTCTGCCTTTTTCAGGTCAGACACAATCAGTTCATAAATTTCAGGAACGGTTGCCAATGGCATGTTGTAATTGATTTCATCTTTCACAACCATAGGTACCTCTCCCCAAGCCATTACAAAGTAAAAATAAGAATAGGCGCGCCAATAATAAGCTTGTCCAATGGCCGCATCTTTCTCTTCCTGGCTCACCTCCGGAGTTCGTCCGGCATTATCTATAATGAAATTAGCAGCTTTCACCAATCTCCAACGAGCTCCCCACAATTCAGTCACCCAAGTGTTATTGTCCGAAACATTATAAGTATCTACCTCACGCAACCCCTGTTTATTAGCTGCAGGGTGTGTAGAAATATCATCACCCATCACTGATTCGAAACCTGCCCAGATATTTGCATACATATCACTTGCAACTTTGGAATACATTCCATTCAGAGCCAAGTCCAGATCAGCTTTTGAATTGAAGAAATTAGTTACCGCCAACTGCCCTTTAGGATCTTCTGTCAGTAAATCCTGGCAAGACACCATCCAAAGTGCTATCAATGCTAGTCCGACAGATTTGAATATTCTATATATTGTTTTCATATCCATGTATAGTTAAAAGATTAAAAGTTAAGTTTCATACCAAAAGTGAAAGTTCTTGGAACAGGATAAGAGCCCATATCTACGCCATTAAAGCCGTAATCGGATTCACTGTACACTTCTGGGTCCATACCTGTGTATTTCGTTAATGTAAACAGGTTTTGAGCACTGACCGACAATTGAATATCGGCTACTTTCGTTATCTTCTTAGGAATATTATACGTAAGGCTTATATTTTTCAGTTTCACAAATGATGCATCTTCAAGCCAGAAATCGGAATCAGGATAGTTTCTATTATCCGAATTTTTATGACTTGCATACACAGCATCTGCTTTATTGGCCACTTTATCCCAACTTTTGTAATAAGCATCAGATAAAGAGATGAAACGATATACACCTGTCATAGACCCCATCGCATAGCGGCTTACATTCAGTCTATCTTGTCCTAATGCAGCATTGATGAAGAGATTGAGCGTCCAGTTTTTCCAAGTGAATGTATTATTCCATCCGAAAGTCCAATTAGGCTCGGCCTGCCCTTTAGTAACCAGATCGTCAGCACCCGGATTGGTTGTCAAACTTCCATTAGATTGATGTTTATACAAGTTGGCGCCCTGGTCATTAAAGTTTGCCCATTCATAAAGATAGAAAGAACCAATCGGATACCCTACTTTTTTAATTTGAATGGGACCACCGCCAATACTTGTATAATTCTCCCCAACGATAAAATCACTACCTGCCAGATCGATTATCTTATTCTTTAAATAAGATGCATTCAGCGATGTTTCCCAACCAAATATATCTTTGTCTGTCAAAGGAGTAGCTGTGATGGTGAATTCAACACCAGAGTTTCTAACCTCACCTTGGTTGACCCAGAAAGAGCCACCTCCGTTATACTGAGGAGCAGGTTTGCGAAGCAACAAGTCCTTAGTATCCTTCCGGAACCATTCGGCTGTAAAACTCAAGCGACCGTCTAAAACACTGGCATCCAAACCTATGTTATACTGATAGGTGCTTTCCCAAGTTACATCTGGCGTAGCGAGATTTCCAGTCCAATAACCGGTATGGATTGCATCGCTACCATAACCGTCATAATTCGTAGGAGCCAACATACCTAATGTTGTGTAAGCGCCGATACTTTGATTACCAACAACACCAAAACTGGCCCTTAGTTTCAATTGCTGGACAATGTTTTGTTTGCTCATAAAGTTTTCTTTAGCAACATCCCAAGCAACAGCTGCTGACGGAAAATATCCCCATTTATTCTTCTTCTGAAACTTAGATGAACCGTCGGCACGGAAAGTACCTGTCAGCATATACTTCCCTTTGTAATTGTACATAATTCGACCAAGCCCGGACACAATAGCTTCTGCGGAATAGCCATTTTCTCCATCGCGTGTCTTTGCATTTTTTGCATTCCAATAACCAACAAATTCATTGGCTAAATCACTACCGGTTAGCTTTAGATTTCGACCTTCGGCACCACTTGCCTCAAATACAGCGGTTGCAGTCAAATGATGATCGCCGAAACTTGTGTTATAAGTCACATTATTGGTATTCTGCCAGAATAGATTCATCCTGCTCGCATTTTCCATACCACTAATTTGACCGGGTTTTGCTAACGACGAGGTGAAAGAGTAACTCGGAACATGAGAGTAATTAGCAGCACCCTGTACAGACAATGTCAACCCTTTCATTATTTTGAAAGTCAAATCCATATTAGTATTCAAAGCATACACGTATGAATCGCCATAATTTGCCACACGGGCACCATAAGGGTTTCCGTTTACTGAATTATAAGGGTCCATATTATAAACGCCCGTCACCGGATCTTTCATTTCCATTGTAGGGGAATAGTTCAGGAAGTTCATAATGTCAATACCCCCGTTATGATTGTGAGTACGTGAAGCATTAATTTTGGTAGAAAGTGTCAACCACTTGGTGAGTTCATTATCCAAATTTATCCGCAACTGTGCACGTTGATACTTGGTCGTGATGGTCATGGCTGTCATATTCAATACATTGGCTGAAATAAGATACTTATTTTTAGCCGTTCCACCCGAAATACCTAATTTATAGTCTTGACTAATACCGGTCTGCAACATCAAATTCTGCCAGTCAATGCCCTTGGAGCCATTCTTATAGGCTTCCATCTCATCATCTGCAAATGAGATACCATTATACTCCTTCAATGCAGTCGCATATTCATAAGCATTCAGTAAGTCATATTTTTTAAGGATGTTCGATACGCCTATAGCCACATCTGCATAAATCTGCACTTTACCTTCCACCCCTTTTTTAGTAGTCACCAACACCACACCATTAGCACCGCGTGAGCCATAAATAGCTGTTGCCGAAGCATCTTTCAGAACTTCAATAGATTGAATGTCAGCTGGATTTACATCCAGTCCACCAGACATAATACCATCGATGACATACAGGGGGTCATTGCTGGTATTAAGAGAAGTGGTACCACGAACACGAACTTTAACTGTACCACCAGGTAAACCATTTACGCTCGTCACTGCCACACCTGCAGTACGTCCTTGCAGAATATCTTCCACCCGCTTTACCGGCTGATCCTTAAATTGTTTGGAAGAAACAGAAGCCACAGCACCGGTTATATCTGATTTTTTCACTACACCATATCCGATGACCACTACCTCACTCAATTGGTTCTGATCCTCCTGCATTGTAATCTTCAAACTGGTATTCGTTCCCAGTTTAACCTCTTTAGTCACGTATCCGATATAAGAAAACAATAGTGTAGACCCAACAGGAGCACTAATCGAGAATTTTCCGGAAAGATCCGTTACGGTACCTGTTTGTGCGTCTTTAAGGGTTACGTTGACACCGATGACAGGTTCATTGCTGTCGGCATCCGTAACAGTACCCGAATACTGTTTTGCAACCTGTGCATAAGTAGATGTAACTGCTGCAAAAAGAAATAGTAGCAAGCAGCCAAGCGTTTTTCTTAGATTATCCATATACTTTTCATTTAGTTAGAATATAATGATATTAGATTTTTAGGAATTTTAGATACAAGTCAAGGCATTCAAAATTTTCCCAACATTACTCCGCCGCCTCTTCATTCTACAGTTTTAGGATGTATCCATAGTAAATAGTCTTTTTTTTAAGGTTTAATACGTTTCGTATTTAGTGTTAACTGTGCAAATATAGGCGCAAAGCATGGAAATAGAGATCAAATAACATCCATAATTAGTCCGCTACTGTTCAAAAGGAGTATTCTGAATATCCTTTCGAGCTATCTAATGAGCTTTGTGAACAAAAGAAGATGAAATCTATTGTACAGTTTCATAACTTCTTTTATATTTGCTCTATCAAAAGAACATAACTATGTCAAAAGCACACGTACTAAAGAGGTATTCTTTTCTAATCTGGATATTATTCTTTGTTCTTTCTACCAAGGCTGAACAACAAGACTACTACTTCAGACAAATTTCTTTGGAACAGGGATTGTCACAATCAAGAGTGCAGTGCATTTACAGAGATCATCAAGGAGTCATATGGATAGGTACCAAATGGGGATTAAATAGTTATGACCAATCTGAACTGAAAAGTTATTTTCATGACCGGGAGCAGCCCAACTCATTGCCCGACAATTTCATTCGTTTTATTACAGAGGATCGTTTAGGCGATTTATACGTTTCTACCAATAAAGGAATTGCCATCTACAATAAAGCAGAAAATCAGTTTCAGCCATTGAAATATAACGGGAAGCCATTTAACGCTTGGTCTTATCTTCAAATAGGTGACAATTTCCTGTTTGGAGGAGAAGAAACTTTATACCAATACAATCTGAGGGATAAAAGTATTACGACGATCTTCCCCGACATCGATGGAGACAAGTTAAAATGTATCAACCGCATCTTTCAGTGGAGTCCCGATGTGCTGATAACCAGCAGTAAAAAAGACGGGCTTTGGATGTACGACTTGATAAAAAAGAAAATGTATCGATGTCCATTTGTAAAAGAGCGTGAGATAAACACCATATTTGTTGACTCTCAAAACCGGCTTTGGGTATCATTCTATGGCAAAGGAATAGCCTGCTACTCGAAAGAGGGGAAAAGGCTTTTCAGTTTATCCACCAAAAACTCCGGGCTCAACAACGATATCATTTTTGATTTTCTTGAAAAAGACAACCAACTTTGGATAGCTACTGACGGAGGAGGTATCAACATACTTGACTTCCAGACTATGAAGTTCTCTTATCTTAAACATATTTCCGATGATGAACAATCCTTGCCGAATAACTCTATCTACCGGCTTTATAAAGATCAGATGGACAATATATGGATAGGCAGTATACACGGAGGATTATTCGCCATCAAAAAAGTGTTCATCAAAACCTATAAAGATGTTCCACTGAACAATCCCAATGGAGTTAGCGAACGTACCGTGGTTAGCATCTTTGAAGATAAGGATACATTGCTCTGGATTGGAACAGACGGAGGAGGTATCAACTCATTTGACCAAAAAACGAATACATTTCATCATTACCCTACTACATACGGGGAGAAAGTTACCTCTATCACAGATTTTTCTGAAAATGAGCTCTTATTATCATGTTTTAATAAAGGGGTATTTACCTTTAATAAGAGAACCGCACAGATGCAACCTTTTCCCATTATCAATGACTCTATTTCGAAAAGAGAATTTTCATCTGGTGATTTGGTAAATCTATATGCTACAAAAGATAATATTTACATATTAGGAGCAAAAGTCTATATCTACAACAAGCATACCCGGCAAACATCTATTCTCTACGCACCCCAAATAGACATTCAACGCCAAATAGCTATGCAGGCAATTTATTCCGACGATACGCATCTGTATCTAATGGGAACCAATAACCTGTTTAAACTAAACTTCAAAACCAACGAACTGTCTTCATTAGTCAATATGAAAGAGGGAGATGATTTCACATCGGCCTGCCGGGATGATAAAGGTAACTTTTGGATAGGAAGTAATTTCGGACTGCTCTTCTATAATAAACAGACTGGAAAAACAGAAAAAATACATACCAACTTGTTCAACAGTGTATCCAGCCTTGCCTATGATAAAAAAGGAAAAGTCTGGATAGGAGCACAGAACATGTTCTTTGCGTATATTATCAACGAAAAACGTTTTGTTATCCTGGACGAATCCGATGGAGTTCCTTCCAACGAATTGATATTTACCCCTATTCCTGCTCTTCGTACTCCCAATCTGTATATGGGAGGTACTATGGGACTGGTACGCATTAATACGGATATTATTTTCGAAAGCAATTCGTCTCCTATTCTCAAGCTACTTGAAGTAAAACTGAATGGTAAATCAACTCTGAAACAGGTTAATAATAACTGTATTTCGATTCCCTGGAATCATTCATCGTTCAACATTAAAGTGATTGCTGACGAAAAGAACTCCTTCCGAAAACACCTTTTCCGATATGTCATCACAGGAAAAGACAAAATGGTGATCGAGAGTTATCTCCAGACACTCGAATTGGGTACATTAGCATCAGGAGAATATACCATCAGCGTATCCTGCGACACCTCCAACGGTGAATGGAGCCAGCCGACAGAGATCTTAACTATTATAGTCTCACCTCCTTGGTGGAAATCTACCTGGTTTATTATACTATGCATTTTCTTTGCATTTCTAGTGGCAGGAGTGGTCTTCTTTAGTTTGATAAGAAAAAAAGAAAATCGGCTGAAACGTGAGATGCGGGAACATGAGAAGAAGATATATGAAGAGAAAATACGCTTCTTAATCAATATCAGCCATGAGCTACGTACCCCTTTGACACTCATCTATGCTTCCCTGAAACGAATTCTAAATAAAGAGGTGAAGCAAGACGAGCTACCGGAATATCTACAGGGAGCATTCAAACAGGCGAATCAGATGAAAGATATTATCAACATTGTGCTTGATGCACGCAAAATGGAGGTAGGACAGGAAGTGCTACACATCTCTTCGCATCCTTTACACAAGTGGATACAGGAAGTGGCAGAAACATTTCAAACTGCATCTAAAGCCAAAGAAATTGAAATTACATACGACTTTGACGACAGTATACAATCTATCGCGTATGATGACACTAAATGCAAAGTTGTTCTTTCCAATCTGATTATGAATGCTTTGAAATATAGTCCTAATCAGACTCGTATTGTTATAAAAACCATCCGTACAAATGAAAGTATACAAGTACACGTACAAGACCAGGGAATTGGATTGGATAATGTAGATATAAAGAAGCTCTTTACCCGTTTCTACCAAGGCAAACATAATGAGGGAGGAAGTGGTATCGGTTTATCTTATGCTAAAATGTTGATTGACCTGCATGGAGGCAGGATGGGGGCTTTCAATAATGAAGACAGAGGGGCCACATTCTTTTATGAAATACCGGCTAATCTACAAGAACAAGAAGTATCATGTCCTCAACATTCCTACCTCAACGAACTTTTAAGTTCTCCGGAGGAAGAAGAGAAAATAGAATCCGGAGCTTTCTCTCTACAAGGATATTCACTGTTGATTGTAGAAGATAAACAGGACTTAAGGGAATTCTTAAAAAATGCTCTTAAGGATAAATTCAAGAAGATCTATCAGGCAGAAAATGGATTAGTAGCGCTGGAAGTTATTAAGCAACAGCAACCGGACATTATAGTAAGTGATGTAATGATGCCACAAATGAATGGCTATCAGCTATGCAAGGAAATTAAAGAGAATCTGAATATTAGCCATATCCCTGTTATTCTACTTACCGCCAGAGCCGATTCTGAAAGCCAGATGTTAGGATACAAATTAGGAGCCGATGCCTATTTGCCCAAACCATTTGAAATGGAAATGCTCCTTAGCGTGATCCAGAACCAGATGAGAAATCGTGAATATATTAAATCCAGATACAGGGGCAATCAATTCATTCTGTCTCCGCAAGAGGCTACTTTCAGCAATGCGGATGAACAATTTATGATTAAATTGAATGAAATGATCGATCAGAATCTGTCTCAACCAGATCTGGACGTAAAATTCCTGACTGCTCAAATGGCTATGAGCCGGACATCCTTATATAATAAGATCAAGGAACTGACCGGCATGGGAGCAAACGATTATATCAATCGTAGAAGAATCGACAAAGCAATCATTCTTTTAACTCAGTCTGGCATGAGCATTACTGAAATATCAGAGCAGGTAGGTTTCACTTATCAACGATATTTCAGTACGTTATTTAAAGAAATGAAAGGAATGACTCCTTCTCAATTCAGAGCACAACATGGTTCCACCCAACAACAATCAGAGTAGATTCAGCACTTTAGTTTATCATTTATATAGAAATTATACTCCCCGGAACAGAGCGATTAGGATTTCCAGTGCAGATTTGGACGTTTCATGATTTGAAATGACTAAAATCTGATGAGTAGAATAAAGCATTCGACTACTTTTGCAGCAAGCAATTGATAGAAAACGAATACACTTAAATTCAATTATTATGAGAAACTACTATTTAACTCTGTTACTAATATGCATTTGCGGCCTTTGCTTTGCACAGCAACAGACCAATGACATCAGTACTAAAAATCCGCCAAACAAAGAATGGAATTTCAACAATCTGGATGGATGGAAATACGGACATCAGGATAACAACCCGGATAATCAATGCATATTAGAGAATGGTTACTTACGGATCTTTACCCGGGCTAACTCGGTGGATCGGAAAAAGGTTCATACTGTAGAACGGATTTATACAACAGGAAGATATACCTGGCGTACTCATATCCCGCAAATGGGAATAGGAGATCAATGTAGCGTGGGTTCGTGGATATACCATGACGACCAACATGAATTGGATTTTGAAGTCGGATATGGTAAAGACACAGTTCGCAAGGAGTTAAATGCAGCTCCCAACGAAATGATTGCTTATATGACATCGCAGGCATATCCTTTTTCTTCCGTTCCTGTAGTAATCAAGACCGGATGGCATCTGTTCGAAATTGATCTGACATTAAAAAACGGGAACTATTACATCACCTGGTTAATAGACAACGAACCTAAACATGAACTTCAACTGGAATTTGGGAAAGACATTGCATTCCATATTTTTTGCAGTGTAGAGAATCTTAAATTTATTGGAGAACAACCGGCACAGCAGGAAAATTCCGGATTGTTTGATTTCGTCAGATATACATATCATGACTAAATAAATGAACTTAGTACACATTTCTTAAAATCCCCCCAATTACATACCATGAGAACAACGTTCATTTCACTTTCTCGGATATTCATGAACATTTGTCTCAATGCGCAGGATAGAGCAGTTGATGAAGGTCATGCTCTCTAAATATAAAATAGCCCTCGCTACAAATCTGTAACGGGGGTATTTTTTAGAGGAGTCATTTCTCCTCTTGCTAATGTTTTGTTTATGTGCTTTTTATATCTGAATACATCAATCAGATAATCCCTCTCACTCTATCGTCAAATGCAGAAAGCGCAGCTTTCGCTCCTTCGCCCATAGAGATAATAATTTGCTTATAAGGAACCGTAGAAACATCTCCGGCTGCATAGATACCCGTCACATTCGTACGGCAATGTGCATCAATCATGATTTCGCCCAGACGGTTGGTTTCCACTATGTCGCGGAATACACTGCTATTCGCAGAAAGCCCAATTTGTACAAATACACCATCCAACTCAACCAAACGTTCTTCTTCCGTTTTGCGATCTTTGATGCGCAGGGCAGTCAGTTTATCACCATTTCCTATCACTTCCGTAGTCTGTGAACTTGCAAACACTTCCACATTCGGCAATGATTTAAGTCGCTCTTGAAGTACACTGTCCGCTTTCAACTCATCCATAAATTCAAAAACAGTGACTTTGGAGCAGATACCGGCCAAGTCAATGGCTGCCTCAATGCCGGAATTTCCACCACCTACTACCGCTACATGCTTTCCTTTATAAAACGGCCCATCACAATGAGGACAGAAAGCGACACCACGACCGATATACTCCGCTTCTCCCGGAACATTCAGTTTACGCCAGCTTGCACCAGTTGCAATAATCAGTGCCGGAGCCAGGAATTTCTCCCCAACAGAGGTAGTGATCTGCTTTTGTTTTCCAACCACTTCTACTTTTTCTACTTTACGATGCTCCAGCAAATCCACCGGATAACGCAACAAGTGAGTTTTCAGATTATCGGCAAGTTCATTTCCTGTCGTTTCCGGAACAGAAATTAGATTTTCAATACCCACCGTTTCTTTTACCTGTCCGCCAACACGCTCGGCCACGATAGCTACACGGAGTCCTTTACGGGCAGAATAAATAGCTGCTGATACTCCTGCAGGTCCTCCACCGACTACAATCACATCATATTCTTTCACCTCTGCATTCGCTTTGGTTTCGTCAATACCATATTGATCTTCCAACTTGGCAAGCAATTCGCCAAATTCACCACGGCCTACATGAAGCAATTTTCCATCTGCAAAGACAGAGGGTACTCCTTGTATCTTCAGTGCATCTACTTCATCCTGATAAAGCGCACCGTCTACCATTTCATGCGTAATAGCCGGATTCAAAGTAGTCATTGCATTCAGAGCCTGCACTACGTCAGGGCAGTTCGTACAAGTCAACGAAACATAAGTGGTCAGATGTATCGGGCCTTTCAGTGCTTTCACACGGTTGCAAACGGCCTCATCGGGAAAGTTCTTTCCTTTGCCGTCCAGATTCAGGATAGCCAAAAGCAATGATGTGAACTCATGTCCGTTAGGAATACCCCGGAATGTGATTCCGGTACGATCACTATTCTTTCTTGAGTTCAACTTATAAATGCAACTTTTTGGGTGCGGATAATAAGCAATAAAAACATTTATTTTTCAGAGAGGAAAGAGAGACAATGTCCCCCTTTCTCTCACTCTGAATGGATAAA
>NZ_JAPQKZ010000056.1:0-35143 GCF_027257075.1 Bacteroides sp. LFL-34 | reverse complement strand
CCCGACTTCGGAGGGAAAGCCCGCCCCCTGCAAGGGCAAGTGCTTTTCGTGGCTGCTCAAAATATTTTGAGCGGCTGAAAAGACATCTTGCTATGTTCAGGTGAACATAAAAATCCGTCAGGGGACGGATTGGGAAAATACCTTTCAGGACTCCGGGCCGCGCGTCATCGGCGAACCCTGCTGTCCGGGTGCAAAGTTACGCCCTTAAAGCGGTATCGGACAGATGCTTGACCCGGTCAATGACTGCCAACCGGCGCAACGTGCCGCCACTTGCCGGAGAAGTGATACAGGTTCCAAAATATACTTGTTTATTTGCAGCATGATTCAAGAAACGAACGATTTGAAGATATGATAAACGGAACATTCAAATACCCGGAAATCCGCTTCTTCGGATACTTGCCGAAACGGATACCCGAACCGTCGGAAACCCGGTTCTCCGACAATTCGGTGACGTATGGATTCAATGACTTCATGACGCAATGTCGTCAATCACCATTTGTCCGACGCACCGCTTCACCACAGAACCGGATACGCGACGACCCGCCTGCGTGTGTAGTCACGGAAGCGGATGGTGCGACAGCCAAATCCGTATGGAAACAGAAAAACAAATCATCAACAATTAAAATAAATGGAACTATGAGTAAGGAAATCTTCGTTGCATTCGCAACACAGAAAGGTGGCATCGGCAAATCCACTGTCACGGCACTTGCCGCCAGCTACCTGCACAACGTGAAAGGCTACAATGTCGCCGTCGTGGACTGCGACGACCCGCAGCACAGCATCCACGGGCTGCGCGAACACGAAATGGGGCTTATCGACAGCAGCACCTACTTCAAGGCTCTCGCTTGCGACCATTTCCGCCGGATCAAAAAGAACGCCTACACCATCGTCAAAAGCAATGCGGTGAACGCCCTCGACGATGCCGAGAGGATGATTGCCACTGAGGACGTGAAACCCGACGTGGTGTTCTTCGACATGCCCGGCACACTCCGAAGCAACGGCGTGATAAAGACGCTCTCGCAGATGGACTACATTTTCACTCCGCTGAGTGCCGACCGCTTTGTCGTGGAGAGTACCCTGAAATTCGTCACGATGTTCCGCGACAGGCTGATGACTACCGGACAGGCGAAAACAAAGGGGCTGCATCTGTTCTGGACGATGGTGGACGGCAGGGAGAGGAACGACTTGTACGGCATCTACGAGGAAGTGATAGCCGAAATGGGCTTTCCGGTACTTTCCACCCGCTTGCCCGACAGCAAGAAGTTCCGCCGTGACCTTTCGGAAGAGCGCAAGAGCGTTTTCCGCTCCACCATCTTCCCGATGGACACGGCACTGCTGAAAGGGAGTGGCATCCGGGAGTTTTCCGAAGAGATAAGCGACATCATCAGACCGCAGTGAGCATGGGCAGCAGGAAAGTGAACACGGAAGGCATCGACGAGGAACTGCTGTTAGCCTCCATCGGGCGGCGCACACAGGACGGGACACTGCGCCCCGCACAGGAAGTACCCGCAGCTGCACCGACCGAAGAGGACACCGCCGCACCGGAACCATCTCCTGTGCAACCCGTAACACGGGAAAAAGCGCAGAGGGAAAGTGGACGCCGGAAAAGGCAGGACGAGGACTACAACGAGCTATTCCTGCGCCGCAACGAGATAAAGACCCGCCAATGTGTCTATATCAGCCGTGACGTCCACGGCAAGATCCTCAGAATCGTGAACGACATCGCCGGAGGGGAAATCTCAGTAGGCGGATATGTGGATACCGTGCTGCGCCAGCATCTGGAACAGCACAAGGAGAGAATCAACGAACTGTACAAGAAACAACGTGAAGATCTGATTTGAAAATGGAAAAAGAAATGACACCGAATGAAAAAAGACCACAGCAAGACTGCGGAGGTATGTTTACCCAAGTGCAGGCGAGTGTGGAAATACTGTCGCCTGTCCCGGTAAGCGGCAAATGCAGTGAGAAGGACTATGAACGCCTGTTCATCCGCGACCCGGAAGTAAAGGCACGTGAGGGGAAGATGGCGTATGTGCGCCCGGAGTACCACGAGCGTATCATGCGTATCACCCGTGTAATCGGGCATGACCGGCTTACGCTGTCCGCTTACATCGACCATGTGCTGACGCACCACTTCAACCAGTGCGAAGATGCGATAAAGAGCCTTTATGCCCGAAATTACAATTCAGTATTCTAACCAAAAACGGAAGGATATGAATTACACAATCAGCATGACAGACATTCTGCTGGCGGTATCGGTCGGCTGCAACCTCTGGTTCCTGTTCCTGCTCCTTTACGAGCGCATCATGGACACGCGGATTGTCCGCTTCTTCAAGGGCATTGTCGGATTATGGCGGTCACTGGACGGGAATGAGGCTAAACGCATAGCGGCACACGAGGAAGTCCCTGCGGAAAAGGCGGACATCATCGGCAAGAGCCGTTTCAGGATGGCATCCACCCGGACAACCGCTGCCATACCGACGCAAGAAGCCGCCACTATTGAAAAAGGCATTGAGCTGTCGGAGGAAGAGGCTACTTTTGACGACGGAAAAACGGGAAACGCATCCCGCCCGGCACAAGTCCCGGAGGAAAAACTCGATGAGACCTTCACGAGCATACCGCCGGAGGAACTGGGATACGGGGACGACGAACCGGAAGAGGACGCCTCGGACACGCCACGGGCTTCGGGCAGCAGCTTTGACGAGATTGACGACGCCTGCAAGACCGCCAAAAACCCGGACGCGACACAGGCGGAACGTGAAAAGGCGGCTAAGGTGTTCACCGACATGGAGGGCACGGAGTTGTACGAGAAAATGATGGAAGGCTCTTCGGAGATAGGCATCCGCATCAAGGGGCTTATCGAGATTCGGCTGAAGAAATCTGAAAAGGAGTTCGTCGTGCCGGACAACATCGAGGAGTTCGACATTCGCAACTATGTATGACAACAATAAAAGAAATGAACATGAAAGAATGACATCAACCCACGCGGCGAGGAAACGCAAGGCGCATCCCCATCCGCAACGGACACGCCCACGTCCGTGGAAACAAACGGGCATCCACTAAAACCAAAGTAAAGAAACAAAGTATCAACCGCCCGACAAAGGACCATCCACCCTTTTGACGGCAAAAAACAAGAACAGTTTATGAACAAGAACATCTTGAAAAACAGAAAAGCAATCCTCTCCGCGGCACTTGTCATCGCCGCAACCGCCTCCGCTTTCGCGCAGGGAAACGGCATCGCGGGCATCAACGAAGCCACCTCTATGGTGAGTTCTTATTTCGACCCCGGAACTAAACTGATATACGCCATCGGTGCAGTCGTCGGGCTTATCGGGGGCGTAAAAGTGTACGGCAAGTTTTCATCGGGCGACCCCGACACCAGCAAGACAGCCGCCTCGTGGTTCGGCGCGTGCATCTTCCTGATTGTTGCCGCCACCATCCTGCGCTCATTCTTCCTTTAATAAATAATGTATGGCTGAATACCCAATCAACAAGGGTATCGGCCGTCCGGTAGAGTTCAAGGGCTTGAAGGCACAGTACCTCTTCATCTTCTGCGGAGGTCTGCTGGCTCTCTTCGTCCTGTTCGTCATCCTCTACATGGTCGGTATCGACCAGTGGATATGTATCGGCTTCGGCGCGGCATCGTCCTCCCTCCTTGTATGGCAGACCTTCGCGCTGAACGCCCGGTACGGTGAACACGGGCTGATGAAATTAGGAGCGGCACGGAGCCATCCCCGATACCTTATCAACCGGCGGCGGATAACCCGTCTGTTCAAACGACAACGAAAGGAAGAAAGACAATGAGGAATACATCGAAAATGACAACACTGGAAAACAGGTTCCCACTTTTAGCGGTGGAGCATGGCTGCATCATCTCAAAGGACGCCGACATCACGGTGGCTTTCGAGGTGGAACTACCGGAACTTTACACCGTGACGGGTGCGGAGTACGAGGCGATACACAGTTGCTGGTGCAAGGCTATCAAGGTGCTGCCGGACTACTCCGTCGTCCACAAACAGGACTGGTTCATCAAGGAACGCTACAAACCGGAGCTTCAGAAGGACGACATGAGCTTTTTAAGCCGCTCTTTCGAGCGTCACTTCAACGAGCGTCCGTACCTGAAACACACCTGCTACCTCTACCTGACCAAGACAACAAAGGAGCGTAACCGGATGCAGAGCAATTTCAGCACGCTGTGCCGGGGACATATCATCCCGAAGGAGCTGGACAGGGAAACCACGACCAAGTTCTTGGAAGCCTGCGAACAGTTCGAGCGCATCATGAACGACAGCGGGCTTGTCAGGCTGCGCCGCCTCTCCACCGATGAGATTGTGGGTACTGAGGGAAAGACGGGACTTATTGAACGCTACTTCTCGCTCATGCCGGAAGGTGACACCACCTTGCAGGACATCGAGCTTTCGGCAAGGGAGATGCGCATCGGCGACAACCGCCTGTGTCTGCACACCCTCTCCGACGCGGAAGACCTGCCGGGCAAGGTGGCTACCGACACCCGTTACGAGAAGCTCTCCACCGACCGGAGTGACTGCCGACTGTCATTCGCCTCCCCGGTGGGGCTTCTGCTCTCCTGCAACCATATCTACAACCAGTATGTGCTGATAGACAACAGTGAGGAAACCTTGCAGAAGTTCGAGAAGTCCGCCCGTAACATGCAGTCGCTATCTCGCTATTCAAGGAGCAACAGCATCAACCGCGAGTGGATAGACCAATACCTGAACGAAGCCCATTCCTACGGACTGACCTCGGTACGGGCACACTTCAACGTCATGGCGTGGAGCGACGATGCGGAGGAACTGAAGCATATCAAGAACGACGTGGGCAGCCAGTTGGCAAGCATGGAATGCGTGCCGCGCCACAACACCATCGACTGCCCGACACTCTACTGGGCGGCGATACCCGGCAATGCGGCGGACTTCCCGGCGGAAGAGAGTTTCCACACCTTCATCGAACAGGCGGTGTGCCTGTTCACAGAGGAAACCAACTACCGCAGCTCGCTCTCGCCCTTCGGCATCAAGATGGTGGACAGGCTCACGGGAAAACCGCTGCACCTTGACATCTCCGACCTGCCCATGAAGCGAGGTATCACGACCAACCGCAACAAGTTCGTGCTGGGTCCTTCGGGCAGCGGCAAGTCTTTCTTCATGAACCACCTCGTGCGCCAATATTATGAGCAAGGCGCACATGTGGTATTGGTGGACACGGGAAACTCCTATCAGGGCTTGTGCGGCATGATCCGACGCAAGACAGGCGGAGCGGACGGTGTGTATTTCACCTACACGGAAGATAAGCCCATCAGCTTCAACCCGTTCTACACCGACGATTACATCTTCGACGTGGAGAAGAAGGACAGCATCAAGACCCTGTTGCTGACGCTCTGGAAGTCGGAGGACGACAAGGTGACAAAGACGGAGAGCGGCGAGCTGGGCAGTGCCGTGAGTGCCTATATTGAGCGCATCCAATCCGACCGTAGCATCGTGCCGTCGTTCAACACCTTCTACGAGTATATGCGTGACGACTACCGCAAGGAACTGGCACAGCGTGACATCAAGGTGGAGAAGTCCGACTTCAACATCGACAACATGCTCACCACCATGCGGCAGTATTACCGGGGCGGGCGTTACGATTTCCTGCTCAACTCCACGGAGAACATCGACCTGCTCGGCAAGCGGTTCATCGTCTTCGAGATAGATTCGATTAAAGAAAACCGCGAACTGTTCCCCGTCGTGACCATCATCATCATGGAAGCCTTCATCAACAAGATGCGGCGGCTGAAAGGCGTGCGGAAACAGCTTATCGTGGAAGAGGCTTGGAAGGCCCTCTCATCGGCGAACATGGCTGAATATCTGCGCTATATGTATAAGACGGTCAGAAAATATTACGGCGAGGCAATCGTGGTGACGCAGGAGGTGGACGACATTATCAGTTCTCCGGTGGTCAAAGAGAGCATTATCAACAACTCGGATTGTAAAATCCTGCTTGACCAAAGGAAATATATGAACAAGTTCGACCAGATACAGGCGTTGCTCGGACTGACGGAAAAGGAGAAGTCGCAGATACTCTCCATCAACATGGCGAACAACCCTTCACGGCTCTACAAGGAGGTGTGGATAGGCTTGGGCGGCACGCAGTCGGCGGTCTATGCCACGGAGGTCAGCGCGGAAGAGTATCTGGTGCGCCCGTAAAAGGGAATTTGACGAATGTCGCTTTGGCAAGCGACTGGGCAAGTGTTTAAAATGCCCATTAACAACCGCTAACCGGAGGGGAAAACCCCACAAGGGAACATAGCACGCTGGTAAAGCCATAAGTCAGCCAACTGTCAGGCTGCGACCGAATGGCAAGTTAAAATGATAGATATGAGGATAAAGCCTGTATTGGTTGAACGATAGTTTGAGCAGTCGTATCCTTGGGCAATGACGGAAGACAGTTGAATAATTCTTCGGAATTATGCCGTCATGTTGCGGTACTACACTGATGAGTGATAGCAGGAGTAGCATAAACTTACCGCAAGGCAACTACCATAAGTAGTAAAGGACGAAAGTCGTATCCGACAATCTATCAAGCCAAATAGTCGTCAAATTTCTAAACGGGGATTGCCTAAACCGGAAAGCCAGTTGTAGGGCTATGGGGACTGCCCCTGAATATCCGGCATGGCAACGGAGCTTCCATAGTAGTCTGAGCAGGGTAACGCCCTGTACATGGCGAAGGGAAGCAGCTAATTAAGTTTAACAATTTAAAGGAAGATGTGAGAGACATGAGAAATCCAGAAAATGTGTTGAACAGTCTGAGTAAACACAGCGGTAACTTGAACTATAAGTTTGAGCGGCTGTATAGAGTGCTGTTTAACGAAGAAATGTTTTATGTAGCCTATCAGAATATTTACAGCAAGACAGGCAACATGACGGCAGGAGTCGATGGTAAAACCATTGACGGAATGAGCATTGACCGAGTTGAACAACTGATTGGCAGTCTTAAAAATGAGACTTATCAACCTAACCCGTCCAAAAGGACGTACATACCTAAGAAAAACGGGAAAAAACGTCCGCTTGGCATACCCTCTTTTGACGATAAGATGGTACAGGAAGTAGTTAGAATGATACTTGAAGCAATCTATGAAGGTAGTTTTGAACATACCTCACATGGGTTCCGTCCCAAACGAAGTTGTCATACTGCTCTTATAGACATACAAAGGACATTCACTGCCGTGAAATGGTTCATTGAAGGCGATATTAAAGGATTCTTCGACAATATCAATCATGACGTATTGATTAATATTCTTCGGGAACGTATCGCTGACGAAAGATTTTTGCGGCTTATCAGAAAATTCCTGAATGCCGGATATGTGGAAGACTGGGTATTTCATAGAACGTACAGTGGAACTCCGCAAGGCGGGATTATCAGCCCAATACTGGCTAACATCTACCTTGACAAGTTCGACAAGTATATCAAGGAATACATCAATCGGTTTAATAAAGGGGGGACAAGAAAAGGCGATGCTCGATACAAGCTCTACGAACAGCGAAGATACCGACTGGCAAAGAAACTAAAGAATGAGAAAGATGTAAAGGTAAGGGAACAGATGACCGCTGAAATTAAGCGGCTACGAGAAGAACGGAACAACTATCCGGCACGTAATGAAATGGATAGCAGTATCAAACGGTTAAAATATGTGAGATACGCAGATGATTTTCTGATTGGAATTACCGGTAGTCTTGAAGACTGTAAAACAGTAAAAGAGGATATTAAGAATTATTTGAATGAAGCTCTTAAACTGGAACTGTCAGACGAAAAGACACTGATAACCAATGCGCAAAAACCTGCAAAATTTCTCGGATATGATGTATTTATCCGCAGGTGTAATGATTTACGTAAGGATAAGTTCGGTAGAACTGTTAGGGCATTCGGACACAAGCCTGTCTTGTACCTGAATTTTGAAACGATGCGGAAGAAACTCTTTGATTATAAAGTCGCAAGAATAGCGGTTGTCAATGGTAAAGAGGTTTGGAAATCTATCGTCAGAACATACATGCTGAACTTGGATGACTTGGAAATAGTCAGTCAGTTCAATGCCGAAATCCGAGGGTTCTATAATTACTACTCAATAGCCAATAATAGCTATGTCATCAATTCTTTCTATCACATTATGTCATACAGTATGTATAAGGTATTTGCGAGCAAATACAAATCGTCTGTAAAGAAAATACTTCTGAAATATAAAAAGAATAAGGTTTTCCAAGTGGCATATGAAAATAGCAAGGGCAAGACACTTTACCAATCATTTTATCATGATGGTTTCAAACGCAAAAAGGTTGCAGGTAATATTCACTGTGACACTATTCCACGGACAGTTTCCATAACAGGTGGACGTAACAGCCTTATGGAAAGGCTGAAACTCCAAGTCTGCGAATTATGCGGTGCTACCGATAAACTCGAAATGCATCACGTTCGCAAACTTAAAGACCTGAAAGGTAAATCCGACTGGGAAAAGAGAATGATAGCCCGGAGACGAAAAACTTTAGCTGTCTGCTCGAAGTGTCATGCAAAGATAGACCCCGACCGAAGAATCAGACTGAATTAATTAGTGGAGAGCCGGATACAGGGAGACTTGTAAGTCCGGTTCGGAGGCGAGTACTCGGAAACCTATCATAGAAATATGACAAGGCGCTGGGTGCTTAGCCTACGCGTACACCACCGAGGAAACGGAAAAAGTGGAGGTTTACCGTCTGGCGGAGAAGCTGGGCGACGACATCGAAGCCGCCATCCGGCAGCTTGCCGAAAGGCGGAGAAACAAGGAATAACTAAAAAACAGAATGTATCAACCAAAAAAGAAAAACGCGTATGAATTTACCAAAAGTGAAAATGCTGCAAGTCAGCAAGTGCCTTATCGGATTGGCGGTCATGATGCTGCAATCCTGCGACGTGGCCGACAACCGCCGCGACATGCTGTGCGGGAACTGGGAGAGCGTGGAGGGAAAACCTGACGTGCTTATCTACAAGGAGGGCGAAGCCTACAAAGTGACGGTGTTCCGTCGTAGCGGTCTGCGCCGCAAGCTCAAGCCGGAAACCTATCTCTTGCAGGAGGAGAACGGCAACCTGTTCATGAACACCGGCTTCCGCATCGACGTGTCCTACAACGAGGCCACGGATGTGCTGACTTTCTCGCCAAACGGGGACTATGTGCGGGTGAAGCCGCAGCCGGGACATCCGACCGAAGAATAACAACCACTAAAATCCAAAGTAACATGAGAACAAGAATAACAATGATTATCTGCCTGTGCCTGCTTTTCGCGGGCAGGGCAAGCGCACAGTGGGTCGTAAGCGATCCGGGCAATCTAGCGCAGGGCATCATCAATGCCTCCAAAAACATCATCCATACCTCCAAGACCGCCACGAACATGGTGAGCAACTTTCAGGAGACGGTGAAAATCTATCAGCAGGGCAAGAAGTATTACGATGCCCTCAAATCGGTGAACAATCTGGTCAAGGACGCCCGCAAGGTGCAGCAGACCATCCTGATGGTGGGCGACATCACAGACATCTATGTGAACAGTTTCCAACGGATGCTCCGTGACGGGAATTTCAGACCCGAAGAGCTTTCCGCAATCGCTTTCGGCTACACGAAACTGCTGGAGGAAAGCAACGAAGTGTTGACGGAACTCAGGAACGTGGTGAACATCACCACGCTCTCCATGACCGACAAGGAGCGCATGGACGTGGTGGAACGCTGCCACTCGAAGATGAAGCGTTACCGCAACCTCGTGAGCTACTACACGAACAAGAACATCTCCGTGAGTTACCTGCGTGCGAAAAAGAAGAACGACCTCGACCGCATCATGGGGCTGTACGGGAACATGAACGAAAGATACTGGTAGCCTATGAAGTTCGACAACCTTCATCAGATTTTACGTTCACTTTATGAGCAGATGATGCCGCTGTGTGGGGACATGGCTGGTGTGGCGAAAGGCATCGCCGGGCTGGGTGCGCTGTTCTACGTCGCCTACCGGGTATGGCAGTCGCTGGCGAGAGCTGAACCGATAGACGTATTCCCGATGCTCCGTCCTTTTGCCATCGGTCTGTGCATCATGTTCTTCCCGACTGTGGTGCTGGGCACGATAAACAGCATCCTCTCACCCGTCGTACAGGGCACGGCAAAGATGCTGGAGGCGGAAACGCTGGACATGAACCGATACCGGGAGCAGAAGGACAAACTGGAATACGAGGCGATGGTACGCAACCCCGAAACCGCCTACCTCGTGTCCAACGAGGAATTTGACAAGCAACTGGAGGAACTCGGCTGGTCGCCCTCCGACATGGTGACGATGGCGGGAATGTATATCGACCGGGGAATGTACAACATGAAGAAGAGCATCCGCGACTTCTTCCGCGAGATACTCGAACTGCTGTTCCAAGCCGCCGCCCTCGTGATAGACACCGTCCGCACCTTCTTTCTCGTGGTGCTGGCGATTCTCGGTCCGATAGCCTTCGCCCTGTCGGTATGGGACGGTTTCCAAAACACGCTCACGCAGTGGATATGCCGCTATATACAGGTCTATCTGTGGCTACCGGTATCGGACATGTTCAGCACCATACTGGCGAAGATACAGGTTCTGATGCTGCAAAACGACATCGAGCGGATGCAGGCAGACCCGAACTTCTCGCTGGATTCGAGCGACGGGGTGTATATCGTATTCCTCTGCATCGGCATCATCGGCTACTTTACCATTCCCACCGTTGCGGGCTGGATTATCCAAGCCGGAGGCATGGGCGGTTACGGTCGCAACGTGAACCAGATGGCGGGACGAGCCGGAAGCATGGCGGGCAGCGTGGCGGGTGCAGCCGCAGGAAACGCAGTCGGACGTGTCGGCAAATTGCTGAAATAATCAATGTGCAATCATAAATTGGAAAATATAAATGGAATTCAAATCACTTAGAAACATCGAATCGTCGTTCAGGCAGATACGCCTGTTCGGTATCGTCTTCCTCTCGCTGTGCGCCGTGGTGACGGTGTGGAGCGTGTGGAACTCCTACCGTTTCGCAGAGAAGCAACGGGAGAAAATCTATGTGCTGGACAACGGCAAGAGCCTGATGCTCGCCTTGTCTCAGGATTTGTCGCAGAACCGCCCGGCGGAGGCACGGGAACATGTGCGCCGTTTCCACGAGATGTTCTTCACGCTATCACCTGAAAAAAGCGCGATTGAACACAACGTGAAACGTGCCTTGCTGCTGGCGGACAAGAGCGTGTACCACTATTATTCGGACTTCGCGGAGAAGGGGTACTACAACCGCATCATCGCCGGGAACATCAACCAAGTGCTGAAGGTGGACAGCGTGGTGTGCGACTTCAACGCCTATCCCTACCGTGCCGTGACCTACGCCACACAGAAAATCATCCGGCAGAGCAACGTCACCGAGCGCAGCCTCGTGACCACCTGCCGCCTGCTGAACGCATCGCGGTCGGATGACAACCCGAACGGTTTTACCATCGAGGGTTTCACCATCATTGAGAACAAGGATTTACAGACTATCAAACGGTAACAGGACATGAAAAGTATCAGAAAATCAATGTGGGGCATGTATTGGAAACTCCACGACAAACGGAAACGCTTGGCGGCAAGTCTCAAAGGGTATCTGGACGGCTTGCCGCCGGAAACACGCCGCCGCATCGTGCTGGGGATGTTCGCCGCCTTCGCGGTGCTTGCCCTTTACACCTTCGGCAGAGCCGTCTATGACATCGGCAGGAACGACGGCTCACATATGGAAACGGGACACGCCGGACGGGTGGAACTGCCGACCCCGGCGGAAACAGGCAATCACTTAACACCTTATTTATATGGAACAGACAAAGAATGAACCGACGAAAGAGAACAAAGCTGCTCCCGAAACGGGGAAACCGAAAAAGGAGCGCGAACCGCTGACAGAGGCGCAACGGCTGAAACGGCAGAAGATGATCGTGCTGCCCGCTATGGTGTTGGTGTTCATCGGGGCGATGTGGCTGATATTCGCCCCGTCCTCCGGCAAGGAGCAACCGCCGGGAACGGACGGATACAACACCGAGATGCCCGACGCTGACAAGGCGAACCGGCAGATTATCGGCGACAAGCTGAAAGCCTACGAGCATGGGGAGATGGAAGAGCGTCAGGAGAGCCGCAACCGTGCCATCGGGCAGCTGGGCGACATGTTCGACCGCGAGATAGCGGGAACGGAGAACGGAGTGGACTTCGACCTCGCCAATCCGGGCGGCAAGGAAGAAAGGGCAAAGCCAGCCACGCCGCAGACCATCCAGTCCTCCGCAGCCGCCTACCGTGACCTGAACGCCACGCTCGGAAACTTCTACGACCAGCCGAAAAACGACAATGCGGAGATGGACGAATTGTTGGAGCGCATCGCATCGCTGGAGTCGGAACTGGAAAGCGAGAGGGGCAAGGCTTCCTCTATGGACGAGCAGGTGGCTCTTATGGAGAAGTCCTACGAGCTGGCGGCAAAGTACATGGGCGGTCAGAACGGAGGACAGCCATCGGCGGAACAGAGGGCAGAGCCAACTACCGTGCAGAAAGGGAAGAAGAACAAGGCAATGCCTATCAGACAGGTGGAGCATCAAGTAGTTTCTTCACTCTCACAGCCTATGAGTAACGCGGAGTTTGTCGCCGCCTTATCGCAGGAACGCAACCGGGGTTTCAACACGGCTGTCGGCACGGCGGAGGTATTGGACAGGAACACCATACCGGCGTGCGTGCATGGGGCGCAGAGCGTGACGGACGGGCAGACGGTAAGGCTGCGCCTGCTGGAGCCTATGGCGGTGGCAGGCAGGACAATACCCCGGGGTGCGGTGGTGGTCGGCACGGGCAAGATACAGGGTGAGCGGCTCGACATCGAGATTACCTCGCTGGAATACGACGGCACGATTATCCCCGTGGAGCTTGCGGTCTATGACACGGACGGACAGCCCGGCATCTTCATCCCGAACTCGATGGAGATGAACGCCGTCCGGGAGGTCGCCGCCAACATGGGCGGCTCGCTGGGAAGCAGCATCAACATCTCCACCAATGCCGGGGCGCAGCTCGCCTCCGACTTGGGCAAGGGGCTGATACAAGGCACGAGCCAGTACATCGCCAAAAAGATGCGAACCGTCAAGGTGCATCTGAAAGCCGGGTACAGGGTCATGCTTTACCAAGAAAAATATTGAAAACAATAAAAATTACCACTAAAATCCAAAAGTAATGAGAAAAGTAATCATCATGTTTGCCCTCGCTATGGGCATCATAACTGCCAACGCGCAGGAGAATGTAACCGTTGAAACGACCAACGGAAGTGAACAACCGACCTTGACGAAGGAGGTCTATCCGCAGAAGGAGGCGGACGGCGACCTATATCACGGGCTGTCACGCAAGCTGACCTTCGACCGCATGATACCGCCGCACGGTCTGGAAGTGACCTACGACAAGACCGTCCACGTCATTTTTCCGGCGGAGGTGCGCTATGTCGATTTAGGCTCGCCCGACCTGATTGCCGGGAAAGCCGACGGAGCGGAGAACATCATCCGTGTGAAGGCTACCGTAAGGAATTTTCCCAACGAAACGAATATGTCCGTCATCACGGAGGACGGCAGTTTCTACACCTTCAACGTGAAGTACGCCGCCGAACCGCTGTTGCTCAACGTGGAGATGTGCGACTTCATCCATGACGGCAGCACGGTGAACCGCCCGAACAACGCGCAGGAAATCTATCTGAAAGAGCTGGGCAGCGAAAGCCCGATGCTGGTGCGCCTTATCATGAAGTCCATCCACAAACAGAACAAGCGCGAGGTGAAGCATATCGGCTGCAAGCGTTTCGGCATCCAATACCTGTTGAAAGGCATCTACACGCACAACGGCTTGCTTTATTTCCACACGGAGATAAAGAACCAGAGCAACGTGCCTTTCGATGTGGACTACATCACTTGGAAAATCGTGGACAAGAAGGTTGCGAAGCGTACTGCCGTGCAGGAGCAGATTATTCTGCCGCTCCGCGCGCAGAACTACGCCACCCTCGTGCCGGGCAAAAAGAGCGAGCGCACGGTCTTCACGATGGCGAAGTTCACCATCCCCGATGACAAGTGCCTCGTGGTGGAATTGAACGAGAAGAACGGCGGCCGTCACCAGTCCTTCGTGATTGAGAACGAGGATTTGGTACGCGCGGGTACCATCAACGAACTTCAAGTACGCTGACCATGAGAAAGTACATCGCAATAATCATCGCGTCGCTTGCCCTTTTTACAGGGCAGGCGCACGCCCAGCGGTGTCTGCCGAAGATGCAGGGCATCGAGGTGAGGGCGGACATGGCGGACGGCTTCAATCTCGGCGGCAAGGACGGCGGGTACAGCTTCGGGGCGGCTCTCTCCACCTACACGAAGAAGGGGAACAAGTGGGTGTTCGGTGGCGAATACCTGTTGAAGAACAATCCCTACAAGGACACCAAGATACCCGTGGCGCAGTTCACGGCGGAGGGCGGCTATTACTTCAAGATACTGTCGGACGCCCGAAAGATTGTTTTCGTCTATGCCGGGGCTTCGGCTCTCGCCGGATATGAGGCGGTAAATTGGGGGAAGAAGGTGCTGCATGACGGCTCCACGCTGCACGACCGGGACGCCTTCATCTACGGCGGTGCGCTGACGCTCGATGTGGAGTGTTACGTGGCAGACCGTATCGCCCTGCTTGCCAACCTGCGGGAGCGTTGCCTTTGGGGTGGCGACACACGGAAGTTCCACACGCAGTTCGGGGTCGGTATCAAGTTCATCATCAACTGACACGGGCATGGAAAGGACGGAAATAGATGCTGTCAGAAGGATGCCGCTTGCGGATTTTCTCGCACGGCTGGGGCATGAGCCTGTCAGAAGGAGCGGTAACGAGCTGTGGTATCTTGCCCCGTACAGGGGCGAGCGCACATCCTCTTTCCGTGTGAACGTGGCGAAACAGCTCTGGTACGACTTCGGTTTGGGCAAGGGCGGCGACATCTTCACGCTTGCCGGGGAGTTTCTGCAAAGCGATGACTTCATGAAGCAAGCGAAGTTCATAGCGGAAGCCGCCAATATGACGGTTGCCGGATGGGAAAAGCCCGTCTATCTCTCGAAGCCGACCGAATCCGTTTTTGAGGATGTGGAGGTCGCTCCGCTGCTCCGCTCACTGCTGACGGAGTATTTAGAGGAACGGGGCATCCCTTACGCCATCGCATCCCGTCACTGCTGCCGCTTGAACTACGGTGTGCGTGGGAAACGGTATTTTGCCGTTGGCTTTCCGAACATGGCAGGTGGCTATGAAGTCAGAAGCCGATATTTCAAGGGTTGCATACCTCCGAAGTCTGTATCACTGGTAAAGGCGAATGACATCCCGGCTGACGAGTGCCTCGTGTTCGAGGGCTTCATGGACTTTCTCTCTGCCGTGACGCTTGGTGTAACCGGTAACGCTGACTGTCTTGTGCTGAACTCAGTCGCCAACGTGGAGAAGGCGGCGGGATTGCTGGACGGATACGGGCGCATCGGCTGCTTCCTCGACCGTGACGAAGCCGGACGGCGGACGCTTGCCGCACTTACCATGCGATACGGGGAACGTGTCACCGACCGTTCCTCCCTCTATGACGGTTGCAAGGACTTGAACGAGTACCTGCAACTGACAACGAAAAAACAGAAAAACAACCATCTAAAAATCGAAGAACAATGAACATACTGAACAACAGAAACAAGAGAACATCAATATTCAAGGCAGTGGCGTTATGCCTGATAGCCGCCATGTCATTCACCCTCGTGTCATGTGACGATGACATGGACATCCAGCAGTCCTATCCCTTCACGGTGGAGGTCATGCCCGTGCCGAACAAGGTAGTAAAGGGGCAGACAGTGGAAATCCGCTGTGAACTGAAAAAGGAGGGCGACTTTTCGGGTACGCTCTATACCATCCGCTATTTCCAGTTCGAGGGGGAAGGCTCGCTCAAAATGGATAACGGCATCACCTTCCTGCCTAACGACCGCTACCTGCTGGAGAACGAAAAATTCCGCCTGTACTACACGGCGGCGGGTGATGAGGCGCATAATTTCATCGTGGTGGTGGAGGATAACTTTAGCAACTCCTACGAACTGGAATTTGACTTCAACAACAGGAATGTAAAGGACGACGATCTTACCATCGTTCCCATCGGCAACTTCAGCCCCTTGTTGAAATGATGCGTGTATTCATGACAATGCTCTGTTCACTTCTGACGGTCTGTTCTGTGTCCGCGCAGATCAGCCGCCAAGAGGGAACGGACGGGCAGGCGGCAATCTACCGACTGCCGCTTATGGAACGTGCTTTTTTATGCTGCCGCTACTTTGAAGGCTGGCACTCAGAAAAACACTACCCATACGTCGGTTGGGGTCACAAACTTTTGCCAAACGAGAAGTATTCGGCACGAACCATGACAAAACGGGATGCGGATGAACTTTTGCGGAAAGACCTGCGCAAATTTGTCGCCATGTTCCGTAAATTCGGGGTTGATTCGATTTTGCTTGGCACGTTAGCTTACAATGTGGGACCGGCGAAGCTGTTAGGCAGCAAAACAATCCCCAAAAGCACCTTAATCAAGAAGCTGGAAGCTGGTGACAGGAACATCTACCGTGAGTATATAGCCTTCTGCAACTACAAAGGAAAACGCCACGCCATGCTGCTCAAACGGAGAAAGGCGGAGTTTGCGCTGTTGTATATCCCATAAAAGGACTGACAAAACTGGCAAAAGACGTGCCATATTTAACTTGGCACGTCTTTTGCTCTATCACTTGATAGATTATCGTAGGATTTTCTCGTTAATTGACATCGTTGAGCCATTTTTGCCTATCGGTTTCCAAATAACACTTCAAGTTGTAAGTGTTGTGAGAGCAATACAAAACATAGTTATTAACCATAAAAAGTATAGCGAAATTATGAAGAAAGTATTTAGGAAAATTCAGAAAGGAACAACAAAAATGATTGAACGTATCAAATCGTTGGGGGAAATGGAGACGAAGCAGAAATGTGTAGTTCAACGGTTCGAGATTATCATTCCCCTCCACCAAAAAATAACGACCCAATATATAGCCTCCGCAAGTTTTACTTGCGGATTTTTTAGTTATCGCAGATTGGACAAAGGTTTCTTTGCTACTTTCTTTGTCCGCCATCATGCTCACTGAAAGAAAGTAGGGCGGCTCTCGCCGCCCCGCCACTCAAAAGCGTGTGTAAAGTCCCGTCACCATCGTGAACATTTCCTCCAGCATATCAAAATAGATACCCTCGTGTACGGCAATGTCCTTTGTCTTGCACTCAAAGGTCTTTTTGCTGAACGTCCTGCGGTAGAAGCGCATATTGTAGAGGTCTGCCCCTTCGTCATAGATGATGTCAAGGCGGTTGGCACTTGTTTTGTTCCTTGCAAGGCTCATCCGTAAGCCGTTGCCCATATCTATGAAATCACGGCTACCTGTCATGGCGGTGAAGCGTTTTCCGCCTATCTGCTGTAATATCGTCTTGGCTATCATATCTTTTGTTTTTAGGGTTTTAAGTATTGGCGGTGCGGACACCGCCATCCCGTTCAAAATTCTCGCATTTCGGAAATGGGGGTCTGCCGTTGTAGCCACTCTTTCACACATTCCATATTGTACTCGCTCGTGATGACTGCCGTATGGCTGTCGGTGGCGGTGAAACGTGTGCTTTCGTAATCATCTATCCACCCCTTGAGGGTGTCCGTTCCCCACGCTCCGGTATCGTCAAAGATACCGTCCAATGCCGTGATAGGTTCGCTGAACTTGACTATCAGCGTTTGATAGGTCGTGTTCATAGTCTGTCCTCCTTTCCCTTCTTTGCGTTCAGCCACTTGTCCCGTGCGGCTCGGCACTCGTCCAACGTGGGTTTGACACAAGAGAACAATTCTCTGTCTATGGGGTGGCGGTAGTCGTACTGCACAAGTGTCCGCCTGCGTCTTCCGATACCCGATTGGAAACGCTCGTATTTCTCCGTACCTGCTTCCGCGCAGGTGCTTACTCCGTTGATGGTCATTCGTGTTGTCATAATGTTGCTTTTTAGATGGTTAAAAATGTACTGACAGAACTCTGTTCTTCATCACCATTTCGGGGTTGCTTGTGTAGCGTTGGTGCAGGTAGAAATGGTGTGAGCCGAAGCCGTAAAGGAAAAACTTGTCAAGTTCGTGCTTCTCGGCAAACTCCTTTACGCTCTTTCTCAATTCCCCCTCACTCGTTGTGAGAGTGAGGAGGTTCACAAATTCAAGGAACATCGTGGGGATTGCATCATCCCACACACAAATCATACTTTCAATTCTTACTTCCATATCAATGTTGTTTTAGGGGTTATGCTATGCCGCTTTCATCCGCTCACGGATAAGGTTGGCGTTCTTGTTCACAAGGTCTATGATGCGCTCGTGATATTCGGTGTCCTGGTTGTGCTTGCCGTGGCACTGCACCACTTCGAGGGTTCGCAAGTCCACCTCTACGGTTTCAATAATCTCATCGCCAATCCTTGCCGATAGTATGAGGGTGTCGGCTTTCTTGTAGTATCCACTGCCAAACACGCAGATGCCCTGCGTCTTGCCCTCGTTGTAATACTCGTCTATGCTTTCAAGCACCTTGACGATTATTTCCTCGTCCGTGATTACCAAGCCGAAGAATTTGGATTTGTTGGCGATGAAATCCTCCGCATCTTTCTTTCGTTGGAGTTGTCGCTGTTGCTCACGCTCACGCCTTTCAATCTCCCAACGGCGTTGCTCTGCGGCTCTTTCCTTCTCGTGTATGGCTTCAATTTTTCGGGTTGCGTTGTCGTGTGCCGCCATGAAATCTTCGGGACAGATGTTCTTCGGGTTACGGAGGTCTTGACCGAGTTTTTTGAGCATACGCAGATAGTCGCACCACATTGAGAGGTTGTCTATCTGATACTTGTGACGCTTGGCAATCAGATATGATGCCCAACATTCATCGGCAGTACGGGTATTGAAAAGAAAGTGTTTCATGACCTCAATCTCACCGCCTTTCATAAGGGTTTCAATTCTTGGGTCTGAAAGCAAGGCTTTGAAAAGACGCACGGGGGAGATGCCGTGGAAATCGCCCTTGAAGCCGTTACGTCTGAGTTGGGGCAATATCCTCATCTTTGGATATGCACAGCTTCTTGCCACCACATCATCGTATAGGCTGTTGTGCGGTCTTACCTCCATATCGCTGCCTAATGCCCACACATCGCAATAGCAGAAAAGGAAGCCACGGAGCAACGCCATGTCCGTAACCTTGCCGTCGGGTGAAATCCAACGCTGCACGACCTCGTGGCAGTAGAAACGCATCGGTTCGCCTTTCCTGCTCTCGCATCTGACCTGCGCCACGCGGATTACCTGATACCCTTTGCAGGTGGTTATCACGCTGAAATTCTGCGTTTCCTTGTAGATGCGTCTGCGTGTGTCCTGCACTTTGAGTTCGGCATGGCATTTGGGGCAGGTGCAGCCTTCAAGGGTGTCGCATAGTCCGCTGTCGCTGTGCCACTCGTGACCGCAGTCGGAACAGGTGATGTTCCCTTTCTTGGTGCGGTAGCCGATATGCTCAACGCAGTGGCGGTATGCCCAATCTATTTGTGTCGCTGATATGGGGCGAAGGTTGGCGGAAAGTCTTGCCACCTCTTTCTGTATCTTGGTCTTCGGTTTCATAAGCCTAAATCAAATAATGAGGGTTGGGGTTGGTTTTCTTTTCTCGCTGACGGTCTGTGGCGGTTCTGCAACTTGCGGAGTTCCTCCTCTTGGTATTTGCGGACAGCGTTCTGACGTGCCTCCGCCTTTTCCTCTGCCGTGAGTTTCACAACGTGGTTCACAACCACTTGGCAGTCCATCGGTTTGCCCACCTCTATCTCGTTTTCCTCATAGTAGTGGATGGCTTGCCCGAATATCTCTCCGTCCGTGAAACCGTTGCAACCGCTTTTCTGCACATAGTTCAGAATGTGGGTCACGCACTCGTCCATGTTCTTGGCAGGGTTGCGGTACTTCTTTGCAAATAGCGCATCTTCCTCCGCACGCTGTTCCAAGTACATATATATCGTTCTCTTGAAATGGTCTGTTCCTTTCATATCGCTGTCATTTTTAGATTATCTGTTTCAGTATCTCTCTCCAATAGGTCGGCTCTACCTCGCTGAGAAGGAAGTCCATGAAATCCCTCCGTGCGTCCTTGTTCAGTTCGTGGTACAATCTTCGGAAAGTTTCAAAATTGCCGTTGATGTACGTTTCCACCATATACACGAAGATGTTGTCCACCTCGTAATATCTGCACTGCTGCGCTGCCGTCTTGCTGTTTCTTTTTGCCATGTCGGTAAGGGTTAAAGGGTGAATAACCAAAGGATGAAGCCAAAGAAGGCAATGGTGGAAAGGATAGCCACGATTACACCTATCGCCACTCGGAACACTCCGTTTACAATCTCTCTGATGATGCCCCAAAGGATGCCGAACACCCCGAAGGCGGTGCGCATCATCAAGCCGCATATCGCCAACCCGATGTGTTGCGCCATTTGTCTGAAATTTGCCGTTGCCGTCATATCTTCGCTGTTTTTGATTTTTTTGTTTTTAATGCGGATTCAAGAGCTGAGGGAGTTGAGTTTCAAACTATCTTATCTGCCTCTCGTTTATCCGACATTTTTTTTATGCGTCTTTCTGTCGCATCGGTCGTTTTCGTTTCGGGTGCTTGAAAAGGTAGGGATTAGGGAATGCAAGGTTTTTCGGTCAAAATACTACCCGCAGGGCTGGAGATTTTTACCGAAAACAGGAGGCTTGACCTTGCTTTCCCGTCCAATCCCGGAATTACCTTTGCGCCCAGAACGAAAATGACTGACTGATGCGGCTTACTGAAAGGCGCAAAATGGAGGTAAACGAAAACAGAGGCAGATTGTGTAGAAAAAAACTTCAGGGGAAAATCCGTAAAAAAAAGAATCACCAAAAGGAAAAAGACATCACCGGAAGCGTGAAAAGGGCAAACCACAACAAAGGAAGTATGATTGTTTCCGATCCGACGGAACTTGTTCAGCCGGGTGGCAACAATCATTCTTCCCGGTTTGTCCGGCTGTGTGTGGGCGCCTGTTTCATTCATGGGGCAGGCTGACACACTCTGCATTCACTTTCCGCTTCCGGCAAAAGAGACAGCGAAAAAAGAAAAATCATTTGAAAACCCGTAAAAGCACCTCTTGGCATAGGCGCAAAAGAAAGGGGCATTGCTTCATCTGTCTAAACATCGTTTAGGCGTGAGGCAATGCCCTTTTCTCCAGCTATGCGGTAGTCGGCACACGTTTGTTCCAAACTCGTTTTGGGCAATGGTGTGCCGACGGACAATACCGCTTTTACGGAAAATTCTTATGAATGAGGGGATAAAAAACGGGAGTTTATATCAAAATCTCGAATTAAATAGCTACTTTTGCATACGAAGAGTTCTTTGAAGGTTACGCAACGCGCAGAAGGATAATGCAGTAGATAACTAACTAAATCGTAACCTATTACTATCAAGAGCAATTAACCTACGCTCATTTCCAATAAATTACACTCTTTTCGTAACTTCTCACCGCAAAGCTACAAAATAAGTTACTTCGTTGTACTTTTCGTTGTCACTAATTCATAAAATTGCTACCTTGCAGGCAAAAATCTGACAAAATGAATCGAATATTTCATGCGCGCATCGCCTGGTACCAATATTTCCTGTTGGTGGTGCTTACTGTGAATGCCGTCGGCGCATTGTGGTGTAAGTATATCTTGGTGGCAGTACTGTTTATGTTGATGCTGATTGTAGTGATCGAACAAATTATACACACTACTTATACATTGACAACAAATGGTGATCTGGAAGTCTCACGTGGTCGTTTTATTCGCAAGAAGATCATCCCGCTTTCCGAAATTACTGCAGTCAGGAAATACCATTCCATGAAATTCGGCCGTTTCTCGGTGACGGATTATATCCTGATAGAATACGGAAAAGGAAAGTTTGTTTCGGTGATGCCTGTCAAGGAACAGGAATTTGCAGAACTACTCGAAAAGAGAATGTTTGAAAAGAAGATAAAAGAGTAACTGATTATATACTATGAAATATCAAGTGATTATCATCGGTGGTGGTCCTGCGGGATATACGGCTGCCGAAGCTGCCGGTAAAGGTGGTTTGAGCGTATTGCTTATCGAAAAGAATAGTCTGGGTGGCGTCTGTCTGAACGAAGGCTGTATTCCTACGAAAACATTGTTGTATTCGGCAAAGACTTATGACAGTGCAAAACATGCATCAAAGTATGCAGTCAATATCCCGGAAGTCTCTTTCGATTTGCCTAAGATAATAGCGCGTAAAAGTAAGGTAGTGCGTAAACTGGTGCTGGGAGTGAAAGCGAAGCTGACTGCCAACAATGTTACAATTGTATCAGGAGAAGCGCAGATCATTGATAAAAATACGGTTCGCTGCGGGGAAGAGACTTACGAAGGAGAGAATCTGATATTATGTACGGGTTCGGAAACCTTTATTCCTCCTATTCCGGGAGTGGACGCGGTGAACTACTGGACGCACAGGGATGCTTTGGACAGTAAAGAATTGCCGGCTTCTTTGGCTATTGTTGGTGGCGGGGTAATCGGTATGGAGTTTGCGTCGTTCTTCAATAGTTTGGGAGTACAGGTGACGGTGGTTGAGATGATGGACGAAATCCTGGGTGGAATGGATAAGGAGCTTTCCGCTTTGCTCCGTGCGGAATATGCAAAACGAGGTATTAAATTCCTGCTTAGTACGAAAGTGGTCGGCTTGTCGCAAACGGAAGAAGGGGCTGTTGTTTCTTATGAGAACGCGGAGGGAAACGGCAGTGTCATTGCAGAGAAGCTGTTGATGAGTGTCGGCCGTCGCCCGGTGACGAAAGGTTTCGGGCTCGAAAACCTGAATTTGGAGCAGACGGAGCGTGGTGCTATCAGAGTTAATGAAAAGATGCAGACTTCTGTGCCGGACGTGTATGTTTGTGGTGACCTGACAGGATTCTCTTTGCTCGCCCATACGGCTGTTCGTGAAGCGGAAGTTGCCGTACATTCCATCTTGGGAAAGGAAGATGCCATGAGTTATCGGGCTATTCCGGGCGTAGTCTATACCAATCCGGAGATTGCTGGAGTGGGTGAAACGGAGGAGTCGGCCTCAACGAAAGGAATCAATTATCAGGTTATCAAACTTCCGATGGCTTACTCCGGCCGTTTTGTGGCGGAGAATGAGGGCGTCAACGGAGTCTGCAAAGTATTGTTGGATGAACAGCAACGGGTGATTGGAGCCCATGTGTTGGGCAATCCGGCTTCGGAGATTATCACTCTTGCGGGCACTGCCATTGAACTCGGATTGACGGCAGCGCAATGGAAAAAGATTGTTTTCCCGCATCCTACGGTAGGAGAGATTTTCCGGGAAGTGTTATAAACGGATTCTGATATCTGCGATCGTTCATTGATGCGGGTATCTTACTGATAAAATCAAATATATGATGAGAAAATATATAATCACTCCGGCCTTATTGGCAATAGTTTGTATGGTGATGTGTCATTGTACATTTGTTGATGTCATAAACTGTATTGTATGAAAAAAAGTCTTTTGTTGGTCACCCTTTCAGTTTGTTTGTTGCCACTTTGGGGACAACAAAATTTCTCCCGGATAGATTCGCTTATCAAGAAGATGCTCCCCGAAGCATCCGAGGTCGGCATATCCGTCTACGATCTGACGGCTAAGAAATCACTTTATAACTATCGTGCGGAGAAACTTTCCCGTCCTGCCTCTACCATGAAGCTGCTGACGGCTATTACCGCACTCTCCCGCCCCGAAGCTGCCGAACCTTTCCGCACGGAAGTATGGCACGATGGCGTGATAGAACATGATACTTTGCAAGGCAACCTGTATGTGGTAGGCGGATTCGATCCTGAATTTAACAGCCAGTCGATGGATTCATTGATAGAAGAGGTAATCACTTTCCCTTTTTCGGTGATTAACGGACAGGTGTACGGCGATGTTTCGATGAAAGACTCTCTTTATTGGGGTAGTGGATGGGCATGGGACGATACCCCTGCGGGCTATCAGCCCTATTTGTCTCCACTGATGTTTTGCAAGGGGACTGTACAGGTTTCTGTCGTTCCTTCTACGGTGCAGGGAGATACCGCGAGTGTTTCCTGCCAACCTGTATCCTCCTATTATACAGTGACGAATCAGACGAAAACACGTACCTCTTCTGCCGGAAGATTCTCTTTCACGAGAGACTGGCTGACGAATGGCAATAATCTCCTCGTTTCGGGCAATGTCACTTCGATCAGAAAGGACGATGTAAACATCTACGACTCTCCCCGTTTTTTTATGCATACTTTCCTGGAGCGTCTTCGTGGGAAAGGAATCACGACTCCCCAGTCGTATGGTTTTGCCGAATTGCCTCGCGATAGTGTGACTGTAGAACGGATGGCTTGCTGGAATACTTCCGTGCAGAAAGTGCTGAACCAGTTGATGAAAGAGAGTGATAATCTCAATGCGGAAGCATTTCTTTGTCGCTTGGGGGCGCAGGCTACGGGAAAGAAGCAGGTAGCTGCCGAAGATGGTATTGTCGAGATTATGAAATTGATCCGTCGCCTAGGGCATGACCCGAAAGACTATAAGATTGCCGACGGTTGCGGACTGTCCAATTATAATTACCTCTCTCCTGCCCTGCTGGTGGACTTTCTGAAATATGCGTACTCGCAAACAGAGGTGTTTCAGATGTTATATAAATCTCTTCCCGTTGGCGGGGTGGACGGAACATTGAAATTCCGGATGAAAGGTACTCCTGCCTTCCGGAATGTTCATGCCAAAACAGGTTCGTTTACGGCAATAAATGCGCTCGCGGGCTATCTGAAGATGAAGAACGGACATGAAGTGGCATTTGCCATTATGAACCAGAATGTACTTTCGGCGGCTAAAGCGAGAGCATTTCAGGATAAGGTGTGTGAGGTGATTATTGGGAAATAGGCTGATATGAATACATTAGCCCGTACAACCAAAGTGGAATTCCGTTGTTGAATCCGATTTCTATGTTGTCAAGGGGCAGGTACTATTTTCCATGGAGGGCTCTTTATTGATTCTTCTATAAAAAGACAATTGTATTCTCTAATAAGCAAAAATCGTAGGATTTTGTTTACCAGAGAATACAATTATACTTGTTTTGAATCGAATACTGTAAATTCTATACTATATATATTATATTTACTTTGAGTATTCAGCCCAATTAGTATTCTTCATATCGCCACTCTTAGCCAACTCTGCGTGCATACCAAGTGCAGCCTGAATAGCGTGTGGAGTCTGTGCCCGGTTACCGGCCAGTTTGAGGTAATCCCAAAGAAGCTCTTTGTAGTCAGGATGTGCACAGTTTTCGATGATGGCTTGTGCGCGTTCTTTCGGGCTCTTGCCACGAAGATCGGCAACACCTTGCTCGGTGATAACGATGTTGACATCGTGCTCCGTGTGGTCGTGGTGGGATACCATCGGTACGATCGCGCTGATCTTCCCTTCTTTGGCCACAGACGGACAAGTGAAGATAGAGATGTAAGCGTTGCGGGTAAAGTCTCCCGAACCACCGATACCGTTCATCATTTTTGTTCCGCCGATATGGGTAGAGTTTACGTTGCCGTACAGGTCAACTTCGATGGCTGTATTGATAGAAATGATACCGAGGCGGCGTACTATTTCCGGGCTGTTTGAGATTTCCGACGGACGGAGAACCAGTTTGTCGCGGAAGAAATCCATATCGTTGTAGATGCCTTCCAGACAGTCATTTGTAACAGTCAGTGAACAGGCGCTACCGAATTTGATGCGTCCTTCGCGAATCAATCCGATCACGGAATTCTGGATTACCTCTGTGTACATTTCGAATGCAGGAATCGTTTTATCACGTCCCAATGCACCGAGTACGGCGTTGGCGATGTTTCCTACACCCGATTGCAAAGGCAAGAAACTGGACGGGATAATACCGCGTTTCATGTCGGCTGCAAGGAAGTCGGCAACATTCTGGCCGATTTTGTCGGTCAACGGATCAGCGGCAGCGAAAGAACGCGCTTCGTCCGGCCAGTTGGTTTCCACTACGCCTATAATCTTTTTCGGGTCTACCTGAACGTAAGGCAGTCCGATACGGTCACTCGGTTTATAGATCGGTATTTCGCGGCGGTAAGGCGGGTCGAGCGGTTCGTATACGTCGTGCATACCCATACCGGATTTGCTGTGTGCGCTGTTCAACTCCACGATGATCTGGTCGGCAAGACGGCAGATGGTCGGGGCGATGCCGCCGGCGGCAGTCAGATAAATTTTTCCGTCCGGAGTTACTTCGCAGGCTTCGATGATGGCTACGTTCACTTTGCCCATGAACCCGTAGCGCACTTCCTGTGCCATTTGTGAGAGGTGTATGTCGTTGTAGGCAATCTCTCCGTTGTTCACAGCTTTGCGGAAGTCGGCGTTGGTAGTATAAGGAGCGCGGTAGCGGATGGCTTTGGCACGTGACAGTACGCCGTCACAGGATTCCCCTGTCGATGCGCCTGTGAAAATTCCTACTTGAAACGGGTTTCCTTTCGCATGTTCTGCTTCAGCAATTTTTGCGAGTTCGGCTGTTACAGCCTTGGCCGTTCCGGCGGGAGTAAATCCGCTTAGGCCGATGTTGTAGCCATGTTTGATTAGGCTTGCAGCTTCCGCTGCCGAAATACGATTGAGTGACATAAATAGTAAATTTCGTGTTAAATACAGTTGATATTTTTATTGATAATTAATTCTCTGTTTGTACGGCCTTGTACCAATGCTTGGCAATGACTCGTCACATAATGATTCGAAACTCAATGAGTTTACGGGCTCTCTCAATACTTCCGTTGAAGTATCTCTCCCCAGATAATAGCGCGGCGGGCTTCTTCTGCGGAGTGAATCGTGAAATCATGTTCGTTATCAGTTGATTCGGTATGAGAGTTATAATGAGAACCTTGTTGGGAATTTCGTTTATCTTGCGCGGCACTGTTTGCCAGGGATGCGGAAACGGATATTTCTTCTTTTTTTCTTTTCTGCTGCGCCGCTGGTTTCGCCGTCTGTTTGGGAGACTGTTGCGGTGGCGTCTGTTTCAGGGGTTTAGGCTGGAATAATTCTTCCAGCGACTTGGGGCCACCCCATGCCTCGGGCATAGGAACTGCATCCGGAGCTACTTCAACGGGGGATGGCATCGGGGAAACGGGGCGTTTATTCTTAGCTTTTTTCGATTTACTATTCTTATTCACCTCTTTGAATATTCCCACAAGAATGACACCTGCTATCAAGAGAAATTTCAAAAAATCTTCCATTGTGTTTCACTGCTAATTAGTTATCTGCCAAAGTTACGTATTTTATCTGGTTCAGGCTAACATTTTATTATGAAAAAAGGGCAGCTTCACAGCTCCCCTTAATTTTTTTAACCTAAACCTTAACTATGAAAAAATCTAATGTTTCTTTCATTGCACAAATGTGAAAAATAAATTTAAATATGCCAAGCATATCGCCTAAAAATGTTTATTCTCTTAACATAAATTACAAATTTGCTTGCCAAATCATAAGTTTTTGCGTTATTTTGATATCAATTCACTACTTATTGAAAGCGAAGCCGTATCTTTGCATCCGAATTTTTAAACTAAGATTTGAGTATGAACGAATTAACGGGAGCGGACTTTAAATCCGCAACTGAAATGAAGGATGACAACAAAAAGTTGTTTATCGAAACCTATGGCTGCCAGATGAACGTAGCCGACAGTGAGGTGATTGCCTCGGTGATGCAAATGGCGGGTTATTCCGTAGCCGAAACGCTGGAGGAAGCCGATGCCGTGTTTATGAATACCTGTTCCATCCGCGACAATGCGGAGCAGAAGATTCTGAATCGCCTGGAGTTTTTCCACTCGCTGAAGAAAAAGAAAAAGCATCTGATTGTAGGTGTACTGGGCTGTATGGCCGAACGGGTAAAGGATGATCTGATAACGAATCATCATGTAGACCTCGTTGTGGGGCCGGATGCTTACCTGACGTTGCCCGACCTGATTGCGGCCGTAGAAACCGGTGAAAAAGCAATCAATGTGGAACTATCTACTACCGAGACTTATCGGGATGTGATTCCGTCGCGTATCTGCGGCAATCATATTTCGGGTTTTGTATCCATCATGCGTGGCTGCAATAACTTCTGCACCTATTGTATCGTGCCCTATACTCGTGGACGCGAGCGCAGCCGTGACGTAGAAAGCATCCTGAATGAAGTAGCAGACCTCGTGGCGAAAGGCTATAAGGAAGTCACCCTGTTGGGGCAGAACGTCAACTCTTACCGTTTTGAAAGACCGACAGGCGAAGTGGTTACTTTCCCGATGTTGCTCCGAACAGTGGCCGAGGCTGCTCCGGGAGTGCGTATTCGTTTCACGACTTCCCATCCGAAGGATATGAGTGATGAAACGCTGGAAGTGATTGCGCAAGTTCCGAATGTGTGTAAACATATCCATCTGCCTGTGCAGAGCGGCAGTTCGCGTATTCTGAAACTGATGAACCGTAAGTATACCCGTGAGTGGTATCTGGACCGGGTGGCAGCTATCAAACGTATCATCCCCGATTGCGGACTGACTACCGATATTTTCTCCGGTTTTCATTCTGAAACGGAAGAGGATCATGCCTTGTCACTTTCGCTGATGGAAGAATGTGGATATGATGCTGCTTTCATGTTTAAATACTCCGAACGTCCGGGAACGTATGCGTCCAAGCATCTCGAAGATAATGTGCCCGAAGAGGTGAAAGTGCGTCGCCTGAACGAGATTATCGCTTTGCAGAACCGTCTGTCTGCCGAATCCAACCAGCGTTGCATCGGTAAAACCTATGAAGTGCTTGTGGAAGGAGTCTCCAAGCGTTCGCGCGACCAGCTGTTCGGTCGTACGGAGCAGAACCGTGTGGTGGTGTTTGACAGAGGTGCGCACCGTGTCGGTGATTTCGTCAATGTGCGTGTCACGGAGGCCAGCTCGGCTACGCTGAAGGGGGAAGAAATCTGATTTCACCACAGAGGACACGGAGGTCTTTTTTCTTCCTTGAAACTCTGTGTCTTCTGCATTCTTTGTGGTAAAACTTACATCATCATATGTCTCCTGATGGAGAACTTCACAATCGCCATCGCATTGATGGACGCGAATGGAATATCCATCGGCTCATGATGAGTATTATAGCTCACGAGCTTGAGATACCCTTCTTTTTCCGAACGATTCACGTACTTCACCGCCAGATACTCGTCTCCGTCAATCATAAACGACACCAGGTATATTTCCCCGTAAATCACGTTGTCGAAACTGCTAATTTCCTTGTATCCGATAATATCTCCCGATTTCAGTATGGGATACATGCTGTCTCCGTTGACGTAGACCGCCCCGTCGCAGACGGAAATATTGGGAATCCATATCTTCCCCAGTGCATATTGCTGTTTGTTGGTGAATAATGTTTTCAGGTTCGCCGCCGCCGTAATATCGTATAATGTCACGCTACGGTCGTCTATTGGTTCGGGCGTTTTCGGATTGTGTATAATTTCGACTTCTCCCTGTACCAGCTCGCTTTGGCAAAATCTCGGCTGATGTTTCGGATTTCCTTTTCCCAATAATAGCCAGTTATAGTCCACCTTGTCTCCGAATTTGTCAAGCAGCAGACGGAAATCAATACTGTTTCGTGCTCCCCAATTGGTAACTGTTGCTCTCGAAACTTCCAGGTATTCAGCTAGTTCGCTGTCTCTCTTTAAGTTCAATACCTGTTTGGCACGCTTGATGATACCTAATACATCCAAATTTGTATCCATTCTGTTTTTTTATTTAAAAGACTAATCTCGGATTTACAAATGGCAGCTATAAAAATGGCTGCCTCAAAAATATGTTTACTATATGTTTATAATCAATGATTTGTGAAATAGTTGAGGTTTAATATTGAAAATTGATATTTTATTTATGAAAAATATTCTATCTTTGTCCCATTGATTAATAGAAAACGTTTCAAAAATATAAATTAAAAACGGATATGCCATGCAATACTTCAAGAAAAACACAAAAAACTTGAAATTTTCTCATCCGCCACCTGCGGAAAGCTTACTGATGCCTGTTAACAGCTATTCTCTCAAGTATTAATAGCTATTTCTCTAACCATTAATATCTGAAACGCCAGATGTTAATACCTGGCAATAGGATAACAAAAGGATAACATATTGTATACGAATACTCCGTATTTGAATGATTACAGACCTGACTGATAAAAACTAGCATTTATAATTTATAATTGGATAACAAAATGAAAAGCTCAAAAGTACAAACACTGTGCGTTTGCGGATGTTGCAAACGCTCTCTTCCGGCAAGTGCCTTTTATATCAATAAGAAAACCGGCCTTCCCGGCAACTACTGTAAGGAATGTCGTAAAACTGTCAGCCGGAACCATCGGAAGAACGAGAAACGCTCCCTTGCATGCGACAGGGAAAGCAATTATCCGGTAATAACCTCTACGGAAAATCCCACGTTGCGACGGGAACTTATTCTGCATGCCCTTGAAACCGTAGCTGCCAGCATTGAACGGAAAAGGCGGAAAGTCCGTGAATCGGAATTTGAATCCGAATCAGGTTCTGAATTCCAATCCGAATCAGTCTTTGAATTGGAATTAGAATCAAAATCAGGATCAAAATTAGAATTGGCAGACTGATTTATAAAAACAATTTATATCATGGGACGAATAAAACAAGGGCTTGACTATTTCCCTTTGAATACCGATTTTATGCACGACCGTGTCGTACGCCGTGTGATGAAGCGTGAAGGCGATTCCGCCTTCACGATCCTGCTCTATACCCTGTCTTATCTATATTCGGGCGAGGGTTATTATATTCATGTCGATGATGACTTCTATGACGAACTCTCCGACCAGCTCTTCAGCACGGATAACGATAGTGTCCGCCGGGTGCTTCGTCTGTTTGTGGAGTACGGTTTCTTCGATTCCTCTCTCTACGAACGTTACGGCATCCTGACTTCCGCCGACATTCAGCGGCAGTTCCTTTTTATCACTAAACGCCGCAGCCGCCGTCATATTTCTCCGGACTACTGTCTGCTGCCGGATGAGGAAACCGTACACTCCACCCTTCCAGATGCTGTTGCAGAAACCCCGGATATTGTAACGCAAACCCTCGATACTGTAACAGAATCCCCGGATACTGCAACAAAAAGCACCTTCATAAAAAGAAAAGAAAAAGAAAGGAAAGAAAACATCCTCCCTAACCCTCCTTTGCCCAAAGGAGGGGATGAGGGAGAAGAAGGAGGAGATTTTTCTAACAGAAAACCGGCGAAGAAGAAACATGAACTGACACAGTCGGATATTGACCGGATGCAAGCTCCTGCTGACGGACACCCGCGCAACCTTTCCGGACTATTGGATAACCTTCGCCTTTATCATATTCCTCCCTCTGAACAGTATGCAATCGTACTGAAAAGTAATTACGGAGAAATCGGTGGTAAGGTTTGGAAGGGTTTCGGTGTCATTCGGGCAAGTGCCGGAAAGATCAAACTGCCCGGTCATTATTTGTTGAGTGTCCTGAATAACTGAATTAATAAGGGTTATGATGCTGCTGCGTTGTGTAATATGTTGTAAATTAGTGATATAACAACAACTTTTTATATTAACGAATTTATTAACGCACACTTTTAAAATCTCTTGCACAGACAGAAATAAGGTCTTATATTTGCATTGTCGATAAGCTTAAAGACACAGACAAACTAGAATTATTAACGACTAAAAACTATTACAATTATGCCAGTATTGTACAAACCTTTCCAGTCAACTCTGGAAGACAAAAAAAGCGGTAAAAAACTCTTCTATCCCCGAGTTGTACGTTCGGGAAACGTGGATTCCGCACAACTTTCGAAAGAAATAGCAGCCTACTCTTCCCTCTCTCCGGGTGACGTAAAAAACACACTCGACAACCTGGTGACGGTGATGGGGCAACACTTGCAATCTTCGGAAAGCGTAAGCGTGGACGGTCTTGGTACCTTCCGTATGGTGATGGTAGCTCGTGGCAAAGGTGTGGAAACCTCTGACGAAGTGTCGGCTGCACAGGCTACGCTTACCGTCCGCTTCCAACCGACAACGACTAAGAATCATGACCGCACTACCGCTACCCGTTCGATGGTGACCGGTACGAAGTGTGCCCGTTATGATAAACTTGTTTCCGATGCAGGTAGTGCAGGAGGCGGCAACTCCGGTGGAAGCGACAAGCCCGGTGGAGGCGGTAATGAAGGAGGCGGAGAAGCGCCCGATCCGGCTGCATAAATGACGTCACGGCAGTGAGGAGTACACAAAATGTAAACGGCAAACTTCGTAGGCTTAACTAGACATTTGACTTTTAACTAAACTAGAAATCATTCACTAACATGAGGATTATCAACTTGATTGTGGTGCATTGCAGCGCCACGAGGGAGGATTGTACACTTTCTCCGGAAGATTTGGACCGGTTGCACCGGCGGCGCGGATTTAACGGAACAGGCTATCACTACTACATCCGCAAGGATGGAACAGTGCACCTCACCCGCCCCATCGAACGCATCGGAGCACACGCCAAAGGTTTCAACGCTCATTCAATAGGTATCTGCTATGAAGGTGGTCTGGACTGCCGGGGATGCCCGGCAGATACCCGGACTCCGGCACAACGGGCTACGCTCCGGCGACTCGTCGGGCAGCTACAGGAGAAATTTCCCGGCTGCCGGGTATGCGGACACCGGGACCTTTCGCCGGATCTCAATGGAAACGGTGAGATAGAACCGGAAGAATGGATTAAACAGTGCCCGTGCTTTGAGGTGGCAAAGGAACTCAATGAGTTCGGAGCATTTGCCGATAGAACTGATGAGACTGGAAGTACGGAGAAACACAGAGTAACACAACACATTAAAGAACAGAAAGGAGGTAAATGATGGCAATGAAGAAATCAGTATGGGATATGATCCTGAAAGTGGTTATCGCAGTGGCTTCGGCTTTGGCAGGCGTTTTAGGCGCTAATGCGATGAATTTGTAAAGCAGAAAATTAAGTAGTAGTCCTTCCATAGATCATGATTGTGTGAAATGGAAGGACTCTGCTAATTCATTTTGTATTGACTAAACTATTTTATTGATAAATAATAGAAAAAACGAGTTATGAATAATCTATATACGAATAAAAAAATAATACTAAAGAGGCTGTTTCTTATATTATCAGCCTTTTTCGCGGTTTTATCTGCTAAGGGGCAGAGTGAAGATGGAATAAAGCTGGATGTTCCACGACTTGTACCACTTTCCCCAACGGCTACGGCTATGGTGAAATATCAGTCTTATCCTGTAGATCATTGTACAGGAGTACCTAACATAACTATTCCCTTGTATGATATAGTTGCAGGGGAGGTTACCATACCTGTTACTTTGTCTTATCATGCTTCGGGGCTTAAGCCCAAAGAAGGAAGCGGATATGCGGGAGCAGGATGGACATTGAATCTCGAACCGTCTATAGCCCGCCAGGTGATCGGGGTAGCAGACAATGACTATTATGGATGGTTTGATCGATATTTTTCTCAAAATACAGTCCCCGGTGATGAAAGAGACCGATTGATTTATTATGGGGAGATGGTAGATAATAAACGGGATACGCGTCCGGATAAGTTCACTTATAAGTTGCCGGGTGGCGGTGGAAGCGGATATTTTTCAGACAGGTCTTCCCCTCTTATTACTGTGCCTCATAACAGCGATGTGGTAAGGTATGTTGAAAGTGATATGAATATAACAGATGGAAATGGAGTCAAATATCTGTTCAATGGCGTACACGAGACGATGAATGATATTATTACCCGCTGGATGTGTACCTCTATTTGTTCAGCCCGTTATCCACATCCTACATTGGTTAGTTTTCAGTATCAAACCCTTCAGAATCAATGGGAACCTAGTGCTTATTATAATTTGAATGACAGGCTGGTCTTTGATGAAAGGGATAAAGACGGGAGTCCCAAATTGTATCTGATGGAACAAAAAAGCGGTGGCAATAACTATTATCAAATTACGGCAGGCAGATCGTCAGGTTCTTCCTCCTTGCCCAATGCCAATAAAGAGAGCGTTTCGAGCTATGTAGCGAATATGAGTTACCCGTCAGGTAGTTACTGTGCGGAGGGTAGGATGAGTACTACCCGATTGGCACAGGTGAATTTTATGGGAAACAGATTGTCTGTCAGTTATAAAGCAGTAGGTGAAGTGCCTAACAATACAAGTGTATTAGATAAAATGCAAGTGACGGATGAGAATGGAGAACTGGTGCGTACCATTAACTTTTATGTAACTCCCTATAATGGAAAAACCTCTTTGACTAAACTTGATTCTGTACGTATCTCCGCTCCCGGTGTAGAATCGCAAACTTATTCATTCAGGTATGTGGGTGTAAACAGCGTTCCTTCCATCTATACGAAGGCTGTAGATCATTGGGGATTTATGAACGGTTCGGAAGCGAGTGCTAATGGTAGTAAGTTGACAGTGCCGAACTTTTCGAAAAGAATACCTTTACCGGATACCAATAACACGGGAAGAAAAGACACTGTATTATTTGAGAATGCAGTCGGAATAGACCGTGAAGCGTCTGGTAACATTGTGGGTATTCTTGACCGGATAACAGATCCGCAAGGTATTGAAACCTCTTTCTCTTACGAAGGCAATTACGGCGCGTTTCGTGACAATAGCCAACAGCCGGAGTATCGAGACTACCTCTATCCGGTTGGCGGATTGCGGGTGAAGAGTATAGAAACCTATGATCCGAAGACAAGGAAAAGGCTCTGTAAGAATTATAGATATGGCCTGACGGTTATCAATAATGAGAAGTATGAATCCGTTTGGGGCGGCGGTGCTATTAAACACATAGTTACAGAGCGTGATTATTGTTCTACGGTAACGCAAGTAATGGACGACGGGCAAAGCCTTTGGAACGAATATTTGACAGTCTATCATTCGATGCCTGTCTCGGTTCTTCGTCAAATTTGGTGGTAATCTCTTTTTTATTTCAACTGTCTTCTTCTTTCTTAATCCTATTAAAAGTTGTAGATATGTTTGCTTTTTAGTAACTTTAAAGACACCACA
>NZ_JAPQKZ010000055.1:0-36931 GCF_027257075.1 Bacteroides sp. LFL-34 | reverse complement strand
ATGTTTCCAAGTTTTTCCAAATCGATTTTCTGCTAAATCCATAATGCTTCATTTTTATACATAGCAAAAATATAAGAATGAAAAAAGGCCGACAAGATAGAATCGCGGAGACGCTTACGTAAGATACCTTTATCTCACACGCTGTCTCGTGTGTAAGAATCTTGGCATATTTATAGAAGACTATGTAGTAATTTGTAGAATCCATGCATCAAATGTCTTGTTCATGCCGGTAAACAATCTGTTTCAAGGCGGGAAACTATTTGTTTCATACGCTTGAAACAAACTGTTTGCAGGTTTAAAACAAAATAAAACTGCCGTCAACCGGAAATTAGCACCTAAGTAATCAGACACTAATACTCTATCTCTAGGATATTAATACCTGAATTGTAGAGTATATATACGCAACGTGTTGGACATATATATCCAACACGTTGCGCATATATGCCCTGTATATTGGATATATATGTCCTTAATCTATATGAAAGACTCTACATGGTGAAGGAGGTGAAGGATACTTTCTTCTGTATTTTGTGCTTTATGTCACTGTAAACCGTTGACTCATAGCTGTTCAGCTGAAGGTGAAACCTGTGAACCTTCTAAATGCTTCTTAATAGTTGTATATTCGTTTTCAGAAATTTAGTGTTGAGTTTATAGCTATGAACCTGGTTCCAGTTTTCTACCCTTTTCTCCATCCTTCTCCATTTTTTATTTATAAATAAGTACCTGTTAAAATAGCTTCTTATCATCAGTTCTCTATCCATAAAGTTAATGATATTGATAAATAGGTGTTATTTAGTCAAAGGAAATGAGTAGTGTATATTGCAATATCGATTAGAGAAGGAGAGAAATGAAAACCGAGTTCTTAACGAACTTGGTTTTATTTTGATATGAAAACGAATGCCTTATTATTTTTAATTCTTAATAACAACAAAAGAATCGTTTAGAATATCATTATGGTGAAGCAAAAGTAGAATAAAATGAAATATTACGCAAGTAAATCTACTAAAATATTTTAAAACGGGATAGCTGGATTGTTGTGTTTTCTGGCAACAAAATGGGATAACAGTTTTATCAACTTGCCTTTGGTATCAAAATAAGTATTTATTATATAGCAATTTACATACAAATCGTCTCAAACTCAAAGCGGTGCGAGTGTATGGATGACTGTTTTATCTAAAATGTCCTTCCAAGTTGTGTTTCCAAGCATAGGTAAAACCAAGTTCGTTAAGAACTCTGGCAAGTATTAACCTAAGATAAAAATAGAAAAGCCTATGGAAAACTAAACACACAAATTGCCTGAAACATGGTGTCAAATAATATATGAAGGCACCATAAAACCTTAGAAATTCTAACTTACTAATGTCTAACTGAATAAATTAAAGTATGACAAGAAAAACTAACCGATGCCCGGCCTTTATGGAAGGACGGGGAACACGTTGCCTGAAAATAGCAGCAGTTGCTACTTTATTGTTATGGTGCACACAACCTATGCAAGCAGTAGCTAATACTAATGAAACACAGGAAACTACTGATATACAGCAGCAAAAAGTAAAGACTACAGGTGTTGTAGTGGATGAAAACGGAGAACCTCTTATTGGAGTCTCTGTAAAGGTGCAAGGTACTGCCACAGGTACTGTTACTGATCTCAACGGACGCTTCTCTATCGATTCCCCCAAAGGAGCAGTTCTCTCACTTTCGTTTATTGGTTATAAAACTATTACCGTGAAAGCTGATGGGACACCCCTTAATATCGTTATGAAAGAAGATTCGGAACAGCTCGACGAAGTAGTCGTTGTAGGCTACGGAACACAAAAAAAAGTAAATGTAACCGGTGCGGTAGGTATGGTCGATGCGAAAGTGTTGGCTGCACGTCCTGTAACCAATGTGGCGCAGGCCCTACAGGGTACAGTGCCAGGCTTGAACTTCACGGTAGGAAGTGAAGGTGGAGCCTTGGATGGTTCGATGAGTTTTAATATTCGTGGTGCAGGAACAATCGGTGATGGTTCCGGGTCGTCTCCACTTGTGTTGATTGACGGTATCGAAGGTAATCTTAATTCGTTGAATCCGAATGATATAGAAACGGTTTCTGTTTTGAAAGACGCTGCTTCTGCCTCTATTTATGGAGCGCGTGCTGCTTTTGGTGTTATTCTGATTCAGACCAAGAAAGGGAAAGCGGGTAAAGCCAGAGTCAGTTATAATGGAAATGTCCGTTTCAGCGACGCGGTATCAGTGCCTGAAATGATGGACTCATATACTTTTGCACAGTACTTTAATCGTGCCGCAGAGAATGCGGGCAGATCCGGTGAGGCTCCGTTCTCATCCGAGCAGTTACAGAAAATAAAAGATTATCAGGAGGGAAAGATAACATCCGTCACAACACTGAATACGAATAATAACCGTTGGAACAATTATGGCGGAGCGAATGCCAATACGGATTGGTTTAAAGAATTCTACAATGACTGGGTGCCATCTCAAGAACATAATCTAAGTATTTCGGGAGGTAATGAGAAAATCCAATTTTCATTGAGCGGTAGTTTTATGGACCAGAACGGTCTGTTGCGGCATGGTGAAGATAATTTGCAACGTTATACAATGAACAGCACCATTACAGCGCAGATCACAGATTGGTTCAGAGTGAACTATTCTACCAAATGGACACGTGAGGACTTTGACCGACCCTCTTATCTGACCGGGCTATTCTTCCATAATATCGCTCGCCGCTGGCCCACCTGTCCGGCTTACGATCCTAATGGCTATCCCATGAATGGTGTGGAAATTACAGAATTGGAGGATGGTGGCCGACAAACCAACCAGAAAGACTTGAATACTCAACAGTTGCAGTTTGTGTTTGAACCGGTCAAGAACTGGACAATTAATATCGAGGGTGCTCTAAGAACGGAAAACAAAAATGAACATTGGGAAGTATTACCTATCTTCTCTCATGACGGTGACGGTAATCCGTATTCTATACCATGGGGAAGTTATGGAGCCGGCAGTTCCGTTGTGAACGAATATAATTATAAAGAGAATTATTACAGCACGAATATCTATTCCGATTATTTTAAACAATATGAAAGCGGTCATTACTTTAAAGTGATGGCAGGTTTTAATGCGGAGTTGTATAAGACAAGAAGTTTGTCGGGGCAGAAGAATACGCTGATCTCCAATTCTGTGCCTACACTGAATACAGCAACGGAATCTCCTACTACTTCCGGTGGATATGCACACAATGGGGTAGCCGGATTCTTCGGGCGTATCAACTATAATTATAAAGAACGCTATTTGATAGAGTTGAACGGTCGTTATGACGGTTCGTCCCGTTTCATTAATGACAAGCGTTGGGGATTTTTCCCGTCATTGTCAGTCGGATGGAATATAGCACGTGAAGATTTCTTCAGGAATATAGCCGATAAAGCTCATATTGATGTATTGAAATTAAGAGGTTCATGGGGGCAGTTGGGTAATACGGATACTAAGGATGCATGGTATCCTTTCTATCAGACGATGCCACAAGGCACTGATTATAACTGGTTGGTGAATGGAAAAAGACCGAATTATGCAAGCCTACCCGGTATCGTCTCCAGCTTGAAGACTTGGGAAACGATTGAAACCTGGGATATCGGTTTGGACTGGGGGCTGTTTAATAATCGCTTGACCGGTTCGTTCGACTACTTTGTGCGTTGGACGTATGATATGATTGGCCCGGCTCCGGAATTGTCTTCCGTACTGGGTGCTACTCCTCCGAAAATCAACAATTCCGATATGAAATCCTATGGTTTTGAGCTGGAACTGGGGTGGAGAGATATGATTGGTGATTTCTCTTATGGTGCTAAATTTACGTTAGCCGATGACCAACAGAAAATCACTCGCTATCCGAATGAAAACAACAAACTTTCCAAAGCATATTATCCGGGAATGATGAAAGGAGAAATCTGGGGATATGAAACGGTAGGTATCGCACAATCACAGGAAGAGATGGACGCTCACTTGGCCAAAGTGGATCAGTCTTCTTTGGGAAGCAAGTGGGGAGCAGGTGATATCATGTATAAGGATGTAGACGGCGATGGAGTGATCTCGACAGGTGAAAATACCACAGAGAAACCCGGTGACCGTGTGATTTTGGGCAATAATACACCTCGATTTAAATATGGTATCACGTTGGATGCAGCATGGAAAGGTGTCGATTTCCGCATATTTCTGCAAGGAGTGGCCAAGCGCGATTATGTGTTGAGCGGCCCCTATTTCTGGGGAGCCAATGGAGTGGACGAATGGCAGGCTACCGGATTTAAGGAACATTGGGACTTCTGGCGTCCGGAGGGTGACCCGTTGGGTGCTAATACAAATGCCTATTATCCACGCGTATTGAAAAGTGATTCGAGAAACATGGCAGTGCAGAGCCGCTATATTCAGAATGCAGCTTACTGCCGTATTAAGAATGTTCAGATAGGCTATACATTGCCCAAGCAATGGACAAATAAAGCCGGAATGTCTTCAGTTCGAGTATACGTGTCAGGTGACAATCTGTTGACATTCTCTCATATGTCCAAGATTTTCGACCCGGAGGCTTTGGAAAGCACTTATGATGCGAATAATGGTAAACTCTATCCGTTGCAGCGCACCATCTCGGTAGGTTTAAATGTTAACTTCTAATTTTAAGGCTTATGAAACTGAAACATATTATATTACAAACAATCTTGATGGCAGGAGCTACGTGGTCGCTTACATCTTGTAATGATTTTCTGGATATGGCGCCTCTGGATCAGGTGACTCCGCAAGAGTATTTTAATACGACGGACCACTTGGCTGCATATAGTATTTCGCAGTACAACAACATCTTTTCAACGCATGGTGGATATGGAGTCGGTACAGTGAACAATGACCAGAATACAGATAATATGGTAGCCGGAGGATATTCTTCCACCTATTTTGAGAAAGGTCAGTGGCGTGTTCCTAATACTGGAGGTGGCTGGGATTTTACTCAAATTCGCTATTGCAATTATTTCTTCGAAAATGTGCTTCCTAAATTCGAGGCAGGCAAGATTGAGGGCAATTGTGAACAGATTCTTCACTATGTCGGCGAAATGTACTTTATCCGTGCATGGATTTATTACAGTAAACTGAAATCATTCGGAGATTTTCCAATTATAACCGAAGTATTGCCGGATAATCAGTCTGTTTTGACAGAGAAATCTGTTCGTCAGCCGCGTAATCTCGTAGCTCGTTTTATCATCAATCAGCTCGATTCCGCCGCCAAATATATGGTGGATGATATTTCAGGAAACAAAACGCGATTAACAAAGAATTGCGCGTTATTGATAAAGTCGCGCGTTGCTTTGTATGAGGCTACGTTTGAAAAGTATCATAAGGGAACAGGGCGTGTGCCGGGGGATGCAACCTGGCCGGGTAAGAGAATACATACCGATTTCTCCACGAACATGGATAATGAAATCAATTTCTTTCTGGATGAGGCTATGAAAGCAGCGGAACAGGTGGCTGATGATATTACTTTGACCAATAATACCGGTCTGACCAATCCGAAAAACATATCGGGGATTGTTGGCTGGAATCCATATTTCGAGATGTTTGCGGAAGAAGATATGAGTAGTTATTCCGAAGTTCTTTTCTGGAAGCAATATATGAATGGTGGTGGCGTGTCAATCACGCATGGCACACCGGCTTATATTTTTACTGGAGGTAATAATGGTATGCTGAAGAGCTTTGTAGACTGTTTTGTCATGAAAGACGGACTTCCCTATTATGCAGCAGGAGATGAATATAAAGGTGACAAAACTATCATGGATGTGAAAGAGAATCGTGATCTGCGTCTGCAAATGTTTGTTTTGGGCGAGAAGGATTTGCTTCCATCCAGTTCGACAGAAGAACCTGCACTTAAAGAATTCAAACAACCTAATATTATATCATTGGAAGCCCAAACATCTGATAATACCGGGTATCGGATTCGGAAATGCTTGACATATAATAATAAGCAGATTATTTCCGGTCAGTCGCAATCGACTACAGGGTGCATTATCTTTCGTGGTGTCGAAGCTTATCTGAATTATCTGGAAGCCTACTATTTGCGTAATAATAAGGTAGACGGTAAAGCGAAAAGCTATTGGGATGCAGTACGCAATCGGGCAGGCATTACAGGCAATTTCCAGACAACCATTGACAATACCGATATGAATAAGGAGACGGATTTGGCCGCTCATCCCGGTTCGTATGAAGTGGATGCTACCTTATATAATATCCGTCGCGAACGTCGTTGCGAGTTTATTGGCGAAGGAATGCGTTGGGATGACCTGGTGCGTTGGAGAGCTTGGGATGGCGTACTTACTAATAAGTTTATTCCTGAAGGGTATAACTTTTGGGAAGAGGCTTATAAAACTTATGAACTTCCGGAAGACGTTACTTTAAAAGATGATCCGGATGATGCTACTTCTAATATTTCCTCCAGAGCATTCAAGTATATTCGTCCTTTTAGCAAGGTGAGAATCAATAATCAGGTATATGATGGATATTCTTGGGCTAAAGCCAACTATTTGAGTCCGGTTGCTATTAATGAAATGAGACTTGCGTCTCCTGATAATAGTACAGATAATTCTGTTATTTATCAGAATCCGTATTGGCCGGAAAAAGTGGGTGGCACTGCTCTCGAATAGGTTGATATAAATATAGGTTACACGATAGAAAGAATGAAAGGCGTAGAAAGAGAGTTGATTCTCTTGTCTACGCCTTTATTATTTTATGGATTGAAGTGGTGAATTACTTCACTTCCCAAGTATCATTAGTCATTAGCAATTCCTGGAAATTATGATATTTCTTCTTGCCTTTGATTTCTTCAATCTGTCCAATTACAGCATCATTGTAAGTTGGAGCATCTACATCGCGGATCACACCGAGTGCAATCGGGAAATCAGGACCTTCCATTAACGCCAGTTTCAATTGAAGCGTATTATCTTGGCAGTGAGCATCGTGAATAAGAATATCCTTTTCTGTGATACCATTCTCACCAAGTTTCACCACTTTCAGTCCGAAACCTTCCTGCATCAATCCGAATTCCTTGTTTTCACCGAACAACATGGGTTTGCCATGTTCCAGATAGATAGCGTTCTTGGCACGTCCTTCTTTGGTGGCTACAGAAGCATGAGTTCCATCGTTGAAGATCACGCAGTTTTGCAGAACTTCTACAACAGAGGCGCCTTTGTGATTAGCGGCAGCTTTCAATACCTCTACAGAAGCGGCACCGTCTACTGCAATACAACGTGCAAAGAAATGTCCACGGGCACCAAAAGCAAGTTCTGCCGGATGGAATGGATCTTCTACGGTACCGTAAGGAGATGATTTAGTTACAAGTCCACGCTCCGAAGTCGGTGAATATTGTCCCTTTGTCAAACCGTAGATGCGGTTGTTCAGCAGGATCATATTCAAATCAATGTTACGGCGTAATGCGTGGATGAAGTGGTTACCACCAATTGCCAGACCGTCACCGTCACCGGAAATTTGCCAGATCGTCAAATCAGGGTTGGCCACTTTTGCACCTGTTGCAACAGCAGCGGCACGTCCGTGAATCGTGTGGAAGCCATACGTATTTACATAGTAGGGCAGGCGGGAAGAACAACCGATACCGGAAATGACGGCAATATTGTGCGGAGCTACTCCCAGTTCGGCCATAGCTTTGTGCAGTGAGTTCAGGAAAGCGTGGTCACCGCATCCCGGACACCAGCGAGGTTGGCCTGATTTATAATCTTGTACGGTATATACTTTATCGCTCATCTTTTATTCCTCCAATAATTTAGTGAATGCATCTATCAATTCTCTCGTAACGAAAGGCTGTCCTTTCACTTGGTTGAACTGGCTGATGTTCAATCCGGGTATCTTCATCCGTAAATAACCTGCGAATTGTCCCAAATTCTGTTCAGCTACTACGATCTTCTTGTATTTACGCAATACATCGGCTGTATTCTTCGGCAACGGGTTGATGTATTGGAAGTGTGCGAAAGCCACTTTCTTTCCATGATCGCGCATAAAGTCCATAGCCAGACGGAGATGCCCATACGTGCCGCCCCAGCCAACAATCAGTAAATCTGCATCTTCATCACCCAGTACTTCGAGTTCGGGGATATAGTCTGCAATTTTATCTACTTTAGTTTGGCGGAGATGAACCATCTTATTATGGTTTTCTGGTTCGGTAGAGATCGCACCTGTTTCATTGCTCTTTTCAAGACCACCGATGCGGTGCATGAATCCTTCAGTTCCCGGAATTGCCCAGTAACGTGCACCGGTTTCTTCATTGCGTTGGTATGGAGTCCAGTTACCAGCCATGTCCGGAGTCACGTATGGAGGATTGATGGCAGGATATTCATTTAAGTTAGGAAGTTTCCAAGCTGCCGAGCCGTTGGCTACGAAAGCATCCGTCAGTAATACAACCGGAGTCATGTGTTCCAGAGCAATCTTACATGCCATGTATGCGGCATCAAAACAGTTCGTTGGTGAAGTTGCGGCAATCACCGGCATCGGGCTTTCACCATTACGTCCGTAAAGAGCTTGCAATAAGTCTGTCTGTTCTGATTTAGTAGGCAAACCTGTTGACGGACCGCCACGTTGCACATTTACAATCACTAATGGAAGTTCGCCAATTACAGCAAGGTTCATGGCCTCACTCTTCAAACAAACACCGGGCCCGGAAGTAGTCGTTACAGCCAAAGCACCGGCAAAAGCGGCACCAACGGCAGAAGCACAACCCGCGATTTCATCTTCGCACTGTACGGTTTTTACTCCCAGTGATTTATGTTTAGCTAATTCGTGCAGAATATCAGTGGCCGGAGTGATAGGATAAGAACCCAAGTAGAGTTCCAGACCTGCTTTCTCGGCAGCAGCAATCAAGCCATAAGCAGTTGCTTTATTTCCGTTGATATCTGTATAAAGTCCTTTTGATTTCGGAGCTTTACTTTCAATCTTATAAGTAGAGACAGAAGCATGTGTGTTGGCACCATAGTTGAAACCATCGTTTAATACCTTAATATTAGCTTCTGCAATTTCGGGCTTCTTGGCGAATTTCTCACGCAGCATTTTTTCAGCAGCGGCAAGGTTACGGTTGAACAGCCAGCAAACCAGTCCGAGTGCGAACATGTTCTTACAACGGAGTGCTGATTTATTGTCTAGTCCGGAGTCTTTCAGGCTCTCTTTGCACATGGAAGAGATGGGAACTTCAAGTACTTCCTGTTTTATGCCTAATTCTTCAAAAGGATTGTCGGTCTTGAATTGTGCCTTTTCCAAATCTCTGGCTTCGAATGAGTCGGAGTCGGTAATGATAAGTCCTTGCGGTTTACAGAATTTGATTTGTGTTTTCAGTGCGGAAGGATTCATAGCCACCAACACGTGGCAACGGTCTCCGGGAGTGTAAACCTGTCCGGCACCGATGTGGACCTGAAAACCGGAAACACCGGTCAGTGAACCTTGCGGGGCGCGGATGTCTGCCGGATAGTCAGGGAATGTACAGATGTCATTTCCTACCGTAGCCGACACGTTCGAGAAGATGTTGCCGGCCAGCTGCATACCGTCGCCGGAGTCGCCGGAGAAACGTACTACTACTTCCTCCAATTCTTTAACCATCATTTCGTCTGCCATAACTTTAATTACTATATTTAATTTAAAAACTGATTTTACTTTCAATTTGTGAGCGCAAAGGTCGGAAAGTTAATCGAATTATCAAAATAAATCGAACTTTATTGTCCTATTGACGCCAAATATTTGAAATATCTGAAAGGAACCTGTATTTTTATTCTTGTTAAATCGACAGAAACCGTTATCTTTGCAAGCAAATTTGAAGCGGCCTTGTAGTTCAACGGATAGAATAGAAGTTTCCTAAACTTTAGATAGGGGTTCGATTCCCCTCGAGGCTACTACGAAGAATCTGTGAGAAGTTGTTTTGTTTTGCTTTCATATCGTATCTGGTTTTAAGTTTAACAATGGCTTCTTTTAAGATGAACGTCTTATAGCTTCTATTTGTTTTAATAATCAATAGAAAAAGCCTCTACCGAATGTTCGGAAGAGGCTTTTTCTATTTCTGGAATTTATTATTCTTCCGTAGTTACTGGTACGACTTTTTTGTTCTTCATCATGTTGTATGCAATCGGAGATGCAATGAACAGTGATGACAATGTACCGATAACAACACCCAAGATCATTGCGAATGCAAAGCTGCGGATTGAATCACCGCCAAGGATGAAGATACACAGCAATACGATCAATGTACTTAATGATGTATTGATAGTACGTGCAAGTGTAGTATTCAATGAATCATTGAACAACTGACGTTTGTCACGTTTTGGATACAGGCCGAAGAATTCACGTACACGGTCGAAGATTACCACCTTGTCATTGATAGAGTAACCGATAGCTGTCAGGATAGCACCGATAAACGTTTGGTCAATTTCCAGTGAGAATGGAACGATACCCCATAACAATGAGTAAGCACCGATAATCATGATGGTATCGCATGATAGAGCTACGATAGAGCCAATACTATATGCGATGTTACGGAAACGGATTAAGATATACAGACCGATAGCGATCAAAGCCAGTACTACGGAATAGATGGCACCTGTTTTGATATCGTCTGCGATACTCGGACCCACTTTTTGAGAACTTACAATACTACCACCAGTGTGATTGTCACGGTCGATAAAGGTAGCTAGAGTGATGTTTTGAGTCAGCACAGGTTTCAAAGTCTCATATAAATATGCTTCGATTTGAGAGTCAACATCGTTTCCTGCATCTTCAATACGGTAGTTGGTGCTGATACGTACAGTTTTCTTATCTGTACCGATAGCGATAACACTAACGTTAGCATCACCGAACTTGCTGGAGATCAATTCACGAATCTGTTCGGGTTCTACCGGATTCTCGAACTGTACCTTGAAGTTACGTCCACCGGTAAAGTCGATACTCTGGCTTAAACCGCGCATGGCAAATGAACCGATACAAACGAGGATGATGGCTACAGTGATGATAAGGGATTTTTTGTTTGTTCCCATAAAATCAAAACGTGTGTTGGTCATCAAGTTTCTTGAAACAGGGGTTGTGAATGTAAGGTTCAATAGTTTGTCCTTGTTCATGAAGTGTTCGTAAACTATACGGGTCATGAACACAGCGGTGAAGAAGGATACTAGAATACCGATAATCAATGTCGTAGCAAAACCACGGATCGGACCGGTACCGAAGTTAAACAGAATGACACCTGTGATGATGGATGTCAGGTTCGAGTCGAAGATAGCGGAGAATGCGTTGGAATAACCGTCAGCAAGTGCTTTCTTCACACCTTTACCGGCACGAAGTTCTTCTTTAGTACGTTCGTAGATAAGTACGTTCGCATCCACTGCCATACCTAGTGACAACACCATACCGGCAATACCGGACATTGTCAATGCTGCCTGGAAGGAGGAGAGGACACCTAATACGAAGAAGAAGTTCAGGAACAATGCACCATTGGCAATCATACCCGGTATGAAGCCGTACATCATACACATATAGATCATCAACAGAATCAGAGCCACTACGAATGAGAATACACCTGCATTGATAGATTCCTGACCCAATGATGGACCAACGATATCTTCCTGTACGATGTGAGCCGGAGCCGGCATCTTACCTGATTTCAATACGTTTGCTAAGTCCTTTGCCTGTTCAGGAGTGAAATGACCTGTAATCTGTGAACGTCCACCTGTGATTTCAGAGTTTACGTTTGGTGCAGAATATACATAGTTGTCAAGAACGATAGCGATAGAACGACCGATGTTCTGTTTGGTCAGCTGTGCCCAACGACGTGCACCGTCAGAGTTCATTGTCATGCTGACAGCCGGTTTGCTGTATTGGTCGAATTCATCTTTCGCGTCTGTTACTACATCACCTTCCAACGGAGCTTTACCGTTGCGTTCGGTAGACTTGATAGCATATAATTCGAACGTCTGTCCTTTCTTGTCAAATTCAGAAGGAGAAACACCCCATTTCAAACGAAGGTCTTTCGGGAGTTCTGCTTTAACTTCCGGCATAGCCAGATATTTGTTGATATCAGCAGTGTCTTTGTAGTTAGCGTAACCGATCACAGGACCTTGTCCGCTAGAGTTCAACTGCAGGATAGCCAACAGAGGGTATTGCTTTTTAATTTCTGCCAGGTTAGCTGTTGAATTATCTTCAGTAGTTGTAGCATCTCCTTTCAGGGCAGCAGCAAGACTGTCGGCAGCACTTACGCTTTTCTTGGCCGGAGTAGCTTCTGCAAGCGGAGCTTCTTTGGTGGAATCTACAGCGGTAGAGTCTGCATCTGTCTCCTGCGCTAATACAGCACGCAATTTAGCATCAGCAGATTGCATGGCAGGAAGAACTTCTTTAGCTGTATAAGTTTCCCAGAATTCTAGGTTAGCAGAACCTTGGAGAAGTTTTCTCACACGTTCCGGCTCTTTGATACCCGGCAATTCCACCATGATACGACCCATTTTGTCTTCCAGGCTCTGGATATTCGGCTGAACAACACCGAAACGGTCGATACGTGTACGAAGTACGTTATATGAGTTTTCAACAGCAGCTTTTACTTCTGCTCTCAATACTTTTTCAACTTCTGCATCCGATGATTTCTGGTTAACTTTGTCTTTCAACTGTTGTGTTGCGAAGAGTTCGGAAAGTTTTGCGTTAGGAGCAGCTTTGTGGTATTCTCTGACAAATAGCGTGATGATATCATCCTGGCTGTTTACAGCCTGTTTTGCAGCTTCTGCCAATGCATTGTTGAAAGCTTCATCCGGCTTGTTGTCAGCCAGTGCTTTGATAACATCAGGTACAGAAACTTCAAGGATAACGTTCATACCACCTTTTAGGTCCAAACCTAAACTAATCTCCATCTCACGACATTGTTTCAGCGTCCAGTTACCCAACCACACTTTCTCATTGGAGAGAGAGTCGAGGTAGTCTTGTTCCACTTTCGGGTCGCCGTTCGCAATTTCTTTCGCCTTGTTGGTATAATGGCGTGTTACGAAGGAGAAGGAGAGATAGAACACACATACCAGTGTGAGTAATACCGCAAAAACCTTTACAAATCCTTTGTTTTGCATTTTACTTTTAATTTATGATGATTACTTTTTTAATTTAATTTTCAGTTAAATTCTGTCGTACACAAGTTCTTTTTGCCGCATACAAGGCTGCAAATATAGTTTTTTTTTCACATTCATGTGTAATAAGCCCTCAAATATTTGATGTTTAAGGGCTTTTTTGCTGAATTATTTCATTCCTCTGTTTTTCAGTAGTGGTTCCAGGCTTGGTTCCGCTCCACGGAAATTCTTATAAAGCACCATCGGGTCTTCGCTGTCTCCCTTCTCCAATACGTTATGGCGGAACAGGTCGGCGGTGTTTTTATCAAAAATACCATGTTCTTTGAAAGCTTCGAAAGCATCATTGTCCAATACGTTGGCCCATAGGTAACTATAGTATCCGGCTGCGTATCCGCCAATGATATGATTAAAGTAAGTCACGCGATAACGCGGTGCTATTTCGGGAATCAAATTAAGCTTGTCCATCGCTTCTTTTTCGAATGCAAGCATATCCAGATTCTTTACATCTGTTATCGTGTGCAGGTTCATGTCGAGGATGGCGGCGGCCAGTAATTCGGTGGTCATGAAGCCCTGGTTGAAAGTTTTCTGTTGCAGTATCTTCTCGATGATTTCGTCGGGTATCACTTCTCCTGTCTGATAATGTTTGGCATACATTTTCAGCACTTCGGGTTCAGTCGCCCAGTGTTCGTTGATTTGAGAAGGAAGCTCTACAAAGTCGCGTACCACGTTGGTTCCCGATGTTCCTTTGTATTCGCATTTTGTCAGCAGTCCGTGCAGGGCGTGACCAAATTCGTGAAACAGGGTTTCCACTTCATCCATGGTCAATAAAGAGGGGGTGTCGCCTACCGGCTTGGTAAAGCTGCAAACGTTGCATACTAACGGACGGGTTGTTCCGTGTTGCTCACGATAGTTGCTCATCCATGCACCACCGCTTTTCCCGGGACGTGGGAAATAGTCTACATAGAAGATACCGAGCTGGGAACCGTCTGCGTCTTTCACTTCAAAGACTTCTACATCAGGGTGATAAGTTGGTATGCCTTCCAGTTTGCTTAGGGTGATGCCATATAATTTGTTGGCTACGGCGAAAGCGCCATCGCGTACATTCTCCAGTTTGAAGTAAGGTTTTGTATCCTCTTCAGACAGGTTGTATTTTTCTTTCCGTAGTTTTTCGGTATAATACCACCAGTCCCATGCTTCCAGTTTTTCTCCTTTTCCTTCCTTGTCCATTAACTTCTGGAGTTCGCCAGCTTCTGCTTTTGCTTTTGGCAGTGCATAGCTCCAGAGGTTATTTAAAAGGCTCATTACGTTGTTGGCGTTCTTTGCCATGGTTTCATCCAGGACGAAGTTTGCATAACAGTCGAAACCTAATAAGTTCGCTTTTTCCAGGCGGAGAGAAACGATCTTGCGGATGTTTTCCTTGTTATCGTTCCCGTCGTTGTTGTTGCCGCGGTTGATATAAGCTTTGTATATTTGCTCCCGGAGCGGGCGATTTTCAGAATATTGCAGGAAAGGCAGACGGCTGGCATTGTGCAGGGTGAACAACCATTTTCCCGGTTGTCCGGCTGCTTTCGCTTCTTCGGCCGCACTTTGGCGGAACCATTCAGGCAATCCTGCCAGATCTTCTTCTTTGTCAACGAAAAGTTGGAAGGCATTATTCTCATTCAGCACATTGTTGCTGAAAGTGATGCCAAGTGTAGAAAGCTCCTTGTTGATTTCGCGGAGGCGAGCTTGGTCCTTTTCGCCAAGGTTCGCTCCGGAGCGGATAAATCTTTTATAAGTCTTGTCCAGCAGACGTTCTTGTTCCGACGTCAGGTTCAATGAATCTTTCTTTTGGTAGACATCGTTCACCCGTTTGAATAGTTTCCCATTCAGGGAGATATTGTCATTATGTTCCGAAAGAACCGGTGCCAGTTTGATGGAAAGTGCGGTCAGCGAATCAGTAGTTTCCGCATCTGTCATATTGAAGAAAATGATGCTTACCCGGTCTAAGATGGGTGCGCTGTTATCCAAAGCCACAATCGTATTTTCGAATGTCGGAATTTCCGGGCTTTCGATGATGGCTTCGATATTTTGATTCTGTTCTTCTATACCTTTTAGAAAGGCAGGTTCATAGTGCTCTAATTTAATCTTGTCGAAAGAAGGAACACCATACTCGGTTTGAAACTCTGTAAAGAAAGGATTGCTTTCTGTTTTCGTAGCACAGGAGTACATCATACAACTTACTGCTAAAATGGTTAGTGTCTTTTTAATCATCATAAGTGTTTTTTATTAGAGTTTTCAGTTCTTATCGTTTACTGATATAGCACCAGATCGGGTAATGGTCTGATGCCTTGATAGACCGGTCTACCGTGCAATTGTAGGCTTTCAGGTTGGGGCTGATCAAGATATTGTCTATGCGGAAATAGAACTTGTTCTGATTGTAGGAAATACCCAATCCTTTACCGGACTGTGTGAATGCATCGTCTAGTTTTTGAGTCAGGATGCGATGGGTATATGAGATAGAACCGTCGTTGAAATCGCCGCATACTATGGTTGTCGGATATTTACTTTCTGCAATGGTTTTAGCCACAGAATCTGCTTGTGTAGCCCGGATAGCCGATGCTTCCGCCAGTTTTCTTATTAATTGCCTAAGTCCGGTTTTTACTTTCTTGGCATTCGGGTCTTTAATCATATCCTCATACATCCCTCTGTCTTCTTTGGTGAGTTTGTTGGATTCCAGGTGGTTGTTGATTAATGTAAGAGTGTCGTTATTCACATTCAGTACATATTTCATGGAGCCGTTATAATTACTTTCATATTCGATGGGATGTATCGAGAGTATGGGGAACTTAGAGAAACAGGCAAGTTGCACATCTCCTTTCCCTTGTTGGTGGACGGATTGGTAAGGATAGGCTTTCAATGCTTTTTTAATGTCCTGTTCCGTCAGGTATTTCTTGTTGGTAGCGGTGTTATATTCTTGCAGACAGATAATATCGGCGTTACTATCTACAAGATAAGACAATACCGGGTTTTTTCCATCTTTCTTCTCCAAATTGTTGAAACTCATTACGTTGTAGGATAGGATTTTGATGCTTCCTTCCGGTATGGTTTTAGTGGTGGAGTTAAAAGGAATATAAGTCCGTATCTGCGGAATACAAATTAGAAAACCGATGGCAGGCAAGAGCGCATAGCGGTAATTGACAAATGCCCAGAAGCCGATAAAAATCAGATTAATCGTCAGGAATATCGGAAATGCAAGTCCCAAGCTGGAAGCAAGTGGGTTTATTTTCGGGTTAAGGTAAGGGCTATAAGCGCTTAATATCAACGTTCCCACGAAGAGAGCGTTGACAGCAAGTATCAGATATGCGACAAATTTGCCAATATGTTCCATTCTTTTATCTTTTGCTTGCGTCGAACAAGCTTTTCTTTTCTTCAGTTGTCAGACTGTCGTAACCGGATTTTTTTAGTTTTTCCAAAATACGGTCCACTTCATCTGACTGTGCTTTTTTGTGGGCATTGTAATCATAATCCTTCTTGCGACCGGTGGCACTGTTTCCATAGTGTACCTTCATTTTCGGTTTCCGTTTCCATGTTTTCTTTTGAAACAAGGAGGCGAAACCATCCAGAATCCAGTTGATCCAGGAAGTCAAATCAGTTCCTTTACTTAGGCTGGCGGCAAACCAAAGTCCTGCAAGAGCACCGCCCAGGTGGGCGATATGTCCTCCGGCATTACTTGAGGTGATGGATAATACATCGATTCCGATAACAACCAGTGCCAGATATTTGAGACGGATAGCACCGAAAAGAAAAAGTTGCACCCTGTAATTTGGTTCACGATAAGCCGTAGCAGCTACGATGGCTAATACGGAAGCTGATGCTCCTACCAATGTTGCACCCGCCACTTGCGAACTGAATAAAGGAAATACATTGTAGGCAACCATATACAGTAAACCTCCACAGATACCTCCTAATACATATAGTCCTCTTAAATGCTTGGCCGAGAAAAAGTAGAGAAACAAACTTCCGAACCAATACAGCCAAAGCATATTGAATAGAATATGCAGGATACCGGCATGCATAAACATATAAGTAAATAGCGACCACGGTTGATGCATAAACCCGATAAAGGATGCCGGCAGGGCAAATATACCGAATATATCGGGGGTACTTACTTCAAACAGTCGCAGGAAAACGTTAATCAACGTGCCGATCAGAAAGATGCCTACGTTGATATAAATCAGTTGGATGAAAATATTTCCTCTTCTGAATGTCTCCTTTAAATCAGCTATAATATGTCCCATTGTTATTGCTTTTTTTTCTCCAATACAAAATCAGGATTAATCCGAATAACATTCCTCCCAGGTGAGCAAAGTGAGCAACATTATCTCCGGTGCTGTTGGCAAGCCCTGCCCATAATTCGATTGCGGCATATCCTATCACGAAAAACTTCGCTTTGATAGGGAAAGGCAGCGGAAAGATGAACAGTCGGTTATTGGGAAATAGCATACCAAATGCCAGCAATATGGCGTAAACGGCTCCCGAAGCACCTACGGTGGTCAACATGTTCAAGTATTGCTCCATAGAAATAACGCCATAGCCTATCAAATTTACTTGTGTATGTTGGCTATATTCTATCACATATTGAATATACTGCACTCCTTCCTGGATAAGTCCCGCACCGATACCGCAGAGAATATAGTAAAAGAGGAAACGTTTGGGTCCCCAGGTTTGTTCGAGAATCGGTCCGAACATAAAAACGGCAAACATATTAAAGAAAATGTGGCTGAATCCGCCGTGCATGAACATATAAGTGATAAGCTGTGCCGGATTAAAGTCACTTGCGAGGAAAAAATGTAATCCCAGATAATTCGTTAAATCCAGGCCGTAACGTTGGGCTACGATTGTCCCGAAAAATACTAGTACATTGATAATTATCAGGTTTTTAGTTACAGTTGGCATCATTTTAATTTCTGAATATTTAGATAATAGACGCAAAAGTACGAATAAATTCTGTTTTAAAGCATGAAAAACGCTTCCTATTAGCTCTTTTTCAATAATTTGCTGCGTTTTTTTTATGTTTTTATTTGATATGTTGTTTTGTTCGGCTATATTTGTGGAATCAATCCATTGTGGGATAATCTTTTGTGTAACAAATATATTAATTAATCATTTTACGTATTATGAATAAGTCTGATCTTATTAGTGCAATGGCTGCTGAAGCTCAAATGAGCAAAGCCGATGCAAAAAAAGCACTTGATGCTTTCATCACTTCAGTTACTAATGCTATGAAAGCTGGTGACAAAGTATCTCTCGTAGGTTTTGGTACTTTCTCTGTAAGCGAAAGAGCTGAAAGAACTGGTATTAACCCTTCTACAAAGGCAACTATTACTATTCCTGCTAAGAAAGTAGCTAAATTTAAAGCTGGTGCTGAATTATCTGCAGCTGTTGAATAAGATAGATAGTTGAAAGAAATTAGGAGAGGAGACGCGATGCGTCTCCTTTTTTTGTATCTTTGCGCGCAAGAAATAACTTGATTATGAAGATAGAAGATAAACTTGTAGCGTCCGTTATCAGCGGACTGAAAGCACTCTACGGTCAGGAAGTCCCTGAAAAAATGGTGCAGATGCAAAAAACGAAGAAAGAATTTGAAGGACATTTGACACTGGTCGTGTTCCCTTTCCTGAAGATGTCAAAAAAAGGACCGGAGCAAACGGCACAGGAAATCGGTGAATATCTGAAGGCAAACGATCCGGCTGTAGCAGCGTTTAATGTGATAAAAGGGTTCTTGAACCTGACTATTGCATCGGCTACATGGATTGAGTTGCTGAACGAGATTCAGGCAGATGAACAGTATGGCTTAATGCAGGTCACTGACGCTTCTCCATTGGTAATGATTGAGTATTCTTCTCCGAATACAAATAAACCGCTTCACTTGGGACACGTGCGTAATAACCTTTTAGGCAACGCATTGGCTAACATTGTAGCGGCAAACGGCAATAAGGTAGTCAAAACAAATATTGTAAACGACCGTGGTATCCACATCTGTAAGTCCATGCTGGCATGGAAGAAATACGGAAACGGTGAAACTCCTGAAACTTCGGGTAAGAAGGGTGACCACCTGGTAGGTGATTATTATGTATCTTTCGATAAGCATTATAAAGCGGAAGTAAAGGAGCTGATGGCTAAATTTACAGCGCAGGGAATGAGTGGCGATGAAGCGAAAGCAAAGGCTGAAGCTGAATCTCCATTGATGCAGGAGGCCCGCGAAATGTTGGTGAAGTGGGAAGCCGGTGATCCGGAAGTACGCGGATTGTGGGAAATGATGAACAACTGGGTATATGCAGGATTCGACGAAACCTACAAGAAGATGGGTGTCAGCTTCGACAAGATCTATTACGAATCCAATACTTACCTCGAAGGAAAAGAAAAAGTAATGGAAGGTCTGGAAAAAGGTTTCTTCTACAAGAAAGAAGACGGTTCCGTATGGGCCGACCTGACTGCCGAAGGACTGGATCATAAGCTCCTTCTCCGTGGTGACGGTACTTCTGTCTACATGACTCAGGATATCGGTACGGCTAAACTTCGTTTTGCCGATTACCCGATTAATAAGATGATTTATGTAGTAGGTAACGAACAGAACTATCACTTCCAGGTGCTTTCTATCTTGCTCGATAAACTTGGTTTCGAATGGGGTAAGAGTCTGGTACACTTCTCTTACGGAATGGTGGAACTGCCGGAAGGTAAGATGAAATCCCGTGAGGGTACGGTAGTTGATGCTGACGACTTGATGGAGGAAATGATTGCCACTGCTAAAGAAACTTCACAAGAACTAGGCAAACTGGATGGTTTGACACAGGAAGAAGCTGATGATATTGCCCGTATTGTGGGTCTGGGAGCATTGAAATATTTCATTCTGAAAGTCGATGCCCGTAAGAATATGACATTCAATCCGAAAGAATCTATCGACTTCAATGGTAATACAGGTCCGTTTATTCAATATACTTATGCACGTATCCAGTCTGTACTTCGGAAAGCTGCCGAATCAGGTATCGTAATTTCTGAACAGATTCCGGCTGGTATTGAATTGAGTGAAAAGGAAGAAGGGCTGATTCAGATGGTTGCCGACTTTGCTGCTGTTGTAAAACAAGCCGGTGAAGATTACAGCCCGTCTATTATTGCTAATTATACTTATGACTTGGTGAAAGAATACAATCAGTTCTATCATGACTATAGTATTCTGCGCGAAGAGAATGAGGCAGTGAAAGTATTCCGTATCGCTCTGTCTGCTAATGTAGCTAAAGTTGTTCGCTTGGGAATGAATTTGCTGGGTATCGAAGTTCCTTCCAGAATGTAAGACTTTCTCTGAACAAAATAGACTTCTGCGGGGTTTCTTTTATATATATAAAAGGAACCTCGTATGTTTTACTCCCCCCATCCATTGCTTCGGAAGAGAGAAACGGAAACTGCTACTGTCTCTTATTCCGAACTGCTGTTTGACCTGATTTATGTTTTCTCGGTCACGCAACTTTCACATTATTTGCTTCATAATCTCACTTGGGAAGGATTATTGAAAGAAACAATCCTGTGGTTTGCAGTCTGGATGTTGTGGCAACATACCATCTGGGTGACTAACTGGTTCAACCCGGATACCCGGCCGATACGTATTCTTCTTTTTATCAGTATGCTGGTGGGGCTGGTGATGGCGGCTGCTATTCCTTATGCCTTTACTTACCGGGGATTGATATTTGCTGTCTGCTATGTTCTGATACAGGCAGGGAGAACACTTTATATTATCGGGGTGTTAGGAGATCATCATCTGGCTGCTAATTTTAAGCGAATTATGGGCTGGTTCTGTATATCTGCCGTCTTTTGGATTACGGGTGCCATATTGCAGGGAGAATGGCAAATTCTACTGTGGATTATAGCCGCCATCTGTGATTATACAGCCCCGATGCACGGATTTGCTTTACCTCGTCTGGGACGTTCGGACAGTAGCAAGGAATGGACTATTGAAGGGCATCATTTGGTGGAACGTTGCCAGTTGTTTGTGATTATTGCTTTTGGAGAAACTCTATTGATGACAGGAGCTTCTTTGAGTGAAGTAGAAGAATGGACGCCTCTCGTGATTATTTCTGCTGTCATATCTTTCATTGGTAGTTTGGCTATGTGGTGGGTTTACTTTGATGTGAGCAGTGAAGCCGGTAGTCGGAAAATACAGGAAGTGAAAGATCCCGGAAAGCTGGGGTTGATTTATAATGCAATTCATATCGTACTGGTGGGAGCATTGATTATTTGTGCGGTAGGAGACGAACTGATTGTTGCCCATCCCGAACAAGAAATGAGAGCGGAAGTTGTTTTTGTTCTGATTATCGGACCAATCGTTTATATTCTGGCAAATAGTATCTATAAATATGTCACGTGCCGTATGCTTCCTTTATCACATATTATTGCTGTAATAGCTTTGGCTTTACTGCTTCCCTGGCCTTATCACATTTCTTTATTGACGATGAATATCTTGGTAACATCTGTTTTTATATTCGTGATTGTGTTTGATATGCTATTCCCTAATAAAGGTTTTAAGATAAAATGGGAGCCGAAGATTTAATGATGAAAGCCCATTCATAACGGATAATACTTATATCCTATAATATTGTGGCTTAAAATAAAAACACAGTTCACACGAATTCTTGGTGAGTATTCAAGAAGTTGTGTGAACTGCGTAATTCGCGCCTTTCTAAACGGATGTCTATTATGTCTTTTTCATCGATGGTTCGCAATGCGAAGTCCCGATAGCGATTCCGTACAATATCCGGGCTGCTCTTATTTAAATCGTATCAATCTTTATTTGTACCAATCTTTATTTTGTTTCCCATTCGATGATACCCATCCAGAGAACTTGGGATATGATTGATCGATTCGTTTCCCTTCCTCTGGAACCGGGAGATTACTTACTGGCATATTGATAGCAAACGGCATCAAGTCTGCAGAAACATAATACATCCCTTCTTCTGGTCTGTAGATGTCTTTTCCGGTTCCCAGTAACGATAAGTCGGCTTTGTCAGTCGGGGGATAATTTATCAGATGTAATTCTTTGCCTCTACCCTCGTTGGAACTGATGAAGATAAACGGGTTGTAAGGAGGTACCACCTCTTTCTCACTAGCTCCATCAAGCGTGATGGTTACAGTATATTCTTTCTTTGATTCATCAGTGATATTTTTGAATTTTGTCATGTCGTCATACAACAATATGGTTGGGTGAGACTGTCCAGGCTCTGTTTCTTTTCCTTCCATGTATATAGAACTTGATAAACCACTGGCATCAGGCCCCGTTATTTTTACACTCTTGACATTGCTGTTTGAGAGCTTGTGTAATTGATATCCAAATCCGTTTTGCAGATAACCGCCACAGTGCTGTAAGATAAACTTGTCTTCTATTTCGTAAATGCGATTGTCAAGAGCATTTCGGGTCATCGTACTGGTGTACTTTACCATTACGTCATTCATATTGTAATCACCTAACTTAGGCCATAAGTCTTCAAAAGCCAGTGTACCGGAATAAGAAATTTTATATTGCTCGGGGATTGCTTCGGGGTCTTCAGGCAATGGAGGCAATGTCGGGTCAATAGCATTCTTTTCTGACGTATGAATATAGAAGATGGCATCTGCATAATCGAAGTCAATATTATCTTCGAATCCTACTGCTACAATCTGCCCGGACTTGGAATCACGGAGAGATACAGTTCTTTGTGTATTATTCGTGTTTAGATTCCTGGTGGAGTAGCGTGCCCCCATACCTTTTATGATATCGCCCACTTTGTCTTTATCTGTTTCTGAGGTGAGTTTATTCTTGAATCCCATACCTTGAAGGCACCAGCCAATTGTGACTCCTGCAGGAAATTTGTCTTCGTATTCCTGTGTCTCTTCATTCCAATATTTGAGTTTTATTTCTTCGCCACACACTAATGCTCCTACCCCTAAAGTCTTGTAAACAGGAGAGGTGTTTGGGAATGCAATTATTTGTTTTATATCACTCTTGCTCTGGGGCGGATTGTTGGTCGGATAGGTGTAATATCCAACTGTATTGTACCATGCAGCAGAGCTGTTTATAAATACGAGGCTTACTTCGGTCGGGTTAACAATTGGAATATCTGAAGTCATTTTAATGGAACCATCAAAAAACTCCGGATAATTCTGACTGATGTTCATAACCTTGCTTTTACCGCTCTCATCTTTGACTGTAACCTTTCTGAAAACATACTTGATGTTGTATAGTACGTCTGCCGGAGGTATGTTTATTTTAGGCTCCAGATTGGTTGGTCTTCCGTTGTTATCCCAGTCTGCATCGGGAAGAACATGCCATTCTTTTAGATAGGTATGTTGGTTCACGGTCACTCCTCTGGTTTTTGATGCCGTTTGTGAACGTAAGGCAGTGATATATGCATCTTGATTAAATGAAAGCTGACGACTGTCGTCAATCGTTAGTTTAAGAGGAGATACGGTGGCTAAATAATCCGATGATAACCATACTTCCGAGAGGTCCGCCGGAATATTCATTTCTCCACTGAATTTGCCTTTTTCGTCTGTAACTGCACGGTAGATAGGCTCTATGTCCTTTTGGAACACGCTGCCGTCAGCCGAGTATTCAATGGGATCTTGATCGTAAATGTCAAAAAGGACACGATAATTTTCGCTTTTAAAACAATAATTGATATCCAAAGCAACAGCTTGGGTCATGTTGAAGTCGAAGTATGCTTCTTTTGGCATATGCCTTCTCTCCCAAGATAAGTCACGCTCTTTGTCCATACAACTGATGGAAGCTATGGTAAGCACTCCTATCATTAAATACTTTAATTTTGTTTGCTTCATAAGTTTGTGTATTAAAAGATAAAGAGCAAATATATACATTTAATTATATAATTTGCTCTTTTTCTAGTTTTTTTATTTCTTTTTTGCGAATCGTCCTTTTTTTGTGGTCGCTGGTCCTTTCTCATCTTGTAATTTGATGAGTTCCAAACAGCTAGCCAAACTCAAATCCTGCGGGACGATATCTTTAGGAATTTTATAATTGGAACCCTTATAGGTAATATAAGGTCCGTAACGTCCGTTCAGAATCTCAAGTTCCGGCTCCTCTTCAAACTTCTTGATGTGGCGTTCCGTTTCTTTCTGGCGTTTCTCCAGAATCAGCTGTTCTGCCTCTTCCAAAGTAATTTCCATCGGATCAAGTGTTTTCGGGAGCGATACATATACCTTATTGTGCAGGACATACGGACCGAAACGGCCTACGCCTACACTGACTGATTTTCCTTCATATTCGCCCAGTGTACGAGGTAATTTGAATAATTCCAGTGCTTCTTCCAAAGTGATGGTTTCCATGGATTGACCTTTCTTCATTTGTGCGAAGCGTGGTTTTTCTTCATCTTCTACAGTACCAATCTGTACAACAGGACCGAAGCGACCAATCTTAACAGAAACAGTCTTGCCTGTTCCCGGTTCTTCTCCCAGAATACGTTCGCCTACTTTATGTTCCGTCTTGATAGCCAATGTGTTTTCTACAGACGGATGGAACTTATCATAGAAATTCTTCATGATAGAAGTCCATTTCACTTCTCCTTCTGCAATCTCGTCAAATTCCTTTTCTACACTGGCGGTAAAGTTGAAATCCAGAATGTCTGGGAAATATTCGGTAAGGAAATCATTTACCACAGTGCCGGTATCCGTTGGGAACAACTTCGCCTTTTCTGCACCGGTAATTTCAGTATGGTTTTCATCCTTAATCTGACAATCTTTCAATGTCATGACATTAAACTGCCGTTCTTCCCCGTCTTTATTACCTTTCTCCACATATTCGCGTTGTTGGATGGTAGAGATAGTAGGTGCATACGTAGACGGACGTCCGATACCCAGTTCTTCCAATTTGCGTACAAGACTTGCTTCCGTATAGCGTGGAGGACGTTGGGTGAAACGTTCGGTTGCGATAATAGGCCCATGTTCCAACTTTTGGCCTTTTTTCAGAGGAGGAAGCAGGTGACTCTCATCTTCTTGTTCGTTGTCATCATCATAAGATTCACGGTATACGCGCAAGAATCCGTCGAACTTAATCACTTCGCCGATGGCTGTAAATACATCGCTGCTGCCACTTATTGTTATGGTAGCAGTTGTCTTTTCCAGTTCCGCATCTGCCATTTGTGAGGCAATGGTGCGTTTCCATATCAAGTCGTACAGTTTCTTTTCCTGTGCTGTTCCTTCAACGGACTGGTTTTCCATATAGGTAGGACGGATAGCCTCATGCGCTTCTTGTGCACCCTTAGTCTTTGTTTCGAAATGACGGGGGTGTACGTAGCGGTCACCCATCATTTTGATGATAGCGTCTTTACTGCCTGTTGTCGCAAATTCCGAAAGGTTGACAGAATCCGTACGCATGTAAGTGATGAATCCCGATTCATATAAACGCTGCGCGAGCATCATGGTCTGCGCTACGGTATATCCCAGTTTGCGTGCGGCTTCCTGTTGTAAAGTAGACGTTGTAAACGGAGCAGGAGGCGTTTTCTTGATTGGGCGGGTGGTAATATCATCGATTGCAAAGCTCGCTCCCTGACAAGCGTCGAGGAAAGCCTTTGCTTCTTTTTTTGTTTTGATACGGCGAGCCAGTTCAGCTTTCATTTCCACCAGCTTTCCATCCGCGTCCGGGACGAGGAATACGGCAGTGACGCGATAAGCAGCTTCCGTTTTGAAGGCATGTATTTCACGTTCACGTTCAACGATCAGACGGACGGCAACAGACTGAACACGTCCGGCAGAGAGTGCCGGTTTCACTTTTCTCCAAAGTACGGGAGAGAGTTCGAAACCTACGATGCGGTCCAGAATCCGTCGTGCTTGCTGAGCATTTACGAGGTTGAGGTCAATGTCGCGTGGTTGTTCAATAGCTTTTAAGATAGCGCTCTTCGTAATTTCATGAAATACGATTCGTTTTGTGTTTTCCGGTTTTAGTTTTAAGACCTCATACAGATGCCAGGCAATCGCCTCTCCCTCGCGGTCCTCATCGGATGCGAGCCATACGGTTTCTGCCTCTTTAGCTTCTGTCTTTAGTGTGCTAACCAGCGCCTTTTTGTCTGCCGGGATTTCGTAGCTGGGTTTAAAATCATTATTTACGTCGATACTGAAATCTTTCTTCTTCAGATCGCGTATGTGTCCGTAACTAGAAAGGACTTTGAAATCTTTCCCCAGAAACTTTTCAATCGTTTTTGCTTTTGCCGGAGACTCGACAATGACAAGGTTTTTCTGCATAATTCTTTCTTTTATAATGGCTTGTACCACAATATTCGGGGACAAAAGTAAAAAAAAAGATTCTCCCTACCTTATATTATAAGGAGAATTTAATAAAATCTTAAGATTTACATTTTATTGCAGGAAATAAAATATCAATTGGTATAGGTTAGTTTCTCTATATTCTACGTACATTTGTCTCATTAGTAAGTTGGTTTTCGTTTGACTTAAGTTGAACTATCGCTTGACTTAACTAAAACTATCGCTTGACTTAAGTCGAACGAAAATTCAATAGCATGATAAATAATTAATATATAGGGAAGTGGAGTTTAATCTTTCCTAATGAAATACTAATAAATAATGAGTGTAAATTATGATCTTTATGAGACTCCCGATCTCACAAAAAGTGGGGAAGAACAACCTTTGCATGCACGTGTCGTACTGAAGGGCAGTTATACAGCCGAAGAATTTGTAGAACAAGTGACTGCATTTCAGCATATGCCTCATGCGCAAGTGGTAGGTGTCATAGAAGCTATCTCGAAAGAACTAAGACATTTGCTTTTGAAGGGATTTTCTGTTGAATTGGGTGATATTGGTTATTTTACTCTTTCTTTGAATGTGAACAAAGAAGTGATTGATTCAAAAGACTTGCGTTCACCGTCAGTATCTCTTAAAGATATTAATTTGAGAATCAACCGTCAGTTTAAGAAGGATATTGAGACTGAATTGGTATTACAACGTTATCATTCGCCTTTTCGTGTGAAGAATCCATTAGCAGAAGAAAAGTGCTTGCAGCGATTAAATAAATTCTTGGAAAAGAATCCATGTATTAATCGGCAGGATTATGCCTTACTTGTTGGAAAGACAAAAACACAGGCATTGCAGGATATTAATGCATTTATTGAAAAAGGGATTTTAAAAAAGTATGGAGCGGGACGATCGGTAGTCTATATAAAGGTAGGATGAGTCATTTTATCGGATATATATACTTGATATTAAACATTTTCTGCTTACCTTTGTTTGCATGAAAAAAGAAAATGGGAAAGGAGACGAACCTATGGCTAGTAATTATATTCGTTTCGATTGGGCTATGAAACGCTTATTGCGTAATAAAGCCAATTTTGCAGTTCTTGAAGGCTTTCTGACTACTCTTCTCAATGAAAAGATTGTCATTCAGAAATTGTTGGAAAGTGAAGGTAATCAAGAAGATGAGTTTGATAAGTATAATCGTGTTGATATGCTTGCGGAGAACTCTAAAGGAGAACTTATTCTGATTGAAGTTCAGAATAACAATGAGTATGCTTATTTCCAACGTATGTTGTTTGGTACTTCTAAATTGGTGACCGAGTACATCAATCGTGGAGAAGGTTATGATAAAGTACGTAAAGTGTATAGCGTTAATATTGTCTATTTTTCATTAGGCAATGGAAAGGATATAGTATATCATGGTAAAACGGAGTTCAGAGGGATTCATCAGAATGATGTGCTGGAGTTAACTCCATTTCAGAAACAGACATTTAAGGTCGATGCTGTCAGTCAGCTTTATCCTGAATATTATATATTAAAGGTGAATGACTTTAATCAGGTTGCCAAGAGTCCGTTGGAAGAATGGATTTGTTATCTGAATACAGGTGATATACCAGATAGTGCTACTGCTCCCGGTTTGACGGAGGCCCGTGAACGATTGAAACTCGATAAAATGACGAAAACTGAACTTGAAGCATATTATCGTCATTTGGATAATATTGTAATATTGAAAGATAATATATTGACAGAACGTGCAGAAGGCCGCGCAGAGGGTCGCGCGGAAGGTCGTGTAGAAGGACGTGCGGAAGAAAAAAGAGAAACAGCACGTAATATGAAGGCTTTGAATATTCCTATTAATACTATTTCACAGATAACAGGTCTGTCGGCAGAAGAAATACAAGGTTTGTAAATCTATTACGGATTTGTAGTGAAGACAACAAAATAATTGAAGTTTAAGTTTTTGAGAAGGGGCGTTATCCGGAAATGGAAACGCCCCTTTCATTAATTTAGAATCGGAAACTCAATCCTCCTAAGAAATTGAATCCTTCCGTAGGATAACCTAAATAATATTGATATTTCTTGTTCAGCAGGTTATGTACTTGCGCATAAACAGATACTCCTTTGAATACATTATAGCTGGCTCTGATATGCAAATCATTAATTGCGGTCATTTTTGCATACTCTTTCACTTCTTTCCGGTTGATGTAATCATAACCTAGATTTATGTTAAGAGCAGAGATCGGATGAATACGTACATTGAAAGACATTTCACTGACTGGTTTCACAGCCAACAGATATTCCTCTGTTTTGCTGTCCCAATTACGGTAAGTATATTTAGCTGATATTCCGAGGATATCTTTGTAATCGTAACTGATTTCACCTCCAAGGTAAAGATTGTCTGTATTATCCTGTGCAAAAGAAAGATAAGAACCTGAATGAATATTACTTGGGTCAAAACCTAAATAAGATAAGTCGTTCTTTAGATTCTGATAACCACCGAACACGTTGAACCAAAGTCCCGGATAAGGGCTTGCTTTGAATCCGATACTACCGTTGATTTGCTCGTAAGTATCATAAGGACGTTGTACGTATCCCAAAGTGGTAGTGGTATTTGCCTCCGGCAGTTCACCGTAAGGACAGATACTTTCTAATCTGCGGAAATCATTCAATTGCTTACCGCCGGTTGCTTTTGCATAAACAATGTAGCTATCAGAAAAAATATACTGTGCAGTGATATCGGGTGAAATACGGAAAGACTTATCAAATCCGAAAGATAAATCTACATTGGCTCCGATATGCAATTTCCAGTCATCATTATCCAGTTCGTAATATGGATTTAAAAGAAGCGTTGTGTAGTTTTTGAAGTATTCATCTCCGGTGGAAACATTCTTTGTATATCCGTTGTAGAGAAGATTGTTCATTTCCAAAGCGATAGTTATTAATTGTTGGTCGCCGATAGCTCCCGTGACATCGCCTTTAGTGCGTATGATTGTTTCCTTGATACCTGTATTGGCTTCAGATTCATTGAACATGTTGTGCTGACGTTCATACATCAACAGATTTGTTTCTGCGTTGAAACGCAGTGGTGCAGTCTCATCAGTGAAATGAATGCCCGCATGGAAGTCACCGGATGTGAATTTCTGCTTGCTGTTTACGCTTTCCGGTTGGAAGTTGAAGTTGCTCAATCCGAAATTTCCGGCAATATTTAAATCCAACTTATCAAATTGATGTGTGTAATCCACATTAGCACGTGTGCGATAATAAAATGCATTCCATTTTTCGGAGTCTGTGAAAGGAAGCGTTAGTTTACCATCCATTCCATCCATTTGGAAACGTACATTCAATTTGTCTTTCTGCGACAGACGGAATAGATAATTGGCAAGAATATCTAAATTGCCATAATTACCATATCCGGCACGTACATATCCCGGGGTAGTGCCGGGTTGAACTTCTTTTCCGGTATAGGGGCGCATCAGGCCTGCCGGAACGGAAGTAGCCGGAAAGAATGTTGTAGCATACTCTACTTCTTTCTTGCTCACTGTCGGTTCTTCTACTTTAGGCAGGACGTTTACTTTCGAAGCGTCCATAATGTCCGGGTTATATTCTTGTTCCACAACGACCGTGCGGGTCATTGTTGTATCCTTCGGTTGGGTGGTTTGGGCTTGAAGGCAGGATGGCATTGAGATTGCCAATGCGAGTCCTCCTATTATATAATGAGATCGTTTCATACTTTTCTATTTTTTTATTCTCAATTCTCAACTTTCAATTTACTAAGTCTGCTTTCAATCATGCTTTCAATATCATCATTCCCTTGATAATTTTGTTGCAGACTTAGCAGATATTGGCGTGCGTCCAGATCTTTACCCGTAGCATGATAGACGTCGGATAGAAGGACAAAACTACGTGCTAGCCAATAAGCATGTGGCGTACTCTGTTCTATATAGTTGAGCAACTCTTTCTCTGCAGCGGCATATTCTTTTGCGTCGTAGAGGGATTGTGCAACCTGATATTTAGCTTCGGCACCGTAAGGGTTACGTGTGTCTTTGGCCAGTTCACGATAGTCTTCCATTGCTTTCTTGTCAGCCTTTTGCTTGGTGTAGGCTTTAGCACGGTAATAAAGAGCTTCATTTCTTAGCTCCGGACTAAGTTTGGCTTCTGCAAGCAGGTCGGTAGCTGCATGGATGGTTTCTATGTCATCTCGCAATAGGAAGGCGCAACGCAGAATACCCGTTTCAGCAAGTTGGCGGCGCTCTACGTTGGTTGCTTTTTCTTTCAGCATTTTGTAGCTAGCTAATGCTTCAGCCATATTTTGCTGGTTGAATTGCACTTCAGCACGCAAGATCAATGCTTCTTCTGCAAACGGATTGTTTGGATATTCCAACAACTTACCGGAATGGAGAAGAATCATATCATAATTCTTCTGCTCGTTTCCGATCAGGCAGAGATAATAATGTGCGTTCAGGCTGAAGGCTCCTTCCGGGAAAGTTTGCAGGTATTTGTTGAGGCTTGTTTTGGCTTCTTCCATTCTGCCTCGTGCATAAATCTTTTCTGCGGCGGCATACGTAAGCGAGTCTTGTTCGTTAGCATCGAAACGGATGTGTCCTGGCATGGCATTTGCTAAAGCAGCAAATTCGTCGATGCGGTTGAGATCCACATAAATAGATTTCAAATCACGCATGGCAAGGCGGGCTTCTTCACTACCCGGATATTTTTCGATAACCTGTTTGTAGGCTTCGATTGCTTGGTTGTAATCTCCTTTTTGGTAATATAATAATCCGATTTCGGCGGCAGCTTTCCTGCTGACCGGACTTTCAGGATATTTAGTAAGTAATTCTTTGAAAGAAGTAATGGCTTGATTGTTGTTGTCCATCAAAACATAGGAACGCCCTTTCTCGTAAATAGCGTTTACGGCATAAGGAGAAGCAGGGTACTTTCCTACCAGACGGTTCAGCAAGGTAATCTTACCGGTATAGTCTTTCTGCAGACCGGATACAAGAGCCAGCTGATAGAAAGAATAGTCTCCGGAAGAAGTATTCATCTGTTCGGCTTGCGAATAATACTGTTTGGCTTCTTCAAAGTTACGTACATGCAGGTGGCAGTCACCAATACGATTGTATGCATCGGCAAGTGCGGTTGCATTTTCACCTTTCTCCAGTTGAACGTATTTTTGGAAATAATTGCTTGCTTGCGTATAGTCTTTCCGGTGGAAAGCGATATACCCTAAGTTATAATTGGCAAGCGCATACATTTCGTTATTGGGTTGGGTGGTGAGTTGCAGATAAGCATTAAAATCACGTGCGGCTTCTACCATTCGGCTTAGACGGTAATAGGATTCTCCACACCAATAGTAAGCGTCTGCCTTGGTCTGACGATTGTATTGTCCGATGGCAATGGATTGGTTTAGATATTTCAGAGCTTGTTCGAAGTCGGCGTTAGCGAAAGATTGAGTTCCTAATTGGAACAGTATCTTCTGTTTGGCTTCCAATATTTGCGCGCTTGGTTTGGCAATCCGGTCGATTGATTTCAAAGCTGCATCGTAGCTACGTGTATTCATGTAAACTTCTACCAGGTAGCTGCTGACTTTTTCAGCGTAAGGAGAAGTCGGAAATTCATTCAGGAATTTCTCGAAGGCAGTAACAGATTCACCGAAAGCGGAGAAAGAAGTCTCGTGCAGGCAAAGAGCGTAATTGTAAGCTGCCTGTTCCTTGATTTGCATATTAGCATTGGAGGCGGCTGCCTGTTCAAAAGCCATGCGTGCTTTGTTTTTCTCTGCCAGTTGCAGATAAGAGAGTCCCATGTGGAGATATGCATTTTGGGTAAGGGCATCGTTGTCAGTTGTCACCTTACCTAATGTTTCGGCTGCTTTGGAGTAGACTTTTGTTTGGTAGTAGGAGAGACCCAGCATATAAAGGGCATCGCGGCGGGGAGCCGAGCGATCCTTATTCAGGTAATTGTTGAATGCTTCTACGGCTTGGTGATATTGTCCGAAATGGTAATAGGCATCTCCCAGAATACGGTACATTTCTGCAGCGTGCTCGTTGTTCGGGTAGGCTGACAGGTAGTTTTGTGCTACAATTTGTGCCTTATCATAGTTTTTGAGCTGCGTATAAATTTCGGCTATGTAATAAGGGACGAGTGCTTTGTACTTCGAGTCGTCCTGTAAGGGAAGGAAACCTTTCAATGCTTCACTATAACGTTTTTGTGTATAGCGGATGTAGGAAAGATAGTAATCACAATCTTTGGCGTATTTGGGGCTGTTGGCACGCAAAGTTTCAAACCAGATGGCTGCTTCTCTTAGATTATCGGTTTTCAGATAACAGGTAGCCAGTTGGTAGGTGCAGTCGTCCCGTTCTTCATTACCTAACAAATCGAGGTCGGCAGAGTTGAAAAGTGCCAGTGCTTCATCATATTTTCCTTCGTAGAAATAGCAGGAGGCTAACAGCGCATAAATACGGTTAGCGTATGGAGTATCAGGATAACGGTCAAGGTATTTGCGGAGGAGTTCGATGCGGTTTTTGTCTTTCAGTTCGTAAGCCGAACTGACTAGCATATATTCTGCGTCCTGAAGAAGGCTGGCTACAGGCTTTTGTTTTACAAATGCTTTCAATGCCGGCAGAGCAGCTGCATAATTCTTTTCTTGGAAAAGTTCTTTCCCTTCTTTATAAAGGTTGTCAGTCGAAGTGAACTTGTCACCTGTCTGGGCAAATCCTATAATGGGCGTGCAGCAGATGGCGGCACAAATGAGTCTAGTAATTTCTTTTTTCATAATCGGGTGTTTATGCAAAAGTACTACATATCTTTCAATGAGAATCCTTTGAAAGTTATTTTATAATCATTTAATTCTTTATGTAAAGTTTCTCCTTTCTTTTCCAATGCCGGGATACTTATTTTTCTCGGATTTCTTTTTACTTCTCCGATAAGTGCTGTTTTGTTAAACCGCTTGAGGGCGATCAGGTCTATTTCATTTTCTCCGTTTTTGTCCCAATAGTTACCTACGTCGGTAACTTCCTCTTCTTCAGCGATAAGTTCACGGAAATATTTTTCTAACAATAGGCCGCTGTATTGTTCATAGTTCTTTTCTACATATTCTATCAGTAAATGGTTTTTCCCCATTTCTAGTACTGCGTTGTTTGAGAAAATAAAGCGAAACCAGAATCGTAGAAAATTGTCTTGCAGGCAATAACGGGTAGCACGACTATTAGGTTTAGCGAACATCGGTTTCACTTTTTTGATTAATGAATATTCATCCTCAAGGTTGGCTAAATAGGAACCGGTGTTTTTATTGATGATGGAATCAATCTCTCGTTGTGTTGTTTTTCCTTCTGCAATGAGAGATAGGATAGAAAAATAATTGGCATAGTCTTTCCCGAACTCGGAAATCAACATGTCTTTGCCTTCTGTCAGAAATGGTGAGCCTTCGGAAAGCGCATAATTTATCATGGCAGTTTTATTAAATGCTTTCGCTTCCATCAATAGGGTGATGTATTTGGCTACTCCACCTGTCAGCAAATACAAGCAAAGCAAATCTTCCGATGTGAATTTGGGGGCATGGTCTGCTAGAATCTCTTTGATAACGGTGGTGGTGAATGGATGCAGAGCAATTCGGGCGGTAAGGCGTCCGTATAGTGGCTCCTTGCGGTCTTCGAATATTCTTTTCATCATTGAATAAACGGAACCGCATACAATGAAATTGATTTTGGAAGTCGCGTGATATTGGTCCCAAATACGTTGTATGTCACTGACGATAGACGGATTGATATAGAGAAATTCTTGAAATTCGTCAATGATTAATGTGAAATTTTCCTTTTGGGAATGTTGCATCAGCAGTTCAAAGAGCTGTGCGAACTCTCTGATTTCTCCATAGATACGAATGCCAAGCGTTTCCTGAATGACAGGTTGATATTGTGCGCAAAGCAGGACTTCACTCTTTCTTGCTACAAATATATATACGAATCGGGTGTCTTTGACAGACTCTAAGAGTAGAGCTGTTTTTCCGATTCGTCGGCGTCCGGTCATTACAGTAAAGCAAGCGCTCGTTTGTGATTGCTTTTTAGCTGCATACAGTATCGCCATTTCTTTCTTTCGGTCGTAGAACTTCATATTATTGCTATCTTAATGGCGGTTAATTTAATGGCCATTAAATTAATGGTGGTTACAAAGATAACACAATATGTTGTATTTTGTTCATTTATAGTAATATAATATGATTGTTTAAGATTATGTGATAAATTACTTTGATCTATTTGGTTGAGATGAACTTCTATTTTACAAATACATCAATTGGCTACTGAAAAATGGCCCATCTTAAGAAAAGGAATATTTAAACGAGAATAAAAGGCGTAATTACTGGGAGGGATTGAGAAATATAACAAAACGCAGAGATTTGTAGGTGCGAAATTCTTTCTTTTTGTTATAGGAGATGTTTGTCGATTAAATTGTAATGCTTTTCTTCTTTTTCACTTGTTGTGTAAACTGAAATGTGGTTAGAAACTGGCATTTTGTTGTTTGTTGCCTTTTCGATATTTGTGATGAAATAGAAGAAAAACGGTCTTAATTTTCCCTTATTTGTCTTCCTCACCGAGCAAAAGCTGCTTCGTCGGTGAGAAAGGAAGCGTTCCTCGGTGGGGAAGAACTCCTTGGTTTTAAACCAACGAATCTTTTCTTGATAGAAAAAGATGCATATTCGACTTGAATTTATACGGTATTAGCCTGTGATTTTGCATACAGTTGCATGTTTTTATGCATTTTATTCTCCAGATCATTATTTTTTTATCTGATGTTTTGGAGGAATATCTTAAAAATGGGACATAACTATAGATGAAATACTCTCAATCTATCAGGCTGATGAGATTATCTTAGCGGCATTGAGCTAGAAACAAGCTAAGTCCGCGACGGATAGAATCCAACCCAAAATCTTCCGGATGAATCTCGGAGAGAGGTAGGAAGAAAGAATCTGCTACATCATCCATGGCGGAGAAATGGCTCATGTCTTCTACGGTGCAGAGAAAAAACATATCAAGTGTGTGTACAGGAAAACCTGAATAGACATAAATATTGGGAAGTGAAAACTGGTAAATAGCTTTTTTTACCTTCAATCCGGTTTCTTCCAGCACTTCACGGGCTACGCCTTCTTCACCTGTCTCGTTCATATCGATAAATCCTCCGGGAAGGTCGAGAGTTCCCTTTGCCGGCTCTTTAGCACGCCGGCAGACAAGCAGTTCATTTTTCTCATTCAAGATGAGTGCTACTGTGGCGGCAGAAGGATTGAAATAATAGACAAAGCCGCAATCTGCACATTTTTTAGATTTCTCGTTGTTAATCTCAAAATGAGAGGAACCACATTTAGGGCAATATAAGAATTGGTCAAGAGGATGTTCCATAATCGTATATATTTTCCAGTTTTTTTGTTTATGCATGCAAAGGTATAAAATGCTTTTATTAATTTCATCTATCACCGCATAGAAATATTCGATTGGGCTTTTTTTGCAAAGGCGGGGTTTCTGCCTTTATCTTTGCATCAGAAACAAAAAACAAAACGTTGTTTCTGATGTTATAAGTCAAATCAATTAATAACAATAAAAGCAATAAAGATTATGGAACCAATTTTAAATTCTCAACTTCCTGAATTCAGCGTTCAGGCTTTTCACAACGGAGCTTTCAAGACTGTAACCAACAATGACCTGAAAGGTAAATGGGCGATTCTTTTCTTCTATCCTGCTGACTTTACTTTCGTATGTCCTACTGAATTGGTGGATATGGCTGAAAAGTACGATCAGTTCAAGGCGATGGGTGTAGAGATCTATTCGGTAAGTACTGACTCTCATTTCGTGCACAAAGCTTGGCATGATGCTTCTGAAAGTATTCGCAAGATTCAATATCCGATGTTGGCAGACCCGACTGGCGCTTTGAGCCGTGCACTGGGTGTATATATCGAAGAAGAGGGTATGGCTTATCGCGGTACATTCGTTGTCAATCCGGAAGGAAAGATTAAAGTGGTGGAACTGAATGATAACAATATTGGCCGTGATGCAAGTGAATTGCTTCGTAAGGTGGAAGCTGCACAGTTTGTAGCCAGCCATGACGGAGAAGTTTGCCCGGCTAAATGGAAGAAGGGTGAGTCTACCCTGAAACCAAGCATTGACCTGGTAGGTAAGATTTGATAGATCTTGATAATGGTGATTATGGGAAGCCGGTAACGAGAGACGCTGCCGGCCTTTCTTTTAAAAAAATGAAAGGAAAAAGATATGTTAGAATCTGCATTAAAAGAACAACTAAAGGGTATTTTTGCTGGGCTGGAGGCAAACTTTACTTTTGATATATCCGTATCATCCAGCCACGAAAACAAAACAGAATTATTGGAGTTGCTGGGAGATGTAGCGGATTGTTCCGATCATATCACTTGCTCGGTGAATGAGGGAGAAGCATTGAAGTTTACTTTATTAAAGCTGAATTCAACTTGCAAATGCAACAGAATTCTGATTAATAATTTGTTTAAATTTTTCGTTTGGCGTGAGGTATCCAAGTCTTTTACGAGGTCGATTATTGAGTTTATTTTCAATCCA
>NZ_JAPQKZ010000054.1:0-39774 GCF_027257075.1 Bacteroides sp. LFL-34 | reverse complement strand
AGGAGCATTTTCTTTTTTTGATGTATATTTGTACGTTGTAGATATGACTTGTTGCATTGTAACTCTTAATGATGTGGTGTCTTTAAAGTTACTAAAAAGCAAACATATCTACAACTTTTTATAGGATTAAGAAAGAAGAAGAGGCAAACCGTCGAAATAAAAAAGAGATTACCACCAAATTTGACGAAGAACCATTATGTAGTATTTAAGTTTAAATCGTACAATTATCATTCAGCTCATTTCTGTACTGGAAATGAAACAAACTTTTGAGGTGGTTGCCTTGATTTATGTACACCTTAATTCTATAATATATAAATTAACTCCTATATTTGTACTTTTATTCAACTTATCCTCTTTATAAATTATGAAAGAAAACAAATATAATAATAGCCATTTCTTCAGTCAATATTCTCAAATGTCCCGTTCGGTAGAGGGCTTGAAAGGAGCCGGAGAATGGCATGTATTGCAGAAAATGCTCCCTGATTTTGCTGGGAAAAGAGTTTTGGACTTAGGCTGTGGATTCGGCTGGCATTGCGCCTATGCAACAGAGCACGGAGCAACACACGCTACCGGAATTGATATTTCGGAGAAAATGCTCGAAGAAGCTCGGAAAAGAAACCCTTCTCCACTCATTGAATACCAATGTATGGCTATCGAAGATTTTGATTTCCAGCCAGATTCTTATGATATTGTCATCAGCTCGCTAACCTTCCATTATCTCGAATCCTTTACGGATATATGCCGAAAAATCAATAACAGCCTGACTCCGGGAGGCACTTTCGTCTTCTCCGTAGAACACCCGATATTTACGGCCTATGGCAATCAGGATTGGCATTACGACCAGGACGGGAAGCCTATTCATTGGCCGGTAGATCGTTATTTTACGGAAGGCAGACGCACAGCAGTCTTCCTGGGCGAAGAGGTTATCAAATACCACAAGACGCTGACTACGTATATAAACGGTCTCCTTCAAACCGGATTTGAGATATGCGAACTTATAGAGCCACAACCGGACGAAAGCTTACTGGATATCATTCCGGGAATGAAAGATGAATTGCGACGCCCCATGATGCTTCTGATCTCTGCCAATAAAAAAAGTGAGACCGCAAAGTGATGAGATTCAAGGTATTGAGAAATAATAGGTAAAAAACATTCGTTTAGCTATTGTTAATTAAAAAATACTCCCTATCTTTGCACCGCTTTTGAAAAGAACAACCCTTCAAAAAAGTAGCGGGGTGTAGCGCAGTCCGGTTAGCGCACCTGCTTTGGGAGCAGGGGGTCGTGGGTTCGAATCCCGCTACCCCGACTACAAAGAAAAAGGAAGTTCTGTTGAAAGTTTTCGGGGTGTAGCGCAGTCCGGTTAGCGCACCTGCTTTGGGAGCAGGGGGTCGTGGGTTCGAATCCCGCTACCCCGACGAAGAAAATCAAGTCAAGATTCACAAAATAAAGCCAGTACAATTAGTATTGGCTTTTTTATTATATATAGGATAAGTGTAATTATCCCCGTTTGGGGGCAAATAAAAAGGGCAATTCTTTGAACTATCTTTGAACAGGTTTCTAGCATTATCCTCATTTTCTTATTTAATTTAGAGTAAAAATCTATTTTGTTAACTTTACTACCCTTTTATTTTGGCGTTATCAATGTTTTGCGTTAACTTTATAGCGGAAATACAAACATTGTTTATAGAGAAAACGATAACAAACAAAATACTTAAACACATGAAGAAAACTCTGCTGATGCTCGTTGTTATTTTCATTTCACTATATTCGCATTCACAAAGTCCCTTTCTGAATTTTAGAATTCCAGAAGAATCAAATAAGCGTATCATTGGATATTCTTCAAGTAATAAAATAAATGTTTTTTTGAATATAAAATATCAATCTTGTAATACTCTAATACAGTATTACAAACAGGATTCTAATAAATTGATTGTGTAACAAAAATAACGATATGATGAAAAAGTTTTTTTATTTGAGTGCGATACTAGCCATAGTTTTGGTTTCATGTAATTCAGAAAAGGAGTATATAGCAAAACTCTCTAATACCGCTTCTATGATTGAGAAAGAAGCTGATTTAAGTGAAGCAATAGCTCTTCATTATTGTGATACTTGGAGAAAAGTAATTTACGATCATGAATACAATGGAGAATATTGCACTGATTTCAATGAAGCCTTAGCGAAGCATCAAGAGTTTATTATCACAACAGATACCTATAAGAGACTAAAACAAAAGAAAGATTCAATCGAGGCTATAATGCCACAACTAAATGATTATCCTTCAAGTTGTAAAGATGCTTATAATGAGTTAGTATCAATATATGCAGATGCAGATGAATTATTCAGATTCGCAGATGAGCCTAGGGGTTCTTTATCTACATACTCAACAAAAACGACAGACCTTTATCAAAAGATAGAAAAGTCACTGAAAGAATTTAAAATAAAGCATATACAAAACAAATAATTTAAAAGAGTAGTATAGTTATTGTAGCAGCTTATTGAATTTAAGACTATCAAAAGACAAAATAATAATTTCACTTCAAGAGCAACTTCAGAAAATACTGCTAGCAAATAGTGTTCAAAAGCTAGAAATTACTCTTTTGAATTATGAGTTAGAAAGGAATAGAACGAAGATCTCAAAATAGCGTTTTTGAACTAGCTTTGAAATAGTGACGGTATATGACAGCGATACCGTCACTATCGCAAGCATATACCGTCACTATCTTTACCGGATAGCGTCACCCTTTTACATGTTCAAATAATAATCCCGGGTTAGCGTCATATATTCCTCGCTATATTGATGACGAGCCAGTTCTGTCAATAGTTCTTCTACAATGCACTCTTGATTGGAAAAAGAAAAAGTAATCAAAACACGTTTCGGAATACCGCCGGGTTTAGTGATTACATTCAGTTGACGGACTGCATATAATTTCTTTATAGAAGCTATCTTTTTTACCCGTTCAGCTACATCTGCCGGAATCACCACTGTAAAAAATCCGTTTTCTGTCAATAATCCGCTTACTCCTTCCAACAAATCTTCATAGGTCAAAGAATCATTGTGACGCGCCGCGGCTCTCTGACGATCCGGACATTCCAGCGAATCGACAAAATAAGGAGGATTAGAAACAATTACGTCGAATTTATCCGAAGACCTGTATTTCCTAAAATCAGCCTGCACCACCTCTACCCGCTCCTTCCAGGGCGAACGAATAATATTTTCCCTGGCTTGCCCGACAGCCGCTTCATCTATTTCCAACGCTACAATATTTGCATCCGGCAAACTGCGTTGCACCAACATTAAAGCTACCAACCCTGTTCCCGTCCCAATATCCAAAATCCGGTGCGCACTTTCAACGGAAGTCCAAGCTCCCAGAAGCACCCCATCCGTACCGACTTTCATGGCACATTTATCATGCCATACCGTAAATTGCTTAAATTGAAAATAAGGATTCGACATTTTATCCGTTTATCTTAAAGCCGTTTTATACTATTATTTTATTGCAAATCGCCAAAAATAAATAATAATTATGGAATACTCCCTTTACAAGCCGATATTTTGGCATTGTTTTTGTGTTTTTATTCTGCGCAGTGCTTTATTATTAGAGAGAATCAATTAACTTTGCAAACGATTTATGCATATCAATATGACATAAACTAAATTAAAACGAAAAAATGAAAGAAAGATATTTATTGGAAGATGGAGGCGATAACAACTTCTCGCTAATCACAGACTATGATGGGAACGATGAACAAGCATTTGATGTAAATGTGAAATCTGGTGAAATTCTTCCGGTACTCCCCTTACGTAATATGGTATTGTTTCCTGGAGTATTCCTGCCGATCACGGTAGGCCGTAAGTCTTCTCTGAAACTCGTACGAGATGCTGACAAGAAACATAAAGATATTGCAGTAGTATGCCAGAGATCGGCACATACAGAAGATCCGAAACTGGAAGATTTACACAATATCGGTACCGTAGGACGAATTGTGCGGATATTGGAAATGCCGGATCAGACAACAACAGTCATTCTTCAGGGAATGAAACGTTTAAGTCTGACTAGCATCATCGAAACTCATCCGTACCTGAAAGGTGAAATAGAACTTTTGGAGGAAGATGTCCCCGGCAAAGATGATAAAGAGTTTCAAGCCCTGGTGGAAACTTGCAAGGACTTGACAATGAGATACATCAAATCATCAGATGTGATGCATCAGGATTCGTCGTTTGCTATTAAAAATATCAACAACTCAATGTTCCTGGTCAATTTCATCTGCTCAAACCTGCCGTTCAAGAAAGATGAGAAGATGGACTTGTTGAGCATCAACTCATTGCGTGAACGCACTTATCACTTACTGGAAATTCTGAACCGCGAAGTGCAACTGGCAGAAATCAAGGCATCCATCCAAATGCGTGCCCGCGAAGATATCGACCAGCAGCAACGCGAATACTTCCTGCAACAGCAGATCAAAACCATCCAGGATGAACTGGGTGGCGGCGGTCAGGAGCAGGAAATAGAGGAAATGCGCCAGAAGGCAGAAAGAATGCGCTGGAATTTAGAAGTCAGAGACACGTTCATGAAAGAACTTGCCAAACTGGAACGCACTCATCCGCAATCTCCGGATTACAGCGTACAGCTCAACTATCTGCAAACGATGCTCAATCTCCCATGGGGTACTTATACAACTGACAATCTGAACCTTAAAAACGCAGAAAAGACGTTGAACAAAGACCATTACGGACTGGAGAAAGTAAAAGAGCGTATTTTGGAACACTTAGCCGTATTAAAGCTGAAAGGTGATATGAAATCACCGATTATCTGCTTGTATGGCCCTCCGGGAGTGGGTAAAACATCTCTTGGAAAATCCATCGCATCTGCGCTCAAACGGAAATATGTACGTATGTCTTTAGGTGGTGTGCATGACGAAGCAGAGATTCGCGGTCACCGTAAGACTTATATCGGTGCTATGCCCGGACGAATTATCAAGAGCTTAATAAAAGCCGGTGCGTCCAATCCTGTCTTCATCCTGGATGAAATAGACAAAGTCAGCGCCGACCGTCAGGGAGACCCTTCTTCTGCATTGCTGGAAGTGCTCGACCCGGAACAGAACACATCTTTCCATGATAACTTCCTGGATGTAGACTATGATCTCTCCAAGGTATTGTTTATTGCAACAGCCAATAACCTGAATACAATCCCCGGTCCATTGCTCGACCGTATGGAATTGATTGAAGTAAGCGGATACATCACAGAAGAAAAAGTAGAGATTGCCCGCAAGCATCTGCTGCCCAAAGAGCTGGAAGCCAACGGACTCAAAAAGACAGATATTAAACTTCCCAAAGATACACTGGAAGCCATAATCGAGTCATATACCCGTGAAAGCGGTGTTCGTGAGCTGGAAAAGAAGATCGGTAAGATTCTTCGCAAATCGGCCCGCCAATATGCTACGGACGGTTATTTTGCCAAGGCGGAAATCAAACCGACAGATTTGTATGATTTCCTTGGAGCACCGGAATATACACGCGACAAGTATCAGGGAAATGATTACGCAGGTGTAGTCACCGGATTGGCATGGACAGCTGTCGGGGGCGAAATCTTATTTGTAGAAACCAGTTTGAGCCGTGGCAAGGGCGGACGTCTCACACTGACAGGTAACCTGGGAGATGTGATGAAAGAATCTGCCATGCTGGCACTTGAATATATCAAGGCGCACGCTTCTGTTCTTAGTCTGGATGAAGAGATTTTTGACAACTGGAATATCCATATCCACGTTCCTGAAGGGGCTATTCCGAAAGATGGTCCGTCAGCAGGTATCACGATGGCCACTTCACTGGCTTCTGCCCTGACTCAAAGAAAAGTGAAAGCCAACATTGCCATGACGGGAGAAATCACTCTTCGCGGCAAAGTGCTTCCTGTGGGTGGCATCAAGGAGAAGATATTGGCAGCCAAACGTGCCGGAATCAAGGAAATCATCATGAGTGCCGAGAACAAAAAGAACATAGATGAAATTCAATATATTTATTTGAAAGGACTGACTTTCCACTATGTAAACGATATAAAAGAGGTATTCGCTATTGCATTGACTAACGAGAAAGTAGCGGATCCTATTGATTTATCTGTTAAGAAACCCAGCCAGGAATGACATTTGAGTTACAATATACAGACACTAAAAGTAATGCCCGTGCCGGTCTGATAACAACAGACCACGGGCAGATACAAACACCTATCTTCATGCCGGTGGGCACACTGGGCACTGTGAAGGGAGTACATCTGACCGAATTGAAAGAAGATATCCAGGCACAGATTATTCTGGGTAATACCTATCACCTCTATTTGCGTCCGGGACTGGATGTGATCGAGAAAGCAGGCGGGCTGCACCGTTTCAACGGTTTCGACCGCCCCATGCTGACTGACAGCGGTGGTTTTCAGGTATTTTCATTAGCCGGAATCAGAAAACTGCGTGAAGAAGGAGCCGAATTTCGTTCGCATATCGACGGAAGCAAGCACATCTTCACTCCGGAGAAGGTGATGGACATAGAACGTACGATCGGTGCGGATATTATGATGGCTTTTGACGAATGTCCTCCGGGTGACTCGGATTACGAGTATGCCAAAAAGTCATTGGGATTAACCCACAGATGGCTCGACCGTTGTATACAACGTTTTAACGAGACAGAACCTAAATACGGTTATAATCAGTCTCTCTTCCCCATCGTGCAGGGATGTGTTTATCCCGACCTGCGCAAGCAATCTGCAGAGTTTGTTGCGTCCAAAGGTGCTGACGGGAATGCCATCGGTGGTTTGGCGGTAGGCGAACCGGTAGACAAGATGTATGAAATGATCGAAATTGTCAATGAAATACTTCCTAAAGACAAACCCCGTTACCTGATGGGTGTCGGAACTCCTGTCAACATTCTTGAAGGAATAGAACGCGGTGTGGATATGTTCGACTGCGTTATGCCTACAAGAAACGGACGAAATGGCATGTTGTTCACCAAAGATGGCATTATCAATATGCGGAACAAGAAATGGGAAACGGACTTCTCTCCCATCGAAGCCGACGGAGCCTCTTGCGTGGATACATTATACAGCAAGGCTTATTTGCGCCATCTTTTCCATGCGCAAGAGCTACTGGCTATGCAAATTGCCTCCATACATAATCTGGCATTCTATCTGTGGCTGGCAGGGGAAGCAAGAAAACACATTATCGCCGGAGATTTCTCGACCTGGAAACCAATGATGGTCAAAAGAGTATCAACTAGATTATAAGAAATGAAAAGCAATCGATTTATAAAACGGCTGGACTGGTATATCATCAAGAAGTTCTTGGGGACATACGTATTTGCTATTGCACTAATCATTTCTATTGCAGTGGTATTCGACTTCAACGAAAAGATGGACAAACTAATGGAGCATGAAGCTCCATGGGATAAAATTATCTTTGAATACTACATGAACTTTATCCCCTATTTCTCCAATCTGTTCAGTCCGTTGTTCGTATTCATTGCTGTTATTTTCTTTACCTCCAAACTGGCAGAAAACTCCGAAATTATTGCGATGTTCTCCACCGGTATGAGCTTTAAGAGGATGATGCGCCCTTACATGATTTCTGCCGCTATCATCGCCCTCGTCACTTTCACACTAAGTTCGTATGTGATTCCGAAAGGAAGTGTTACGCGTCTGAATTTTGAAGACCGGTATATCAAACCAAAGAAACAAAACTCGGTAAGCAATGTGCAGCTGGAAGTGGATAGCGGAGTGATTGCATATATCGACAACTATAACAACGCAATGAAAACCGGTAACCGCTTTTCATTGGACAAATTTGTGGATAAAAAGCTGGTTTCACATTTAACTGCACGACGGATTACGTACGACACCACCACCGTTCATAAATGGACGATCCACGATTATATGGTACGCGAACTGGATGGTTTAAAGGAAAAAATCACTAAAGGAGACCGGATAGACTCTATCATCAACATGGAACCTTCTGACTTTCTTATCATGAAAAATCAGCAGGAAATGCTGACCAGTCCCGAATTAAGCGATTATATCGCCAAACAGAAACGAAGAGGATTTGCCAACATCAAGGAGTTTGAGATTGAATATCACAAACGAATCGCTATGTCATTCGCCTCTTTCATCCTTACCATCATCGGTGTATCGCTTTCGTCCCGAAAAACGAAAGGCGGTATGGGGCTTCATCTGGGTATCGGATTAGGATTAAGTTTCTCTTATATCCTGTTCCAGACGATTACTTCCACCTTTGCCGTGAACGGAAATGTGCCGCCTGCCGTTGCAGTCTGGATTCCTAATATCCTTTATGCAGGTATCGCATTCTTCTTGTACCAGAAGGCACCTAAATAAAAGGTAGGCAAGCCTTCCGCAGTCTTCACGGATTCTATCCATAGATTGCCCCAAGGTTTTGGATGCACCGGATAAACGAAGAGTATAAAAGTAGAAGTTCCGCCTATTCTTGCTAATGCAAGTGTAGGCGGAACTTTTTTGTTGTATCCATTTCCTCTTTTGTCTATTCTCCATTATTTTCACCTGACGGTGATTTGGAAAATCCCTCTTCCTCCTTATATTCTTAAAATCGTTAACCGACTTCTTTTACATAAGCAGAAAGATCTGCAGCAGAGATGTTTTTGGCTATAATTACACCATTTCCATCCAATAAATAGTTAGTGAATCCCCGGTTTAAACGGTACTTCTTAAATAAGCCGGAATCCTCGCCTTCTGTTTCCACGAAACAAGTGGGCGTAACTATTTGATCCTTACGAACGGTTTCCTTAAATATTGACTGATATTCGTCAAATGAAATAGAAACCATTTCCACATTATGAGAAGAACGAAGCGCATTGCTCAAACTTACATTTTGCATCCGGGACTGCGCGTCATAACTTGCCCAAAAACTTAGCAACACGTATTTACCTTTCAAATTTCCCAATTTAAAGGCGGGTTGCCCGTTTGACGTAGATTCGATTTTAAAATCAGGGGCTACGTCACCCTCACTCAAACCTCCGGTAGGTTTGTCTTTCTCAACGAAAGCGGTCAAGGAACAAATCAGTAATACAACAAAAATCCATTTTACATGCTTCATGTAATTCGGTTTTAGTTAATACTATCCGGGACTGTCCTTAAACAGTGGTTTCTTCCCGAAACGTTGTCTTTTCAGGCATCAGGCGAAGAGGAATCCGCTGATTATCAGAGCCTTTATTTTTGAAACCGGGTGCAAAGGTAAGCAAATATTAAATTAACTTCCAAGCAAATAAGCAAAAATCTCACTTTTGGGGTATAACTTTTTATGTTATTTAGCATAAAAACGAACTTTTTTCTCTACTTTTGCAGCGTTAAAGTCTATTTCTTATGCAACCATCAAATACTGAATTGATTCTGATTCGAGTTACCGGCGAAGATCGCCCGGGACTGACTGCTTCCGTGACCGAAATCCTTGCCAAATATGATGCCACGATTCTTGATATCGGCCAGGCAGATATTCATAATACATTATCGCTGGGTATCCTGTTCAAGAGTGAAGAAAGACATTCCGGATTCATTATGAAGGAATTGTTGTTCAAGGCTTCTTCCTTGGGAGTGACCATCCGGTTTGAACCTATCACCACCGAGCAATATGAAAACTGGGTAGGTATGCAAGGGAAAAACCGTTATATCCTGACGGTTCTGGGACGCAAGCTTTCCGCCCGACAGATTTCTGCCGCTACAAGCATATTAGCCGAGCAGGGCATGAATATTGATGCTATCAAACGTCTGACAGGTCGTATCCCGTTGGATGAATGTCAGGCAGATGCACGCACCAGGGCTTGCATCGAATTTTCAGTGAGAGGTACTCCGAAAGATCGCATTGCGATGCAGGAGAAGCTGATGAAATTGGCCAGCGAACTGGAAATGGACTTTTCTTTCCAACAGGATAATATGTACCGTCGTATGCGCCGTCTGATCTGTTTTGATATGGACTCTACATTAATCGAAACAGAGGTGATTGACGAACTGGCTATCCGTGCCGGTGTAGGCGACGAAGTAAAGGCCATCACAGAAAGCGCCATGCGTGGAGAAATAGACTTTACAGAGAGCTTTACCCGCCGTGTAGCACTATTGAAAGGGCTGGACGAATCGGTAATGCAGGAAATAGCCGAGAGCTTGCCTATCACGGAGGGCGTAGAACGGCTGATGTATGTATTGAAGAAGTACGGTTACAAAATCGCCATCCTTTCGGGAGGATTCACTTATTTCGGTCAATACCTGCAAAAGAAATACGGTATAGATTACGTCTATGCCAACGAACTGGAAATTATTGACGGCAAACTGACCGGACGTTACCTGGGAGATGTAGTAGACGGAAAACGGAAAGCCGAACTGCTCCGCCTCATTGCACAAGTGGAAAAGGTGGATATTGCACAGACCATCGCCGTAGGAGACGGAGCTAACGACCTCCCTATGCTAGGGGTTGCCGGACTGGGAATTGCTTTCCACGCAAAGCCTAAAGTGGTGGCAAATGCCAAGCAATCGATCAACACTATCGGACTGGATGGAGTGCTCTATTTTCTCGGATTCAAAGATTCTTACTTGAATATGTAATTAGACAAAAAAATAGATTATCTTTGCTGACAAATTAAATAAAAGAATGAAGTTTTCCGAACTACAATTAAATGCAAATGTGCTTGAGGCGCTTGATGCCATGCGATTTGACGAATGTACGCCTATACAGGAGCAGGCAATTCCAATCATACTTGAGGGTAAAGATTTGATCGCAGTAGCACAGACAGGAACAGGTAAAACGGCCGCGTTTCTACTGCCTGTATTGAATAAATTATCTGAAGGTAAACATCCGGAAGATGCGATTAATTGTGTCATCATGTCTCCTACCCGGGAATTGGCCCAACAGATCGACCAGCAAATGGAAGGGTTTTCCTATTTCATGCCGGTATCGAGTGTTGCCGTATACGGTGGAAATGATGGAATATTGTTCGAACAACAGAAAAAAGGACTCACTTTAGGAGCTGATGTTGTTATTGCTACTCCCGGACGTCTGATCGCCCATTTAAGCCTTGGATATGTAGATCTTTCCAAGGTTTCTTATTTTATTCTGGATGAAGCGGACCGGATGCTCGACATGGGATTCTATGAAGATATCATGCAAATTGCGAAATATCTGCCGAAGGAACGACAGACAATCATGTTTTCTGCAACAATGCCTGCAAAGATTCAGCAATTGGCAAACACAATCTTAAATAATCCGTCAGAGATAAAGCTCGCAGTTTCCAAACCTGCAGAAAAGATTATTCAGGCAGCATACGTTTGCTACGAAAATCAAAAGCTGGGAATCATACGCAGTCTTTTTATGGATGAAGTTCCGGAACGTGTGATTGTCTTTGCATCTTCTAAAATCAAGGTCAAGGAAGTAGCCAAGGCTTTGAAATCCATGAAACTGAACGTAGGGGAAATGCATTCGGATCTGGAACAGGCTCAACGGGAAACTGTTATGCATGAGTTTAAAGCCGGACGAATCAATATATTGGTAGCTACGGACATCGTTGCACGTGGTATAGATATCGATGATATCCGCCTGGTTATCAACTTCGACGTGCCTCACGACAGCGAAGACTATGTACACCGTATCGGACGTACAGCACGTGCCAACAATGATGGTGTAGCACTTACGTTCATCAGCGAGAAAGAACAAAGTAACTTCAAAAGTATTGAGAACTTCCTGGAAAAAGAGATTTATAAAATTCCTATTCCTGAAGAATTGGGAGAAGCTCCGGAATACAAACCGCGTCCTTTTAGCAAGGGCAAGGGTGGCAACTATAAAAGAAAAGATTTCCGGGGAAAAAGGAATAATAATAACGGAGGAAAGAGAAATAACCGTCCGTCTCCCCCCAGACAAAATTAAAGCAAGGCTTTTTTAATCCGGCACTATACGATCTGAATGTATGGTGCTTTTTTATTTGGATGAAGTGATAGTCAAATCTCCTTTAAAACTTACTTCCATATTTACAATGCTATATATGGAAGTTTCCGGAATGGCCAGGACAGCTTGATAATGAAAACCGTTCCGGTCTACTTTCATAAACTTTGTATCTGACAGGATGGATTGCTCCAGAAAATCGACAGGAAGTACTTTGTCAAACATCTGTTTGGTAACATCGCTGGCAAACAGGCTCTTTTTACCTTCATACACACAAATGTGCATCACATTATCATAGTATACATTATCCATGCTAATCCCGTCTTCGGAATAAGTCGTCTTGATGACTCTCATTTTAGAAGGATTAATATATACGTATGCGCGATAGCGAGTGCCATTATAGGTCACTACACTATCGCGTTTGGTTACTTCCGTATATGCCGGAATGACTAATTCCTGACGGACAAAATAGATTGAATCATTGGCATCTTCGGATTTATGCAACTTAATCACATCATCCGTTATGGAATGAAACCAGAATATATGTTCTGCCTGCTTATCAATCTTGTAATAAGTAGTATCATTTCCATAAGTATAAAGAGTATCCCGTATTATTTTAAATGCAATGGGAGTACTTTGTACATCTGCATAGTAGATAGTATCTCCTTCTACACGCATCAACGGGCTCTCCGTTTCATCGTCCAGCCAAATTCCCTGCAGTAGTCCTTTTGCACTAAGATCCTCTTTCTCTTGTTGAAGAGAATGGGGACTCTTATTGCCGCTACATGCCGCGAAAAAGATTGCCATTAACGATACAGCCACATTTTTCATCATCTATTTTAGTTTTTATATAAAGATACTCTTATTTTTTTATTTACCAATACAGTGATAAATAAATCCGAGTTCTTCCATCTCTTTTTTATCATATATATTACGTCCGTCCAACACAATCTGCCGGGACATCGTTTTCTTGATAACGGCCCATGAAGGCAGACGGAATTCTTTCCATTCGGTAACCAACATCAACACATCAGCATCCAGTACGGCATCATACATATCGCAAGCATAATAGATAGTATCACCAATCCTGCGCTTACATTCTTGCACGGCAGCCGGATCGTATGCGCGTACTTTACAACCTGCTTTCAGCAATTTATCGATCAGGACTAATGCCGGAGCCTCACGCATATCATCCGTTTCCGGTTTAAATGCCAATCCCCACAAAGCAACAGTCTTACCCTGCAAATCACCATTAAACTGTTTCATTAACTTTTCGAACAAGACGCTTTTTTGGTTCTCATTCACTTCTTCCACAGCCGTAAGTACCCGCATGGTATAACCATTCTGTTCTGCTGTTTTAATCAATGCCTTCACATCTTTGGGGAAGCAGGAACCACCATATCCGATACCCGGGTACAGAAACTTACGTCCGATACGAGTATCCGAACCTATCCCACTACGCACCATATTCACATCCGCACCAACAATCTCGCACAAGTTTGCAATATCATTCATAAAGCTTATACGGGTTGCCAGCATCGAATTTGCCGCATATTTAGTCATTTCCGCAGACGGAATATCCATGAAAATCACACGGAAATTATTCAATAAGAATGGTTTATATAGTTTGGACATCAATTTCTCCGCACGTGCCGACTCCACTCCCACTACCACGCGGTCCGGGCTCATAAAATCACTGATAGCATTTCCTTCTTTAAGGAATTCCGGATTAGAAGCCACATCAAAATCAACCGTCACGCCTCTCTTATCCAGTTCTTCCTGAATAACCGCACGAACCTTACTGGCAGTGCCTACCGGAACGGTACTTTTGGTAACTACCAATTTATACTGTTTCATGTTGCGACCAATGGTACGGGCCACCTCCAATACGTATTTCAAATCAGCGCTGCCATCTTCATCCGGAGGAGTTCCAACTGCACTGAATATAACTTCCACTTCATCCAGACAACTTTCCAATGAGGTAGTAAACTTCAATCGCTTTGCTTTCATATTACGGAGTACCATCTCTTCCAATCCATTTTCATAAATTGGAATGTTCCCCTTTTGCAAAGATTCGATTTTCTCTTTGTTCGTGTCTACGCACGTTACATTCACGCCAATTTCGGCAAAACATGTGCCTGACACCAGACCCACATACCCTGTTCCCACGATTGCAATTTTCATACTTAATCTATTGTTTGTTTAGAAATTCATTCAAAATAAACGGCGTCCTTGAAAGCAGTTCCCTCTCTGTCTTTCGCAGATAATAACATTTGCGACTCTGCCAACGGCCAGTCGATCCCCAATGCTTCGTCATTATATAAAATAGAGGCTTCTGCCTGCGGAGCATACTTGTTATCTACCTTATATGTAAAAACAGCTTCTTCACTCAAGACAGCAAAGCCATGAGCAAAACCACGGGGAATAAAAAATTGTCTCTTGTTTTCTTCACTAAGCAATACACAAACATGCTTTCCAAACGTAGGCGATGATTTACGCAAATCAACGGCAACGTCGAGCACTTCTCCTTTAAGAACACGAACCAGTTTCGCCTGACTATGTTCTCCTTTTTGATAGTGCAATCCACGCAATACACCAAAAGATGATTTCGACTCGTTGTCCTGTATAAAGTTTACGGGACCAATATTGGCTTCAAACTCTTCTTTCTTATAGGCTTCCATAAAATAGCCTCGTTCATCGGAGAAAACTCTAGGCTCGATCAGCCATACTCCGTCTATTTCTGTCTGTATATAGTTCATTATTGATAGTGATAAATAAAACGATGCAAAAGTAGTGAATTTTTCGAAGTTTTCTGGGATATATTCAATTTATCTCTTAATTTTGCAGACATGATTGAATTGGCACAACATATAGAGACTTTACTACTGGAAAACGACTGCGTCATTGTTCCGGGATTTGGTGGTTTTGTAGCGCATTATTCGCCCGCAACCCGCGTAAAGGAAGAAAATATATTTTTACCTCCTACCCGTACAATCGGTTTTAATCCTCAATTAAAACTGAATGACGGCGTACTGGTGCAATCTTATATGTCAGCATACGACACAAGTTTTGCTGACGCCAGCCGTATAGTAGAAAAAGAAGTAAACGAATTTATCGGTCTCCTTCATGAGGAAGGGAAAGCCCATCTGGATAATATAGGCGAGATTCAATCTAACATTTATGGCAACTACGAGTTCGTTCCTTATGATTATAAGATAACAACTCCTTCATTATATGGTCTCGACTCTTTTGAAATACATGAACTTTCGGCTCTGCAGCAGAAAGAAAAAGTATTGGTACCGACTTATCAGGAAAAGGAAAAGAAGACTTTTGAAATTAGTATCAACCGCGCGTATCTCCGCAATGCTGCAGCAATGATTGCTGCCATCGTACTGTTCTTTGCCTTTTCAACTCCGGTAGAGAATACCGACGTTCAAAAGAACAATTATGCACAGTTATTGCCCAGCGAGCTTTTTGAGCAAATAGAAAAGCAATCGGTTGCAGTAACTCCTGTTTATGTTAAGAACGATGCTGCGCAACAAGCAAAGAAGCTTTCTGCTTCTTCTGCTTCAACCAAAACTTCATCTGCTAAAAAGCATACAACGGATAAAGCCAGGACTTCCAAACCGATCGCAGTAAGAGAAGTGAAAGTGGTAAAACAGGAAACAGCGACTCCTGCTCCTGCGGTGAAATCTCAAGAAAGTGCAAATCATCCTTTTCATATCATTGTGGCAGGAGGAATCAGCCTGAAAGATGCAGAAGTTATTGCGAACCAATTAAAATCAAAAGGATTTGCAGATGCAAAAGCTCTGAACACTGATGGTAAAGTACGTGTCAGTATCAGTTCATTTAACAACCGTGATGAAGCGACCAAGCAATTACTTGAGCTAAGAAAAAACGAAACTTATAAGAATGCCTGGTTACTGGCTAAATAAAAAACCCTTTTAAAAAGCATGAAACGAGTTCTTTGTCCTAAATGTGAGAATTATCTTTATTTTGATGAAACCAAGTATAGCGAAGGCCAATCACTGGTATTTGAATGCGAACATTGTGGCAAGCAATTCAGTATCCGGTTAGGAAAAAGTAAAGTTAAGGCTCTTAGAAAGGAAGAAAACCTGGAAGAAGAAGCTGAATCTCATAAAGAAGAATTCGGATATATCACTGTTATCGAAAATGTATTTGGTTTTAAACAGTTACTTCCCTTGCAGGAAGGTGACAATGTCATAGGCCGCCGTTGTGTAGGAACAAACATTAATACTCCCATTGAAAGTGGTGATATGAGCATGGATCGACGCCATTGCATCATCAATATAAAGCGTAATAAGCAAGGAAAGCTAGTCTACACATTACGAGATGCTCCTAGTCTCACAGGTACTTTCCTTATGAATGAAATTCTGGGAGATAAAGACCGTGTACGTATTGAAGATGGCGCTATTGTGACAATTGGAGCTACTACATTTATTTTGCATACGGCTGAACAAGAATAATAAATAACTTGATAATAAAAAATAGCGCCACTTGTTCAGAGGACAGTGGCGCTATTTTTTTATTTAGTCTTCTAATTACAGAATACCTTTAACGGTCTCAAGCATTCCTTTTTCCTGGATAGAATCCAAATCAGCTTTTACGGCTTCTGTCAATCCCGGAATCTTATTCAAATCTTCTCCCCAGATAAAATCTGCAGCCAGAACACCTTCGGCAACTTTCTTTGTGCAACCTGTTGCCCAAAGTTCTTTCAGCAGGTTCATGATTTCAGGAGCATCATTCGGAACAATTTCAGCACCATCAGCACGTACACCACCTTTATAATAAGTAATGATAGCGGCTAAACCAAGTACCAGTCCTTTAGGAAGTTCACCTTTACGTTCCAGATAAGTCTTCAATCCCGGCAAATCACGAGTTTCGTATTTAGGGAAAGAATTCAGCATGATGCTGGTTACTGCATGATCCACGAACGGATTGTTGAAGCGTTCCAATACATCATTTGCAAATTTCTCCAACTCATCCTTCGGCAAGTTCAAAGTTTCCATCAGTTCGTCAAACATTACCTTGTGGATATATTTGCCAATCACTTCGTGCTGGCAAGCATCACGTACAATATTCACTCCCGAGAGATAGGCAACCGGAGAAAGAACAGTATGCGGGCCATTCAACAAAGTAACCTTACGTTCGTGATAAGGAGCTTCTGACGGTACAAATAATACATTCAAGCCTGCCTTGTCAGCCGGGAACTCTTTTGCAACTTCCTGCGGAGCTTCAATAACCCACAAATGGAAAACTTCAGCCTGAACAACCAGATTATCATCATATTGCAGTTTTTCTTTGATAGCAGCAATATCCTTGCGCGGGAATCCCGGAACAATACGGTCTACCAATGTTGCATATACACCACAAGCTTCTTCAAACCAAGTTTTAAACTCATTACCCAGGTTCCACAATTCAATATATTGATAAATTGTTTCTTTCAACTTATGACCATTCAGGAAAATAAGCTCGCAAGGGAAAATAATCAAACCTTTTGTCTTATCACCATTGAATGTTTTAAAACGATGATAGAGTAATTGAGTCAGCTTACCCGGATAAGATGAAGCAGGAGCATCCTCAAGTTTACAAGCCGGATCAAAAGCAATACCAGCCTCTGTAGTGTTTGAAATAACAAAACGCATTTCAGGTTGCTCTGCCAACTTCATAAACTCGTCATTTTGAGTATATGGGTTTAAAGCGCGGCTGATTACATCAATCATTGTCAAGCTGTTAACAGCCTCTCCTTTATCCAATCCTTGAAGGTTTACATGATAAAGATCATCCTGTGCATTCAGCATATCGACCATACCTTTATCAATCGGTTGAACCACTACTACACTGCTGTTGAAATCAGCTTTCTGGTTCATGTTATAAATAATCCAATCTACAAATGCACGCAAAAAGTTACCTTCGCCAAATTGGATAATACGCTCCGGACGTTGTGTTTTAGGAGCAGTTTCTTTGTTTAATGCTTTCATGTTAGTTGTAATTTATAAAGTTGATATTATACAAATTCAAAATAAAAATCAATGTTTTCCTTTATCAGGATATCAATAGGCATGTATTTTACAGGTTCAACAGACTTCTTAAACACGACATGGTCGCACAACGCCTTCACCCCACAATATCCTTGCAAACCCGGACGTTGCCCGATTAAATAATGCACATCACCGGATTTTAATAAATCTACGTTTGCTTTCAGAAGGTCATATCCTATCAGTCCTTTCATGCTACGTCCCGCATGACGAAGATACTCTCCCAACTGATACACTCTGGAATTAAATACAACTCCCAGTAAAGCCTTCGGATGCGCCTGAAAAAACTCATCCAATGTCTGTTGGTTACTTTCCTGATCGGATTTATTAAGTACTACCTCATGGATTACCAAGTTATTATATTCTTCGGCAATGTAACTCATAAAACCATCCAAACGGCGTTGCATCTGTATTTCAGCCGGATTATCTTTATTGTTACTTAAAAACAAAACCAACTCCTGGCCTTCTCCTGCCGAATAATTGCGCATCAATATTTTCGCTGCGATATATCCGCTCTTATATGAATCCTGCCCGATATACGTCAACGCTTTCGCTTCTTCCATATTGAAATCGACAAAAGCATAAGCAATCTTATTTTCCTGTAAATAGGCTGTCAGCGCCAGTGTCTCTTCCCGAAAATTCGGAGAAATCAATACCGCATCCACATTCTTTTCTTTTATAGAAAGGCAGGCTTCCTGATAACTCTTCTCATCCCCATGGTGATAGCACAAATAATCTATACTCACATTAAAAGGACGTAATTCTTGCCGGGCACGCTCAATCCCCCCTACTACCGAATGCCAATAATCATGCTCTATATAATAAGGTATCAAACAGAGGAAAGAATATTTCTTTTTAGCAGCCAAACCGATAGCAAACACATTGGGCTGATAATGAATCTCATCCAACACCTTTTGTACTTTGGCTTTGCTTTTGGGAGACACGTCACCGCGATTGTGCAACACCCTGTCAACCGTTCCGGCGGAAACACCGGCCATACGGGCAATGTCTTTAATGGTATAGTTCTGGTCCTCCATAGTGCTAAAACTTAAATATTATAAATAATCGCTGCAAATATACGAATTATTTTGTTACTCCAAGTAAATTTTCTATTTTTGTGTTCGATAACGGTTAATAAAACTAAAACAAGATTTACGCCTATTAGCTTTAAAATCAATACTATATAGGTATAAATATAGAAAGTAATAATTTTATATACTTAAAACACAGTAATAATGAAGAACTTCATGGACGAAAACTTCTTGCTGCAAACAGAAACTGCGCAAAAGTTGTATCACGAGCATGCGGCTAAAATGCCGATCATCGACTATCACTGTCACCTTATCCCTCAAATGGTAGCTGACGACTACAAGTTTAAATCACTGACTGAAATCTGGTTGGGCGGTGACCACTACAAATGGCGTGCAATGCGTACAAACGGTGTAGACGAACGTTTCTGTACGGGAAAAGATACCACAGACTGGGAAAAATTTGAAAAATGGGCGGAAACAGTACCTTACACTTTCCGCAACCCATTGTACCACTGGACTCACCTTGAACTGAAAACGGCATTTGGTATCAATAAAATATTGAATCCACAAACCGCACGTGAAATTTACGATGAATGTAACGAGAAACTGTCTCAACCCGAATATTCAGCTCGTGGAATGATGCGTCGTTATCATGTAGAAGCCGTTTGCACAACGGATGATCCTATCGATTCATTGGAATATCATATCAAAACACGCGAAAGCGGATTTGAAATCAAGATGTTACCAACATGGCGTCCTGATAAGGCTATGGCTGTAGAAGTCCCTGCAGATTTCCGCAGTTATGTAGAAAAACTGGCAGAGGTAAGTGGCGTTATCATCTCCAACTTTGATGATATGATCGCTGCTTTGCGCAAACGTCATGACTTCTTCGCAGAACAAGGCTGCCGTCTGTCTGACCATGGTATTGAAGAATTCTACGCAGAAGATTATACAGATGCTGAAATCAAAGCCATCTTTAATAAGGTATATGGTGGCGCAGAATTGACCAAGGAAGAAATTCTGAAATTCAAATCAGCAATGCTTGTGATCTTCGGTGAAATGGACTGGGAAAAAGGATGGACTCAACAATTCCATTACGGCGCTATTCGTAACAATAACACGAAGATGTTTAAATTACTGGGTGCTGATACAGGTTTCGACTCTATCGGTGAATTCACAACTGCCAAAGCAATGGCTAAATTCCTTGATCGCCTAAACACTAATGGCAAATTGACTAAAACAATCCTCTACAACTTGAACCCATGCGCCAACGAAGTAATTGCAACAATGCTGGGTAACTTCCAGGATGGTTCTATCCCGGGAAAAATCCAATTTGGTTCCGGATGGTGGTTCCTCGATCAAAAGGATGGTATGGAAAAACAAATGAATGCTTTGTCAGTACTCGGTCTTTTGAGCCGCTTCGTAGGTATGTTGACCGACTCTCGTTCATTCCTATCCTACCCGCGTCATGAATATTTCCGCCGTACATTGTGTAACCTGGTAGGACGTGACGTAGAAAACGGAGAAATTCCGGCATCTGAAATGGATCGTGTAAACCAAATGATTGAAGATATCAGCTACAACAATGCCAAGAACTTCTTCAAGTTCTAATAGATAGTAGTTACACTATAAAAAAATACCGCTACCAAAGTCGAATATAGCTTTGAGTAGCGGTATTTTTTATTCCTATAGCTGAACTGTAACAACAAAGACTCTTAACAAAAAAGGAGAACCTTTTAAGTTCTCCTTTTAATAATCTTTGTACACCCTCAGGGACTCGAACCCTGGACCCATTGATTAAGAGTCAATTGCTCTACCAGCTGAGCTAAGAGTGCAACATTTTATTTTTATTGCAACGTCGAATTTGTACACCCTCAGGGATTCGAACCCTGGACCCACTGATTAAGAGTCAGTTGCTCTACCAACTGAGCTAAGAGTGCTTAATTCCTCGTTTGCGGTTGCAAAAGTAGGTCTTTTATTTTATTTGACCAAACAATCATGCAGCTTTTTTACTATCTTTTTTTCGTCTTTATTCGAACACATAAAGCTCGGAAGGCGTATTTCGCTTTAAAGCAAGTAGTTGCACATCTTTGCCTACAATAACACCTTTGTTCTTTAATTTCCATTCCACCGTTTTATAAGCCAGCTCCGGGTGATTATTGTCTTTACTTAAATGGCATAACCAGATATATCGCAAATGTTCAGTAATATTTTCCGCCAGAAACTCTGCAGTATCAGAGTTACTCATGTGTCCGGTTTTACTTGCAATCCGTTCTTTCAGATATTGAGGATAAGGCCCCATTTTGAGCATTTCCTCATCGTAGTTGGCTTCAAGTATCAGATAATGGGCTTTACTGATATAATGAGCAGCTGTAGGAGTAATCTCTCCAAGGTCGGTTAAGAAAGAAAAGACTTTGCCATCAATTTCAATGCAATACCCCACATTGTCCGTTCCATCGTGTGGCACTTCAAAAGATTCGATGTGAAAATCTTCCAGCGTCATAGGCTCTTGCTTTTCCAGATAACGAACTGACGAGCTAAGTTTCTCCGTCATACAATAGCTACGATTAATTCCAGCATGAATACGTGCGGTTGTATAAACAGGAATATTCATTTTTTCTCCCAGATTACCCACTGCTTTAATATGGTCAGCATGATCGTGCGTTATAAATACCGCACGAATACTATCCATCAAGATATTATAATCTTTCAGTGATTTTTTGATAGTACGTATGCCGATTCCGGCATCTATCAGTATCCCATAGGTTTCAGTGCCCAGATAATAACAGTTCCCGCTACTGCCACTCGCCAGGCTTATAAATTTTACTTTCATGTTTTATCCTCTTTATTAAAATGCAAAATGCCGTCAACTTTTACAGCAAAGTGACGGCAAATATACATAAAAAAGCAGAGAATTACCGAGAAGCCTCCTTCTTTTTGTCGATGGATTCGGTGATTTTTGCAAATAATAGTAGCGCTACAGCGGCAATCAGGCCTATAGCAGCAAAGTAATACCATATATAATGGGCATTTCCACTAGCTGCCTCCCATGCTTCCCGCGTCTCGAACAAAGCCGGATCCGGACAATATTTAGTGAGCAGAATTCCCGCCAGACCAAAACCGAAAATGGAAGAAAGGAATGAATGCAAATGACTGAATCCTAAATACATTCCTTCTTCTCCTTTAGGAGCCTGTAAAGAGAAATATTCCAGATAACGCGGTGAAATGAAACATTCGGCAAGCGCCTGCACAACTATACCCGCAATCATCATCAGAGTAATATTGCTCATACCTGTAATAAGATCATTACCCAACAAATTTCCACATGCCATCAGTAATGCCGAAATAGGAATCAAAAACATTCCCACATTCATCGAAGTAATCGCACTGCGTTTGGACATCAAACGAGTGATAAAACTAACGCAGCAAACCACCACAAACGGATTCACGTTGGCAATCCAACCCGGTTTTGCCGTCTCTCCAGCCATACGAATCACATATTTAGGCATAGTGGCATAAAGCTGCTGTTGCACCATCCAGAAACCTGTAACAATCAAAATAAGAATCAATAAACGCCAGTTTGTGATGATTCGCATAAATCCCTGTCCAATCTCATGGAGACTTTTTCCTTCACCTGCCGTATGCGTCGATTTATAAAGAAGAATAACAGCAAGTAAAGCAACTATTGTCATCGCACCGGAGAAATAATTAATATAGATATACGCTTGTTCACCAATGACATTACGCAAAGGATCGATAATCGTTTTACCGGTGAAAGCACCCACATTTACCATCATATAAAATATGGAATAACCACGGGCACGGGTTGCTTCCGTTGTTTCTTTAGCCACAGAAGCGGAGATAATGGACTTAATGAAAGAACCTCCCACCATAAGTACAAACAAAACCGGCACGATGATCCACCGGGTATAGCTATCAGGCAAACCATTAAATTGAGTAGTGGCACCATAACTAACCAAACCGGCAGCTTCCAGTAAAGTGGGCAGTACACCCAACCCTAAATATCCGATGGATAATAAGGAAAATGCTATAATCATTGATTTCCGGAAACCGATCTTGTCAGCATAAGCACCGGAAAAAATAGGAAGCAGATACAATCCACCGGAAAAAAGCCCGGAAATCATACTTGCTTCGAAATCATTAAAACCTAAAATGGAAGATAGATAAATAGTGAGAACGATAAAAACGGCATAATATGCCATACGCTCAAACAGTTCGACTGTGTTGCTGACCCAAAATGCTCTCGTAAAGCCTTTAGCAGCACGCTGAGGGGAATTGTTCATGTATTTATATTTTTATTAAAATGTTAATTTGAGACAAAGATACGTTTTTTTGGCTTACTGTCCGTATCTTTGTTCCAAATTAGGTAATTAAAAACTATGATTATAGCTGTTGATTTTGACGGAACGATTGTAGAACATCGTTATCCACGCATTGGTGAAGAGATTCCATTCGCTGTTGACACATTGAAGTTATTGCAACAAGAAAAGCATCGTTTAATACTGTGGAGTGTGCGTGAAGGAGCACTTCTGGACGAAGCTGTCGAATGGTGTAAAGCCAGAGGTTTAGAATTTTATGCCGTTAATAAGGATTATCCTGAAGAGCAGAAAGGCCATCAGGGATTCTCTCGAAAGTTGAAAGCCGACATGTTCATTGACGATCGAAATCTGGGTGGTTTACCAGACTGGGGAGTCATTTACGAAATGATTAAAGAGAAAAAGACGTTTGCAGATATCTATAGCCAAAACGGAGAAGAAGAAAAAACATCCCTGAAAAAGAAGAAAAGATGGCTGCCTTTTTAGGAAGCTGATAAATATCAAACTAATAAAATAGAAATGCACTCTTATCTGACATGATTAGAGTGCATTTCTATATTCATAAATGATTTATCATTCAACATTGAATCGCAATTTGCTACGCTTCTTTATTTTCCCACTTTTCCCTAAACTCCCATAATTGCTCAATAGTGGGATGAAAAGTCGGATTCTCCCAGTTTCTGGAAATCATTGCAATCAAAGATTCCAAATACGATTTACCATCAATAATGGTAGTACATTTATTGACCTGATATCTTTCTGTTGGATAATTCTTTGTCTCAATCATCTTTTTTGCCCAGTTCAATAATTCCTGAACAGCTTCATTGTCATAAGTATGTTGTGCCATATCTTTAGAATTTTCCGCAAAGATACAAAGTTTATTTATTCATAAATAAAGTTGTTCGTTTCTTTTTACTATAAAGATTCCATTTTAAATTTATACCTTTACGTCCAATATACTCAATTAGACTAACTAATAGAAACAATAATTATGAAGAAAATTTTCATTTTAGTATGTTCATGTGCTCTTTTGGCAGCATGCAACAATAGCGCGAAAACAAACAAGAGTGCCGGTGCAGACAGTACTTCAATCGAAGTAACCGATATCCATAATGCGGAAAATTCACTTGATTACGAAGGAACTTATAAAGGAGTTTTCCCCGCTGCCGATTGTCCGGGTATTGAAACAACCCTGACATTAAATCCGGACAAAACATTCAGCCTCCATTCCGTATATATCGATAGAGACAGCTCATTTGACGAAAAAGGTACATATACTTTAAAAGACAACCTATTGACTCTTAATGAAGAAGGCGGAGAACTTTCTTATTATAAAGTAGAAGAAAATCATTTACGCAAACTAACAATGGATAAACAAGAAATAACCGGAGAACTTGCAGACCATTATGTTTTAAATAAGGAATAAGGTCCAAACAAATTTTGCTATCAATAGAGAACAAATTCAATATTTTTTATGTTTATATAAATAGATATAAACTTAAAAATAGAACAACTTATGATTTATAGTTTTTTATTTCCCACAAAATCGAATACAACGAAAGTATCTTTGTTGCTATTGGCTGTCCGGATCATCTTCGGTATATTATTAATGAACCACGGTATCCAGAAATGGAGTAACTTCCAGGAGATGTCAGCAGTATTTCCTGATCCGCTTGGAATAGGAAGTCCCCTATCTCTCGGATTAGCAATTTTTGGCGAACTCGTATGTTCGATGGCATTTATCATCGGATTCCTGTATCGCTTGGCAATGATCCCGATGATTTTCACAATGATAGTAGCCTTCTTTGTTGTTCATGCTAATGACGTATTTGCGGTTAAAGAGCTAGCTTTCATCTATTTAGTTGTATTTATATTGATGTATATTGCCGGTCCCGGTAAATTTTCAATAGACCATATCATAGGAAACGAATTGTCACGGCGGAAGTCAAGAGTATACAAAAATTAGAAATAACAGCCCCGATTAATTAAAAAATATTATATTTGCATACACATAAGAGAGAAATTATCAATATTTTTTATTAATCAAAAACATTTTAACATGAAAAGAGGAAAACTGACTTTAGTCGCAGTAGTACTTAGTGGTAGCTTATTATTCAGTTCTTGTGTAGGATCATTTGGTTTATTCAACCGCCTGTCTTCCTGGAATCAATCAGTTGGAAACAAGTTTGTAAACGAACTCGTATTCCTTGCTTTCAACATTGTTCCGGTTTATGGTGTAGCTTACCTGGCTGATGCTTTAGTTATCAACTCAATCGAATTCTGGAGTGGCTCCAATCCGATGGCTAATGTAGGTGACGTAAAGAAAGTAAAAGGAGAAAACGGCAACTACATGGTGAAAACTCTTGAGAATGGATATTCCATTACTAAAGAGGGCGAAACTGCTTCAATGGACCTGATCTACAACAAAGAAGCCAACACATGGAATGTCGTTGCAAACGGTGAAAGCGCTGAATTAGTAAAAATGAACAATGATGGCACTGCTGATTTGTTCTTGCCAAATGGCGAAAAGATGAATGTAACGCTGGATGCTCAAGGCATGCTGGCAGCACGCCAGGCTACAATGAGCAATTTTATGTTTGCCGCCCGCTAAAAATAAAAACAAATACGAAGGAGATGAAACATCATATAGGAGTTTCATCTCCTTTTTCAATCTTATCTTCTTCTATCAAGAATCTTTTGTACTATGAATAAACTACATACACTTATCTATTCTGTTCTAATCTTCACCTGTCTATCTTGTCAGCAACAGACTCCTCAAACTCAAATAGAACAGACAGCCATAGATTTTTGTGAAGCCTTTTATAATTTCAATTATCCGGTCGCCAAAGAATGGAGCACGCCTTCTTCTCAATCTTATCTTAGTTTCTTAGCATCTAATGTCGGGCAACCCCATCTGGAGCAACTTAAGACACGAGGCGCTGCAAAAGTTTCTGTTATTTCAAGTGAGATAGATGCTAATTTAGAAGAAGCGTCGGTTGTCTGCCAAATCAAAAATGCATTCGTCATTCATCCCATCGGAGGAAAAATGGAATACGTAAGTTCCCTGCAAGATACGCTCGAATTAGTAAGAGTAAATAATAAATGGCTGATTAGAAAGGATATCCCACAGCAAAATGGAAAGCAAAGTCACGACTGAATTTAGGATGAATGATGGGGAAATGCTCTTTCCTCGTTTCATAGGCAGGATTGACAGCTTTCATACCTCCGTCAAAACGCAAAATAAAGAAATCCAAATCCAGGCGGAGACCTAATCCGTAGGCCACTGCTATTTGCTTATAAAACCTATCAAACTTGAAAACCCCTCCCGGTTGATTGGCATAACTCCGGATGGTCCAGATATTACCAGCATCAATAAATACCGCCCCCTGAAACTTCCAGAATAACTTGCTTCGGTATTCAATACTGGCATCCAGTTTAATATCTCCGGATTGATCGAGCAAATTCCCATTTCCTGCAAAAGAGCCCGGTCCCAAATCGCGAACACTCCATCCGCGGACACTATTGGCTCCACCAGAGAAATATTGTTTCTCAAACGGAATAGTCTTCGCATTTCCATAAGGTACAGCTATTCCCACACCAGCATGAAACGCAAAAGAGTTACGATAATCGATTCTGATATTCTTAGCAAAATCAAACTCCCCTTTCAGATATTGAGCATAAGGAATTCCCAGAATAGCGTATTCACCATTACTGTTCTTCCGAATGTTTGCAGCCTTTGACAGAGCATACATTACATTTCCCGCCGATTCGAAATTAAAACGGATGGAGTATGAATTAGAAGCAATCGTATTGTTAATAATAGACCCTCCCACGCTATTATAATTATAGCTATATCCCATATTTACAATCAATCGATTCTGATAATTATACTGGAAAATATGGTTCTGTCCTTTATTAATATAGTCTTCTTTAAACCTGTCAGAGATACGAGGCAAATATAGAAAAGCAATATTAATCAAATCAATACGGTGTTGTATCTTCTGACGTTGCGTCCACTTGTAGCTCCAATTGGCAGAAGCCATCGTACGCAGGAATTCCGGGCGCAACTGATAATTATACTGCAAACCAAACTCTGTTGTCGCCCTGATTTTCCGTTTAAAATCAGAGGAAATGAAAGGGAACAGGAAATTAGGGAAGTTGATACTCGTTTCCACCCCGTACTCTGTATAGTTATTATTCGAATAACCTGCCTGAAGTCCAGAAATGACTTCATACGCTCCACGGAATTTTATCATAAAAGTTTCCGATCCGCGAAAAAGGTTCCTGTTCTGGAAAGAGACGGAAGCTGCCGCTCCCAAGTCACCGGCAGAATTAGTTCCCTCTACCTCGAAAGCTACTGATTTATGCTTGCTCTTAGTCAGCATCACATAGCAATCGAGCATCGTTGAATCTCCTATTTGAGTCTCAATAAAACGGATATTCGTATATTTCAATGCCGATAAACGTCCAAAACTGGAATAGGTCTGCTGCACATCGCGCTCATTATACAGGTCGCCGGAAGCAAACCGAAGGTTATCCGTAAGAACTTTAGGACGCAAATAGAGTTTATCCTTATAGTAAATCGGATATCCCTTATAATGCACCGAATCATTGATGTCCACACTGCTCATTGCCGAGGACTGCAAAACATCATAATCCGTAATAAAATTAATCTTATTGATCCAATATTGCCGATGTGCTCTTGCCGAATCATTCGCATGAGCTTTATACATCTGCAAATGTTGAGTCAGATCTACATTATAAGTATTACGAACGGTGTCGGCAGTATATCCGATATAATCCTTATTAAATTTATAGTAACCATTCCGAAGTAACTTATTTGTGATACGTTGCCTGTCCGCATCCAATACATTCACATCAAAATACATTCCTTCCTTCAGCAAACTTCTGGCAGAATCCTGTTTGAGAAGCGCAGCTATTTTAGGATCATAAATATCATATTTAATAGATTGAACAACGTATGGCTTGCCTGCCGTTACGTCATAATAGACCTTAATCTTTTTCTTTTTTACTTTGGTCGAACGTTTCACTGTTGCCGCCATATATCCCATATTATGCACAGCCTTAGTGATCTCTTCTTCAGAACGTTGTGCTTCGTCCTCGCTATATATTACGGGAGCATCCCCTATTCTTCTCAAGAACTTATTCCCCCATTTGGTCGAATCACGCCCCGACAGATTGTATACATAAAGTTGGGTCTTTATCAGACTGAACCACTTGGCATTAGGATTTTGGCGAACATACATGCGCAAGGAAGAAGGCCGTATATTTTTTTGGTCCGTACGAATTTTGACTTCATCCAGCAAATAAGATCCATCCGGCACAAACTTAGTGGTAGTACACGAAGCAAGTGACAAGACAGCAGCAGAAGCAAGCAAACAAAGAAAATTTCTCCTCATACGGTTTTACATCGATAGCATGAAAAATGCGCCTACAAAGATAAATTATATTTTCCGACGGGGAAAATAATTTAAGAAAAAGACGAAGAAAGTAAGGGTAGATTGGAAATATCTTTATAGCTTTGCAAAAGAATATCAAATCTATGGCATCATTAAGTAAAAACAAAATAAAGTATATCCACTCGCTGGAACTGAAGAAAATACGTAAAGAAGAGCGGGTATTTCTGGCTGAAGGTCCTAAATTGGTAGGTGATTTACTCGGACATTTTCCCTGTCGTTTTTTAGCAGCCACTCCCTTCTGGTTTCAGGAGCATCCGGGTATTGACGCAAGTGAACTGGTAGAAGTTTCACAGGAAGATCTTTCACGGGCCAGTTTATTGAAAACTCCCCAACAGGTACTTGCTATTTTCGAACAACCACAATATACTTTGGATCCGGAGGCAGTTCGTTCATCACTTTGCCTTGCATTGGACGATGTACAAGATCCCGGAAATCTGGGTACCATTATCCGTTTGGCCGACTGGTTTGGCATCGAACATATTATCTGCTCGCAGAATACGGTAGATGTATATAACCCTAAGACCATACAAGCCACTATGGGTGGAATTGCCCGGGTGAAAGTACATTATACCTCCCTCCCCGATTTTATCCGGTCGCTCGGAGATACTCCTGTGTTCGGTACGTTCCTGGATGGAAAAAATATGTATGAACAACCATTGTCGACCAATGGCTTGATCGTAATGGGAAATGAAGGGAATGGCATAGGGAAAGAGGTAGCCACATTAATCAACCGAAAATTATATATCCCCAATTACCCGGCAGGCCAAGAGACATCCGAGTCTCTGAATGTAGCCATTGCTACCGCAGTAATCTGTGCCGAGTTCCGTCGACAGGCTGCATGGAAGTAAAATCAAAAGGATAAAATAAATAAGGAAATAAAGCTTCCCCCTTCTTTTCTGCTTCCTGCAGATACTCATTAAAACATTGGGAAGATTGATTCGAAACACTGGGAAGATTGATTTGAAACACTGGGATATTTTTTAAAATCATCCCAGTGTTTTTTATTTCTTCCATCTGACTTTCAGAAAGCAGCACTATCACTCCCGGCATCCATTCAACCGATTCAATCTCTTCGGTCAATGGGAACACACCTCGGACAACTCCTTCGTCAGTGATCTCCACTACCTGCTGTTTCATATATCCGACGGCAGGTATCAGCAAATAATGAGAAGCAAAACGTTTCATTACAATCAGTTGTTTGAACGTCTTTGTTGCTGCTTCCTGCGTTGATTCATCTGGCGTTCTTTTCTTTGCTCTATCCGTTCCTTTTGGATATGCTGTTCCACCTGAATCTGCTCCGGCTTCTTCTCACGATGAGTTCCCGTACGACGACGGTTCATCTCTTCCGGTGTCAGACGCTGAATGTCATCTTTATTCTTGTCTATGACCTTATGTAAAGAGTCGGCATTTTCTTTAGTAGCTATCTTCTTCAAAGAATCCGCTTTCAATGCTTCTATCTTATTCAAAGAATCGCGTACGGCAAATGCGAGCGTATCCGTACAATGATAACGAGTCATCATGAAACGGTCGGCCAATACTGCCCCGCCTTTTTCTTGGCCATCCATCGGATAATAAATGAAACCTTTTATTTCTTTCATCGAACCTAATGTGTCTGCAAACAAACGAATTTGTTGCACACCCGGTTCAGTCACCGTTTTCCAATGATTGATCGTATCTTTTTCATAAATCACCTGCATAGCCATAGTGACACCTCTTAAAGAGTCGGCAAGCATCGGCTCCAGGAAACGATACCGCACTTCCCATACCAGTGTATCCCGGTCTTTGTAGTTAGAGTCAGTCGGCAAAGTAAATACATATTGATTATCCATCATTTCACCGGTCAGACGTACCATACGCTGCCACGGCCAGACATCGATGCTATCACCCTGCTTAGTCATTTTCGGTTTCTTATCACGCTTGGCTATCAGGTCGCCAACAAGTTCCTGTTCGTCTTTCAAGCGTTTTTTCACCTTATCATAAATTTTCGATAAAATCTCTGTGTTACGGGTATACCAAACCATGGATGAGTCAAATGCAGCTTGTGTAGTCCCGTATTTCTTGAAAACGGCGTCGATATACAATGCTTTCTTATAGTTCTCACTATAAGGCAAATTATCTCCCATAGACTTTGCCACATGATAATCATACAGCAAATTCTCCATCTTCGATTCCGAGATTACATCACTGGGTCTTTTCACTTTACACCCGGCTACCGCAAAAACGAACATGCAGATGAGACACAGATGAAACCGAAATTTATTTTTCATGATCCGTAGCTTCCTTTTTATCTTTATCCAGCGAATGATAAGACTCATTCAAATATTTACTATAAAAGAGTAACAAGGCAATGATACCGCAACTGATAGCGGCATCCGCAAAATTAAAGATCGGACTAAAGAATATAAAATGCTCTCCACCCACAAACGGCATCCATGTAGGCCAGTTTGTATCTATAATCGGAAAGTAAAACATATCCACCACTTTTCCGTAAAACCAGGTAGAATATCCACCACCTTCGGGCATGAAACTGGCAATCTGCGAATGAGTGCTTTCATTGAAAATAACTCCATAGAACACGCTATCTATGATGTTCCCCAAAGCACCGGTCAGAATAAGAGCCACACAGACGATATAACCTGTTTTGAACCCTTTCTTTATGATTTTATAGAGATACCACCCTATCAATGCTACCGCAACAATGCGGAATGTTGTCAGGAATAACTTGCCGAAGATTTCCATACCGAAAGCCATCCCGTTGTTTTCGGTGAAATAGATATAAAACCAATCGGTCACACGTATACTTTCATGCCAGTACATGTGAGTTTTAATCCAGACCTTGATGATCTGGTCAATAATCAATACGGAAAAGATAACGAGAAGGGCAATTTTCCCCTTCGTGAATAGTTTCTTCATGTGTTTATTATAAGTTAAACATAACGAGCTACAAGTGCCGTGCGTAAACTTTGCGCAGCTACTTGTAGCTCGTTACCTGTAGCCTACTTGCTATCTGTTATTTTTTACCACTGTTCTTTGCTTCAATGCTTAATGTAGCATGAGGAACAGCACGCAGACGCTCTGCCGGAATCAACTTTCCGGTTTCACGGCAAATGCCGTACGTTTTATTCTCAATACGTACCAAAGCAGCTTGTAATCCTTGGATAAACTTCAGCTGACGTTGTGCCAGTCGGGTCGTTTCTTCCTTGGAGAGCGTATTAGCTCCTTCTTCCAATACTTTATACGTAGGAGATGTATCGTCGGTATCATTACCGTCCAGTCCCATCAAACTTTTCTTCAACTGTTCATAGTCACGTTGTGCCAATTCCAGCTTCTCCATAATAATGGCACGGAATTCCTCGAGTTCCGCATCCGAATATCTAGTCTTTTCTGCCATAACTTTACAATTTTAAAAGGTTAATCAATATAGTATTAGTCTTTTATCACGTTCACAAACAATGAGAAATCGTCAAACTCCAGCATTGTTCCGTCTTTCACTTCATCTACAAGTTCAAGAGATGTGCCTAAAACCTGGTTACAAATATAAGTATTATATTCATTTACCGCATCATCTGTTTGCGTATTTTTCGAGATTGTTATTTTTATTTTGTCTGTAATCTCGAAGCCGCTTGACTTACGTATATTCTGAATACGGTTCACCAGTTCACGGGCAATACCCTCGCGACGCAGTTCTTCGGTAATGGTCACTTCAAGCGCTACTGTCAGTTTGCCTTCATTGGCAACCAACCATCCCGGAATATCTTCACTAAAGATCTCGACATCCGATGCTTCAATAACAGCTTCCGCACCATCCAGATTTAATGTATACTTTCCGTTTTTCTCCAATTCACCGATGGCTTCCTGTGACATTTCTGCAACAGCAGCAGCTACTGCTTTCATTTGCTTGCCAAATTTCGGTCCCAGTTTCTTAAAGTCACATTTCACTTTTTTCACCAATACACCGGCTGCACCATCAACGAATCTGACTTCTTTTACGTTCACTTCATTCATAATCAGGTTCTTCACAGCTTCGATATGAGCTTTCTGCTCTTCATCTACCACCGGAACCATGATACATTGCAGCGGTTGGCGTACCTTGATATTCACCTTGCGGCGCAATGCCAACACCATAGATGTAACATCCTGTGCCATTTGCATGCGGGCTTCCAGTTCCTTGTCTATCATTTCTTCCTGATATTTCGGGAATTCGGCAAGATGGACAGAAACTACATTGTCGCGTCCTGTTGCTGTAATCAAGTCAGTATACAACCGGTCTGCATAGAACGGAGATACAGGAGCCATCAGTTTGGCAACTGTTTCGAGACAAGTGTACAATGTCTGATAAGCAGACAATTTATCCTGTGTAAATTCACCACCCCAGAAACGTTTACGATTCAGACGAACATACCAGTTGGACAAATTATCATTCACAAAATCAGAGATCAAACGTCCTGCCTTTGTCGGTTCATATTCATTATAGCATGTATCTACCTCCTTTATTAATGTATTCAATACAGACAAGATCCAACGGTCGATCTCCGGACGTTCTACCATCGGTACATCCGCTTCTTTATACTCAAATCCGTCTACATTCGCATAAAGCGCAAAGAATGAATACGTATTATATAAGGTACCGAAGAATTTACGGCGAACCTCTTCCACTCCTTCAACGTCAAATTTCAGGTTATCCCACGGAGAAGAATTGGTAATCATGTACCAACGCAACGGGTCGGAACCATACTTTTCAATCGTAGTAAACGGATCGACAGCGTTATTCAAACGCTTGGACATCTTGTTACCGTTCTTATCGAGTACCAAACCGTTAGAGATAACAGCTTTGTAGGACACGCTGTCAAATACCATGGTAGCGATAGCATGCAAGGTAAAGAACCAACCACGAGTCTGGTCTACTCCTTCTGCAATAAAGTCAGCCGGATATACCTGACGGTTATCCAACAGTTCTTTATTTTCGAACGGATAATGTATCTGCGCGTATGGCATAGCACCCGAATCGAACCATACATCAATCAAGTCTGATTCACGCTTCATCGGTTTGCCATCTTTCGATACCAATATGACGTCGTCTACATAAGGACGGTGAAGATCAATCTTATCATAATTTTCTTCCGAATATTGACCCGGCACGAAACCTTTATCCTTGTATGGATTGGATTTCATAAATCCGGCAGCTACCGATTTCTCGATTTCATTATAAAGTTCTTCTACAGATTCGATACATATCTCATCCGTATTATCTTCTGTACGCCAGATAGGCAATGGAGTACCCCAATAACGAGAACGGCTAAGGTTCCAGTCATTCAGATTTTCCAGCCACTTGCCGAAACGGCCGGTTCCGGTAGATTCCGGTTTCCAGTTGATGGTTTTATTCAATTCCATCATTCGCTCCTTGCAAGCGGTAGAACGGATAAACCAGCTATCCAATGGATAATAAAGCACCGGTTTGTCTGTACGCCAGCAGTGCGGATAGTTGTGGACATGCTTTTCTATCTTGAAAGCCTTGTTGTCTGCTTTCATCATCATGGCAATGACAATATCCAAAGATTCGGCTGCTTGCGCAGCTTTCTCATCGTATTTGCCATCCACCATAAATTGAGGATCATAAGCATTTTTCACCCATGCACCCTGATATTCTTTGTATTTATCTACATCAACACATTCTTTTACGAAATTCTCATCCAGCTCATTCAACAGATAGAATTTACCAGTTAAATCCACCATCGGACGAGTTTCGCCTTTCTTATTAATCATGAACAGTGACGGGATTCCTGCAGCACGTGCCACATTCGCATCATCCGCACCAAATGTAGGTGCAATGTGAACGATACCTGTACCATCTTCTGTAGTAACATAATCACCCGGTATTACACGGAAAGCCTTATCACTAGGCTTCCAATTGCCATCTTCGGATACCTCAACCGGTTTTACCCAAGAAATCAACTGCTCATATTCCATACCGACAAGATCAGTACCTTTATATTCGGCAATCACTTTAAACGGTACAAGTTTATCTCCGGCTTTGTAGTCCTCCAATTTCAGATCAGCAGCTTTTGCATTGAAGTGTACATTCAATAAAGCTTTTGCCAGAACAACCGTGATAGGTTCTCCGGTATAAGCGTTGTAAGACTGTACAGCCACATAGTCAATTTTGGGTCCCACACAAAGAGCCGTATTTGAGGGCAATGTCCATGGAGTAGTTGTCCAAGCGATAAAATAAGGAGTTCCCCATTCCGTCATTTCCGGTTTAGGATTCTTCATTTTAAATTGGGCAACGGCTGTTGTATCTTTTACGTCCCGATAACAGCCCGGTTGATTCAACTCATGTGAGCTCAATCCTGTTCCTGCAGCCGGTGAATACGGTTGGATCGTATATCCTTTATACAACAATCCTTTTTTATGCAGTTGCTTCAATAGCCACCATAATGTCTCAATATAACGATTATCATACGTGATATAAGGATGCTTCATATCCACCCAATATCCCATCCGATGAGTCAGGTCTTCCCACTCCTTGGTATATTTCATCACGTCTTTCCGACAAGCCGCATTGTAGTCGGCAACAGAGATTTTCTTACCAATATCTTCTTTTGTGATACCTAATGCCTTTTCTACACTTAGTTCCACAGGCAGTCCGTGCGTATCCCATCCGGCTTTACGCTTCACCTGATAACCCTTCATCGTTTTGTAGCGACAGAAAATGTCCTTAATGGTACGAGCCATTACATGGTGAATACCCGGCATACCATTAGCCGAGGGAGGTCCTTCGAAAAACACGAACGAAGGACAGCCATCACGTTCTGTCATACTCTTGGCGAAAACCTGGTTCTCGTCCCATTTCTTCAGCACATCTTTGTTCACCTGCGAAAGGTCAAACTGCGAATATTCAGTAAATCTCTTACCCATAGCTGTCTACGATTTTACTATTTACAATTTACAATTTGAGGGGTATCCCCATTTTTAAGGGTGCAAATTTACAAAAACATTTGTTTAGTTGAGCAAAAAGCTAGGACTTTTAATCGGATTCGTGTGAAGTTAACGATTATAAACCGCCTACAGCCTAAACAAAACAGGTATCTCCTTGTTTTAGTGGGAAACCTAAAAGCACTTTAACTTATGAATTACGGTATTAGCATTTTATTCAGAGCAATCCCTTTGGCGATGGCTATTTTTTGCTTCGGATACGGAGCGTTTATTTATGGTTATGGAGATGACGGGAGTCGTGTTGTGGCCGGTCCTGTTGTGTTTTCACTCGGTATGATATGCATTGCACTGTTTTGCACGGCTGCCACTATCATCCGGCAAATCATACATACTTATAATAAATCGGCCAAATACATTTTGCCGGTTATAGGCTATCTGGCAGCCATCATTACTATTATTGGAGGTATCTGCATTTTCAGTAATGCCACTTCCACCTCTGCATTTGTTGCAGGACACGTTATCACCGGCGTTGGATTTATTACCACTTGTGTAGCTACCGCCGCCACCTCTTCTACCCGATTCTCTTTAATTCCGAGGAATTCAAAAGCGACAAGTAATGAAGTTCCGGAAGGAGCTTTTTCCCTTAATCAGAGACGGGCATTGGTCATTGTTGCCATCATCGTTTCGCTGATCGCATGGATATGGGCATTTGTATTATTAGGCAACAGTCATTCTCATCCTGCTTATTTTGTGGCGGGGCATGTAATGGTCGGTCTGGCATGTATTTGTACCAGTTTGATTGCGCTGGTAGCTACCATAGCACGTCAGATACGTAATGATTATTCAGAAAAAGAACGGAATAAATGGCCGAAACTGGTTTTATTAATGGGATCTATCTCTTTTGTATGGGGATTATTCGTGATTTTGGCAGATTCCGGAAGTGCAAACGGTACCACCGGATATATTATGCTCGGGTTGGGGTTAGTATGTTACAGTATTTCCAGCAAAGTAATCCTGCTGGCTAAGATATGGAGGCAAGAGTTCAAATTAGCCAACCGTATTCCTATGATTCCGGTATTTACGGCATTGGCTTGTCTGTTCCTGGCGGCTTTTGTATTCGAGCTTGCTACTATACATGCTGATTATTTCATTCCGGCACGTGTTTTGGTAGGTCTCGGAGCTATTTGCTTTACGCTGTTTTCTATCGTTAGTATATTGGAGAGTGGCACGTCTTCCAAATAAAAAAGTATTCTATAAAAAGGGCGTCACTATATGCCCCGGATAGTGACGCTATCCAAGGCATATAGTGACGCTATCCGGACAGCATAGCGTCACTCTTTTTATTTCTTGTATCTCACCTCATACAGGTCATTCCTGCGGTCTTTCAAGTTGCGTACACTACCATAAGTATGCAGTTCGTTCAGCAAATCCAGATCAACATCCGATACCAAAATCATTTCGGTGTTAGGAGTTGCCTCCGCCCTCTTTCCGTCCGTTGGAAAAGCAAAGTCGCATGGGGTAAATACCCCCGATTGGGCATATTGAATATCCATATTGTGCACACGGGGAAGATTTCCTACACTTCCGGCAATGACTACAAAACATTCATTCTCGATGGCACGTGCCTGCGCACAAACACGAACACGGGAATAGGCATTCTGGGTATCTGTCAGGAAAGGAACAAATAATATCTGCATTCCCTGATCTGCCATCAGGCGGGAAAGTTCGGGGAACTCGACATCATAGCAGATCAAAACTCCAATCTTTGCACAGTCCGTGTCAAAAGTATTCAGAAGTTTACCACCATTAAGTCCCCAACTTTTTATTTCATCGGGAGTGACGTGTAATTTCTCGTACATTTCGTAGGTTCCATCCCGTCGGCAAAGGAAACCTACATTATAAAGCAATCCGTCCTCTTTTACGTATGGCATACTTCCGGTTATAATGTTGATATTATAGCTAATAGCCAGATTCATAAACCGTTCCCGAATTTCATCCGTATACTTTGCCAATCCGCGAATAGCCTGCGATTCTCCTTTATCGTTATACTTCGACATCAAAGGAGCATTGAAATATTCCGGGAAAAGAACAAAATCACTTTTATAATCGGAGACTGCATCCACAAAAAATTCTACTTGTTCGAACAGGTCATCCAACGTTTTATAACTACGCATCTGCCATTGCACCAATCCTACGCGAACCGTAGTTTTGGGACTGATATATTCTTGTGTAGGTGGCTGATAATAGATATTATCCCACTGCAGCAAACAAGCATAATGTTTTGATTCTTCATCATTTGGCAGATAATTAGTCATTACCTTACGAACGTGAAAGTCATTCGACAACTGGAAAGTAAGTACCGGATCATAAATCTCGCGTTGACGTACCCGTTCGATATATTCTTTCGGACGCATTTTGTCAGCATATTTATGATAATTCGGGATACGTCCGCCAAACATGATTGCTTTCAGATTCAATGTTTCGCAAAGCTCCTTACGATATTCATACATACGACGTGCGAGACGCAAACCACGATAGCCCGGGTGGATGAATACTTCAATGCCATACAGGATATTTCCTTTAGAGCTATGTGTATTGAATGTTTCCTTACCCGTAACCTGTGCATACGTATGATCGTTCTTTACTTTATCATAATCAACAATAATAGAAAGAGCACAACCAACTATTTTATCGTCAACGACTGTGACGATCTGACCCTCCGGAAAGATTTTAATCAACTTCTGTATCTGCTCACGAGTCCAAAACACATCGCTACCGTCAGAATAAACACGGGTAAACGATTGGGATAGTTGTACATAATCTTCTATTTGCAGATTGCGTATCTGCACTTTATTAATTTTTATCGGATGTTGTTCCATAACAATACGTGTTTTTATATAAAGACTGTGCAAAGGTACTGTTTATCTTTATACATTGTCATTGCAAAATTAAAAATGCATTATACTTAATTTTAATACATGCTTCAGAAATGGCTACAGCACTTTAACATCACATAATTTTCATACAGATTCTTGCGCCGTTTAATTTGCGACTTCCGAAAATTATCGTACATTTGCAACGCATAACATTTTATACCCACAGAAGCAGTGAACCTGCTTCAACTCCAGTAGCAGGCATTTTTATGCCTGTTGCTGCCGTAGATACGCGGTTTCGTACCCCCGTGGGGAACGTTAATGCGTCCCCAGCTTCTGTGGAGTGTTATGCAACGGGAAAGGCGGAACCGTTTTTTTATTCCCGCCTATCTTAAAACCGTTGTATCATGCATGAAGAACAAAACAATGCACCTGTAAAAACCGTTCAAAGCAATCGGCAGGAAGCTAATTTTCCTAATCTGGAAGAAAAAGAAAACCTAAAACAGTTTTATTTAGCCCAATCACGACGACTATGCCCTACTGTATCAGTCGATCGTTCGGAATTACAACGTTTGGGAGCGTTACACCACAAAATCAAACATTTTATTAAAGCGTTAACCAACCTCGACCGTTCATGGGAAAATGGGATGCCGGAGATGCAAAAGGCTTGTCTGCATTTCTTTTCTTTACAAAATTCACCTCGCACAGAGTGTCAAAAGATTTTTGAAGAATGGGCAAAATGGTCGAACTTCCTGATATCAGCTTCTTGCTATCATGGTTTTGTCAGTCAGATGTTACAGGATTATCAACGTCAATTACGTGACTTGGAAAAGCTCTTGGGCGGCAAACCTTCCGAAACTTTGGAGAATGTATCTGACCGTTAAGTCATACAGATAGATATTGCATCGAACTGACGTTAAAAGTAGTTCGTTTCTTGACGGTTTTAATTCTTTTCCGTGCAGAAATGAGCTAAATGATAATTTTGCGGAGTGCCCTGAAAGGGCTTAATTACATAGCGTAGGGCAACGCCCTACGAAAAAACGGTAATCTGAATTTGCGCCCTGAAAGGGCATAATTGTATACAGTTCCGCCCTTTCAGGGCTTGTGGCTGGTGTGTTTTTTTCGTAGGGCGTTGC
>NZ_JAPQKZ010000053.1:0-41309 GCF_027257075.1 Bacteroides sp. LFL-34 | reverse complement strand
TTGGAATATAGCAACTTGTTGCCAAATGCATGAGGAAAAAGCAGCATAGCCAAAAGAAAATATAGCAGAACTGTAAAATATAAAAGAGGTTGTGCCAACGTTTTGACACAACCTCTTTTCTTATTCTACTTTTTTATGCCGGGGGTGATCGATGTTCTACCCACGTGTGAGTTGGTTTTAGCCCGGGTGTTAATAAGCGGCAGTTAGTTGCCGGCGTTTGTTTTCAGTTGCTCATTCATAGCAGCGGCAGCTTTACGGCCATCACCCATCGCCAGAATTACAGTAGCTCCACCGCGAACGATGTCGCCACCTGCGTAAATCATCGGGATAGAAGATTCCATGTTGTCATTTACTGCGATAGTTCCTTTCCGTCCTAATTCCAGTCCTTTGATAGAGCTTGGAACAATCGGGTTAGGAGATACCCCAACGCTGACAATGGCCAGATCTATGTCAATTGTTTCTGTTGCTCCCGGGATGGCTACAGGACTACGACGTCCGGAAGCATCCGGTTCGCCTAATTCCATCTTTTGCAGAATAACTTGTTTTACGCAACCTTGTTCATCAGCAATATATTCGATAGGATTATGCAGAGTGAGGAATTCAACCCCTTCTTCTTTGGCGTGTTTTACTTCTTCGATACGTGCAGGCATTTCTTCTTCCGAGCGACGATAGATAATAATAGCACGTTCAGCGCCAAGACGTTTTGCCGTACGGACAGAGTCCATAGCTGTGTTGCCACCACCGATTACTGCCACATTCTTACCGAATGCTACCGGAGTGTCCGAATCTTCGCTGGCGGCATCCATCAAATTGACACGGGTGAGGTATTCATTTGAAGACATGATATTGATAGAGTTCTCTCCCGGGATATTCATAAAGTTTGGCAGTCCGGCACCGGAAGCCACGAATATTCCTTTGAAACCTTCCGCTTTCAAGTCTTCTACACCGATAGTCTTTCCTACAATACAGTCTTTGATGAAATTAACGCCCATCTTACCGAGATTGTTGATTTCTACGTCTACAATCTTGTTTGGCAAACGGAATTCGGGGATACCGTATTTCAATACACCGCCAATTTCATGCAACGCTTCGAATACAGTTACATCATATCCATATTTAGCCATATCTCCGGCAAATGCCAATCCTGCAGGTCCTGAACCGATAACAGCTATTTTGATGCCGTTTTTCTCTGCAATGACAGGTACGGAGATTTGTCCGCTTTCACGTTCGTAATCAGCTGCAAAACGCTCCAAATAACCGATAGCTACCGGCTTTTCATTCATTTTCAGATGAATACATTTTGATTCGCACTGTTTTTCTTGCGGACACACACGGCCGCAAACTGCAGGGAGCGCACTTGTTTCTTTCAATGTTTTAGCAGCTTCGAGGAACTCACCGCGTTCGATATTCTTAATGAAGCGGGGAATATCAATACCTACCGGACAGCCTTCCATACATCCAGGATTAGCACAGTCGAGACAGCGTTTGGCTTCTGTAACAGCCTGTTCTGCTGTTAATCCTTGATTAACTTCCTCTTTACGGCTGTGTGAACGGTATTCAGCATCGAGTTCATTCATCTCTACACGAGGAATAGCCGTACGTTCTTTTGGCTTCATGGATTTGCGTAACTCCTGCCTCCAAGCAGCATTACGACTTTTTTCATCGATTTCTTTGGTTGCTTCACATTCCGATTCCAGCTTATGCATTTCTTCGCGTTCGATATTCTTGAACGCACCCATACGTTTCAGCATTTCGTCGAAATTCACCTGGTGACCGTCGAATTCCGGACCATCTACACAAACGAATTTAGTCTTTCCTCCTACAGTGATACGGCAAGCGCCGCACATACCAGTTCCGTCCACCATGATAGTGTTTAGCGAAACATCTGTCGGAATTTCATATTTTTTAGTCAGCAAGCAAACGAATTTCATCATGATGGCAGGGCCAATAGCGAAACATTTGTCTACTTTCTCACGTTTGATAACTTCTTCTACACCTTCTGTCACCAGACCTTTCCGGCCGTAAGAACCGTCATCCGTCATGATAATTACTTCGTCAGAGCTTTCACGCATTTCTTTTTCCAAGATGATGAGATCTTTATTGCGTCCAGCCAATACAGTGATAACACGGTTACCGGCAGCCTTCAAAGCCTGTACGATAGGAAGCATCGGAGCCACACCTACACCACCACCAGCGCAGATTACTGTTCCGAATTTTTCTATATGGGTAGCTTGTCCGAGTGGGCCTACTACGTCAGTGATAGATTCGCCTTCATTCAGCTCGCAGAGACGGGTAGAAGAAAGCCCGACTTCCTGCACTACCAGAGTAATGGTACCCTTTTTCAGGTCGGAACCTGCGATAGTCAATGGCATACGTTCTCCTTTTTCGCCTACACGTACGATGACGAAGTGTCCGGCCTTACGAGATTTAGCAATTAAAGGAGCTTCAATTTCAAATTTGAATACTTTTTCAGAAAAGCGTTCCTTGCTAATGATTTTGTTCATTATCTAATTAATTTGTTGTTTTTATTACGTAACTGCTATCAGAATGATATAAATTTTGGCAAAGATACAGCTTATTTGCGAAATATAAAAGAAAAGCCACTCTTTTGATGAGTGGCTCTCTATATAAGGGTGCTTTTATTAGTCTGTCAGATCAAGTCTTAGTCTATCATGTCGAAGCCGCAGTACGGAACCAACGCTTTCGGAATTCTAATGCCTTCCGGAGTCTGGTTGTTTTCGAGTAGGGCAGCAACGATACGTGGCAGTGCTAATGCTGAACCGTTCAGTGTGTGGCAGAGTTCGGTTTTCTTTTCTGCATTACGGTAACGGCATTTCAGACGATTGGCCTGATAGGTATCGAAATTGGATACGGAACTTACTTCCAACCAGCGTTTCTGTGCCTCTGAATATACTTCGAAGTCGAAACAAAGGGCAGCAGTGAAACTCATATCACCACCACAGAGGCGGAGGATACGATATGGAAGTTCCAGTTTTTGCAACAGACCTTCTACGTGGTCTAGCATTTCCTGATGAGATTGTTTGGAGTGTTCCGGTTTGTCAATGCGAACCAATTCTACTTTGGAGAATTCGTGCAGACGATTCAGTCCGCGCACATCTTTACCATAGGAACCAGCTTCACGACGGAAACATTGTGTATAGGCGCAATTCATTATTGGCAACTGTTTTTCTTCCAAAATTACATCACGGTAGATGTTGGTTACAGGCACTTCTGCTGTCGGAATCAGATATAAATCATCTACTTCGCAATGATACATTTGTCCTTCTTTGTCAGGAAGCTGTCCTGTGCCATAGCCGGAAGCTGCGTTAACTACTGTCGGTGGCATGATTTCAGTATATCCGGATTTGCGTGCTTCGTCCAGGAAGAAGTTGATAAGAGCGCGTTGAAGTTGTGCGCCTTTACCTTTATATACAGGGAAACCTGCACCTGTGATTTTTACACCCAGGTCGAAGTCTATTAAATCATATTTCTTAGCCAGTTCCCAGTGGGGGAGTGCATCTTTAGGAAGTTCAGTTTCCATACCTCCCATTTTTTCCACTACGTTATCTTCAGCGCCTACACCTTCGGGTACGCTGTCGTAAGGAATGTTGGGGATGGTGTAAAGTACATTCTGCATATCTGTTGCAGCCTGTGTCATAGCGGCGTCTAATTCTTTGTTACCTTCTTTTAGTTCGGCAACGCGTGCGCGTGCAGTCTCAGCTTCCTCTTTCTTGCCTTCTTTCATCAGTTGACCGATGGTGCGTGAAAGCGAGTTAACCTCTGCCAGATTCTTATCTAATTCATTTTGTGTGCTACGTCTCTTGTCGTTAAGAGCGATCACTTGATCGATCGTTTCCTTTGCATTTTTGAAATGCTTCTTTTCCAGTCCGCGGAGTACCGCCTCTGTGTTTTCTGTAATTTGTTTAATGGTAAGCATATCTATACTTTTTATGAACTTTCTTATTTAAGGCTACAAAGATAAAGAAAAAACGAATAATCAAGCAAATATATGTGTTATATATAATATATATGATGTGTCTATGATATATATAATACATGTATTGAGCTGTATAATAAACATATATGCAGTGAATGATACATACATGTCTCTTTTAGAGTGATATATAAAACTCTGGTTGTTAAAAAGAAAGGAGATGTAATCCAATGGATTACATCTCCTTCTCTTAAATATTTTCAGTTGTGCAATTATGCCTCAGTAGCAGGAACAACAGAAACATATCTTCTGTCTTCTTTGCCAACTTTGAAGCTAACTGTACCATCTACTAAAGCGAAAAGAGTGTGGTCTTTACCCATTCCGATGTTTTCACCCGGGTGGAATTCAGTACCTCTTTGACGAACGATGATGTTACCTGCTTTGCAAGCTTCGCCACCAAATATCTTAACGCCTAATCTTTTACTTTGTGATTCGCGGCCGTTCTTAGAACTACCGACACCTTTCTTATGTGCCATTTCTTCTTACTTTTTAATTGATTAAGCTACTACTTCTGTAATTGTTAATTCAGTGAACTGTTGACGGTGACCGTTCAGTTTTCTGTGTCCTTTTCTTCTTTTCTTGTGGAAAACAAGAACTTTGTCGCCTTTAACCAAGTTTGAAACAACCTGGCAAACAACTTTAGCGCCTTCTACGGTAGGAGCACCTACTGTTACGTTTCCGTCTTTGTCTACCAAAAGAACTTTTTCAAATTCTACTGTTGAACCGTTTTCTGCACCTTCGATGTGGTGAACGAACAACTTTTGACCAGCTTCTGCTTTAAATTGCTGACCGTTAATCTCTACAATTGCGTACATCTTATATATAAATGTATAAGTTAGCTCCGGCGGGTGGTCTTTAATCACTTAAAGAACTCTTTATCGAACCCGTTGCGGAATAATCGGGCACAAAAGTACTATTTTTATTCGTTCCCGACAAATATTTCTTTTATTTTTTATAGGAGATAAAATGATTACGGCAAATAAATGAGCATTTTAGCTCTCATTGTAGCCTATTGGACTAATTCTCCTAAATTCTGCATAATGATTTTGTGTGGATAAACACGAAGTTCCTCTCCCGTTGTCATTCCGTTCAGCACACCTGCAAAATCGACTCCTGCATTCTGCGCTGTTTCGGCATCTACGGTGCTATCTCCAATATACAATGTCTCTTCGGGGCTACTTCCCAGATGTTCCAATGCAAATTTAACTCCTTCCGGCGAAGGTTTCGGTGCTTTTACATCTTCTCCTCCCACTACTATATCAAGAAAATCTTTAGGCAGAAATTCTTCCAGATAACTCAATATCCGGAAACGATACTTGGTAGAGATAATTCCGACGCGGGCACCCCGTTTCTTCAATTCTTTCAGTGTAGACAATGTGTCGGGAAAAAGACGGGTATTTACATTCATGTGTACATCAGCTTCCAGTCTGTACTCCTGCCGGAAGGCCTCCAGCTGTGCCGGGTTGGTAATTCCGGTAAGGATACTGAATGATTCTTCCAATGTTTTGCCGATTGTACGCTTGATAGCTTCATCAGTAACGGTTAAATACTGATGCCGGGTAAGCACAATTCTGAAACACTTAACGATACCACGCGACGAATCGGCTAGTGTGTAGTCGAAATCGAATAAATAGGTTTTGTAGTTCATTGGGGAAAACTTTTCCGCAAAAGTACTAAATACTTTTCTTATTTCACAGCTTCTACTGTGTATCCTTGTCTTTTTAGTAAGTTTAATAATCCTTTTTCTCCGGGGAGGTGCAGGGCGCCTACTGCAACAAAAGTCGGGGCAGCCTTCATGATTGCCGGTAGTTTTTCAGCCCATGCTTTATTACGGTTGTAAATCATGGTATCTTCTTCGCCGGGAAGTGCGTCACATTGATCGCCTTTACGCTCTTCGCTGATTTTAAGCATGGTGTTCAGATCTTGGTTCATGTAGGCGTTTGTGAGCTTTTTCAGGTTTTCTACTTCAGTCTCTATATGGTTAAGAGTGCACATTAATAGTTGTGCTTGCCGTTGTAGTGAACTGCCATTGAAAAGCAGGTTGAATTGGAATTCTGCAGTTTCCAGTCCGTCCACCTTTTTTCCGTTTTGGATGGCTTGACTTTGAAAGAATGTGTCGAGTTGCTCTTGCGGGTTGAATTTCCCTATATGTTTTACGTAAGCCATCACCACTACATTATTTAATAAGAAGGCAGGTTTTAGCTTCGGAGCCATATTTAAATCTACCATCAGGTTTTCTTTGCAGAATTTATTAGCAGTCTCAAAGTCTTTCGGAGAAAGGAGAGAGTTTAGCGTGGTATCACTTTCAATCATCATTGCCTTTTGCATCTTTTCCATGGTGGCAGGCGATTGCATTTCCGACATTTTTATCTCTCCATATACTTGTTGAGTTTCATTCATAGCCTTTTTAAGTCCGGCAATGCTATCCATGATGCTGAACGGTGCTAGATGGTGAGTGCCTATGATGTAGGAAGGTTGGTTCAGTCCGTTGCCGGACACTTTCCATAAAAGCTGTGCATTGGCGCTGAATGCCACGCAAATAAATAGAACTGCTCCGATGAATGATTTCATAATTTTATATCATTAGAAGTTGATAATTAACGTATCCTGCCGCCGCTTATCCAGTGTTTGGTATAATAGTTTTCGTTCAAGTTGCTGACGATCACTCCTTTACTGGTGCTGGAATGAATAAACTTACCGTTTTTGAGGTAAATGCCTACATGAGCTACTTTATTTTTTGAACGACTGCTGGTGAAGAATACCAAGTCTCCTTCCCGGAGATTCCGTTTGGCGACTTTATTGCTTTCTTTTTTTAGATCTTCCGTGTTACGCGGCACTTGGGTGCGGTATACCTTACGGTACACTTGATAAACTAATCCCGAACAGTCGGCTCCTCGTTTCGAATCACCTCCACCACGATAGGGAACCCCTATCCAGTCGGCTGCTTCCAGATAGAGCTTATGGTTATCCTCCATATTAATATCTACCCCCAACAATATAGAAGCTCGTGCCAATGCTTGATAATCCAGCCGGGGTGCGGAAGTGCGGCAGGAACTAAGGCTGGCAATCAGTCCTAATAAAAGGATGAATTGCAGGAAGTATCTTTTCTTTCTATCAGGTTTCTTTATACTAGACTTATGGGTATCAGACTTTTCTGTTATATATCTCATCATAATTAGTTTATGCAATAATTTTAGTAAGGATGGATACTTACCATTCATTATTTTATCATTTCCTATTTACCGTTTACTCTTCTTCTACATTAAAATAATCCTCCAGTTCTTTCTCTGCGGAGTTGTCCTCGTTGATAATATCCCGGATGATGACACCGTGTTCCAATAAAGCAATCCTCGGACATACATCTACGGTATGATTGAGATTGTGACTGGATATGATAACCGTAGCTTGATGCTCCTCATTATATTTCTTGAGCAGATGTTTGATGATAGACTGAGAACTTGGATCGAGAAAGTTGAATGGTTCGTCCAGTATCAGTAATTGCGGGTAATGAAGCATGGCAGAAATAATTCCGATCTTTTGCTTGTTACCTGCGGAGTAGTTACGGATTAGCTTCTTGTGCCCGATCACTTCTCCACTCATAAAACGTTCGAAAGGAATCAGACGTTCGTCCACTTCTTCTTTCTTTAGTCCGTACATCTTTCCGATGAAATAGAAATATTCTTCCGGAGTGAGATAATCAATCAGAAAACCATCGTCAATGAAAGCACCGGTAATGCTTTTCCAGTCTTCGCTTTGGCTGACATCAATATCATTAATAATCACCTTACCATCGTCTGCTTTTAACAGATCCAGCATGATTCGGAAGAGAGTTGTTTTACCGGCACCGTTGTTTCCCACCAATCCGAGCATATCGCCTTGATTGATTTCGTAGTGTTCTATGTCTACGGCAATCTTCTCACCGAAATTCTTTTTAAGTTTGTCAATGATAATCATGATCTTCAATGTTTATATGGTTAATGATTCATGAGCGTTTATTGGCGGCTGTCTCTGAAGCCTTCCATGTTTTCGTATCGCCGTTTCATGAAACGATGATATACATTTTTAATCCATAAAGGAGAAGTCAGGGTAAATCCGAGACCGACAACTAACAGAATAATGTAAGTGATTGTTTCACCTAAAAATGCATTTAATAGACTGTATAAGATGAGAGGCACACCGAAAGCAGCGAAATTAACCACCATCTGTATAGCGCTATTCGTTTGTCGGCTTGCCACTTTCTCGTTTAAGGGGACCGTCTGTTTGTTGTAGACAGCCAGTTGGAAAAAACAGAAATAAATAAAGCCGATGGTATAGAAAAACCAGGCGAAGGCGCCCAGTAAAGTGAGTTTATTCATGATGATGGCGGGAATCATGAGTATGAAAGGTATGATTTCGCCAATGCTGTATGTGTAATATTTGGCTTTCAGTAGACTCATAATTGATTCTTTACGAGACATCAGGCCATCAATGTAATTACCTTCGAATGACATAATCTGTGAAAGGATAATCATTCCGAATACGGCAAAGTTGTATACACAGATGAAAGAAGTCATGAAATTCCCGTCGTAGACACTGGAAAAGCTAAGTGCGACGGAGAAAGCCACCACTACAATTGCGATATTGCGTAATGCACCTTTGCAGCGGCGGTTGCGTAAAAGCATTTTCAGTTCCAGCCTCATATATTCGCCAACTTCCCCGTAGCGTTCGAAGAATTTATATTCGGAGACATGTTTAATCTGACTATCTTCTACTTTTGCCAGCTCTGCATAGATAAGTCCGGACATGATCTTGCGGTTAATCAACCATAAAATGGCAATCACAAGTATGGTGCCGAGAAAATAGAGAATGTTGCCCTGTATGTATCCGTCTCCCAGATCCATGAAGAAATAGAAGAGAGGACTATCTTCGGGAATAAAAAGAAGGCAGCCTATTCCACCGTAGAAAGCAATAGGTAATAGAATCCACCAAATACGTTCGTTGATAAGAGTGCGGCAAAGCAAGTACCAGTAATTATTGGCAATAATCAATAGCAAGATACCGATAAGATAGGTGATGACACCGGGGATACCGAAAAACTTGGTAATAGTGATGAAGGAAAAAGGGACAAACAGAAACAACCAGAACAGGTTGAACAGGCTTAGTCCCGAGCGGATTAGTAAAAAGTCGATGACACGAATTCGTTTAACCGGCAGCAGGAGGTAAGGTTTTACCTCCTGCGTCGGTGTTTTTTGAAACGGAACACGCAACAGAAAGTCCAGTGCCAGGATAAAGATCAGAACCACTGCGTTCATCACATGATATGGTTCCCGGTTGGGAACCATATCAGAAAATCCGAACGCGAACGTCGTACCGAAGAATATCAGGTAACCAGCCCAGAATGCGCCCATGACATAACCGAGTATTTTAGCAACTTTGTTCTTTTCATACATCGGATGCCGTTTGGCGGCAAGCCTTCCATGTTTGCGTAATTCGTTGAATATCATCATTCGGTAGATATACTAGAGAATTTTTATTTGTTTTCTTCCGGCACGGTCATGATGACTTGAATTTCGTTGTTCTGTTTCAGCAATTTGGCGAGGAAGTCTTGCACTTCTTTCGCTGTAATGCTGTTGACCAACTTTTCATAGTCTTTTGTATTATCTACACCCGTGTAGAGGTATTCGTCCATATTATTAAGCCAGTAGCCGTTTTCTTTCTGGGCGTCTTTATACTTCTTCAGCATATATTCTTTGATCTTCTGCATGTGTTCGGCAGACGGACCTTCTTTTGCCATTTTGTGAAGTTGTTCTACAACAACAGCAGACAATTTATCTTTCTTGGCAGGGTCAGTTTGGAATACAATCTGAAGAACAAGTTCCTCTTTCGGGTATTTACCAAGACTTCCGTTACAGCTTACACCGTATGTACCTCCTTCTTTTTCACGGATTTCAGCAGTGTAAACCAAATCCAGAGCCTGATCTAAGAAGCTAAGCAGGACATTGTTGCGCAAGTCATATTTGCAAGTGCCGCTATAAAGGAACATGATGGTAGCCATCGGAGTTTCCTGTGCTTTCGCAAATACATTTTTGATCTCTCCCTTGCGGATGTCCATCTTGTTATCTTTGAAAGTCTCTTTACGGTTGATAGATGGCAGACCTCCCAGATATTTGGCGATTAACGGTTTCATTGTAGCCAAGTCTACGTTTCCTACCAGGAAGAAAGTGAAATCACTTGCATCTTTGTAGCGGTCTTTGTACATTTCAAGAATACGGTCATAGTTGATCTGGTCTACCATGTTTTCTTTCATTCTGATAGCGCGTGGATGGTGACCGTATAGTACGCTTGTAATAGTGTCACTGAAAGCAGTCATCGGGTTAGCGTCTGCATTTTGAAGTTCAGCTTTCAAACGGTTCTTGTAAGATTCGAATGCTTCGTTATCCTTACGCGGAGATGTGAAAGTCAGATAAGTAAGCTGCATCATTGTCTCAAAGTCTTTCGGAGCACAGCTACCGGAAACAGTTTCCGTAGTGTTGCCGATACCCGCACCTACGTTTGCACGTTTGCCAGCCAAAGCTTTACCCAGATCTACTTTGCTGAAATTACCGATTCCACCTACTAGAGCTACTCCGTTTAATTGAGAGATATTGATAATTTCTTCGTTCGGGAATACGCTGGTACCACCGAAGCTTACACCTTTCATTACAATCTGGTCAGCCTTGAAATCAGTTGGTTTCACATATACGGTTACGCCGTTGGAAAGTACCAACTTAGTTGTACCATAGATTTCGCCAGCTTTTTCAGAAACAATCTTACCGCCTTTAATATCTTCAGAGATCAGCGGTTCGTTAGAAACTTTATCTTCATAAGGTTTCAGATCGAATGACTTCATTTGTTTCAATAAAGCAGCAATTTCTTCTTTAGTAGGGTATTTTGCTCCTTCTTTTTCCGGACCGGCCAGCAAAACCACCTGATTGTTGTCAGTGATTAGTTGTTGCATCACCTGATTGACAGCTTCTACAGGGATATTCGGAGCCAGTTTGTTTACCAGTGTATATTCAACTTCAATTCCCGGAATCGGTTCTTTTTCAAGGAAATTGTTAACGTATTCGTTGACGTAAGAACCACTTTTAGTCTTTTCACGTTCGTTGTAAGCAGATTCTACGGCTTGCAAATAGTTGGCGCGTGCGCGTTCATATTCTGAAGCGGTAAATCCGAAGCGGCGTGCACGTTCCGCTTCTTCCAAAACAGTTTTCATTGCTAAATCGATACCGTCTATTTTGCTGCTTGCATCAAGTGCGAGTGCTTCTTTAGTCTTGGCAAGGAAATAGTTTCCATATTCTGCGCTTGCACTAGTGAAAGGAGGATTAGCGGTTTGACGGAGTTCGTTCAAACGGTTGTTCAGCATATTCATAGCCATGCTGACCATATACTGAGTAGCATAATAAGCAATGGTGTTTTTCAAAGAATCCGGTGTAGCGTCTTGTTTGAAGAAGATGTTCACATAAGGATTCTTCACTTCCTTGTCTGTACCGATATAGATAAGCGGTTCCTGATTATCTGCCACTGGATAGTAGATACGTTCGGCCGGGTTTACCGGAGCTTTTACATCTGCAAATACCTTTTTCAGTTTAGCTTCAATTTCATCTACATTGATATCACCTACAATAACGATTCCTTGTAAGTCCGGACGATACCATTTCGCATAATAATCGCGGATATCCTGATAAGGGAAGTTGTTGATAACATCAATACTTCCGATAGGCATACAGTCTGAATATTTAGAATCCGGATACAGAGTCGACTGTGCATCAGTCATGATGCGAAGCATACCACTGTTGCGGCTTCTCCATTCTTCGCGGATAACACCACGCTCTTTGTCAATTTCCTTGTCGGCAAGGTTGATAGCGTTCGACCAGTCGTGAAGGATCAGCAGACAAGAGTCTACCACGTTTATATTTTCAGTTGGTACGTTGCTGATGTTGTACACCGTCTGGTCGACACTGGTATATGCATTCAGGTTCGTGCCGAATTTGATACCTTTTGTTTCACACCAGGGCACGATGCCAAGTCCGGTTTCATCACCTGGGAAGTGCTTTGTTCCGTTGAAAGCCATGTGCTCCAGAAAGTGTGCCAGACCACGTTGTTGTGGTTCCTCAAGAATGGAACCTACTTTCTGGGCGATGTAGAATTCAACTCGTTTTTCGGGAAGGGCGTTGTGGCGAATGTAATAGGTAAGCCCGTTGTCTAGTTTACCGATACGAACATTCTTGTCCACAGGTAACTCTTGCATGGGTTGTGCAAGTGCGAGCTGGAAATTGCAGCATATAAAAAGGACTGCAATAAATAATCCACGTAATAAATGTTTCATGTTCTATTTAGTTTAAATAAATATTTCTGTGTTATTTGTCGTTGTGCTTGGTTGTAAATCACAAATAGACAGGGAAAAGAGTTATTTTATAGCTTCCCGTATCCTGACTAGCTTAGTTAACAGTCCTTCCAGAAGGTCTAACTTTAACATATTGGCACCATCGCTTTTGGCTACGGCAGGGTTTTCATGTGTTTCGATGAATATTCCGTCGGCACCTACGGCGATACCTGCTTTGGCGACAGTCTCTATCAACTGCGGCATTCCTCCTGTTACCCCACTGGTTTGGTTGGGTTGCTGCAAGGAGTGAGTGACATCCAGAATCACCGGATAGCCAAATGACTGCATTTCGGGGATACCACGGTAGTCTACAACAAGATCTTGATAGCCGAAAGTTGTTCCACGTTCGGTAAGCATCACATTCTTGTTTCCGGCTTCCACCACTTTGTCGGCAGCAAACTGCATTGCCTGCGGTGAAAGGAACTGTCCTTTCTTGATGTTAATCGTTTTTCCGGTTTTGGCTGCGGCAACCAACAAGTCGGTCTGGCGACAAAGAAAAGCCGGGATTTGAAGTATGTCCACGTATTCGGCTGCCATTGCAGCTTCATCTGCGGTATGGATATCGGTTACGGTGGGGACTCCGAAAGTCTCATGTACCTTTCTCAATACTTTGAGTGCTTTCTCATCGCCAATGCCGGTAAACGAATCCAGACGTGAGCGGTTTGCCTTACGGTAAGAACCTTTGAATACATAAGGTATTTGCAGTGCTTCGGTGATCTTTACTACTCGTTCGGCAATGCGCATTGCCATTTCTTCACCTTCTATCACACACGGACCGGCCAACAGGAAAAAGTTGCCGGTGGGGTTGTTCTTAAGTTCTATCATTTTATTATTTACCAATTACAAATTATCAATTAGATTGTGAGTATATGTCTCTCTCCTTGGGGGGAGTGATCCTGATTAGTTGGGGATGATAAGCGTTGTCTTTTCCGGGAGCACGCCTACTTCTAAAGGAAAATGTTTAGGCAACAAACGCCCGTCCAAATCCACCGCTGCATTCTGTGCCCGGAGTACCTTTACTTTTCTCGTCCGGTAGCTTTTCACCACTTTGTGATTCAGGATTCTTCCCTGAATCAGCATCCATAGTCCGGAAATAATTTGCAGGAATTCCGGGCGGTAGATTACAGATACATCCAGCCATCCGTTGTATGGAACGGCACTGGGAGTTTGTCCCCATCCCCAGGCACTGCCTATACATACGGTCATGATGCGTCCACGGATATGTTCATCATTGATGCGGAGATGCATTCTGTAGAGCTTCCGTTCGAAAATGAGGGAGAACAGGGCAGCAACGTATGAAAGGAACTTCACCCCCCAGAAACGTTTGGTCTGATCGGTGATTTTAACGATTCGTGCTCCCAGTCCGATATTAACGGCATTGAGGAAATAGCGACGCTGGTGTTCGTTTCCGTCGTAGAAGTTGCAGTAGCCTACATCTATTTTCTTCAACCGATGATTGATGATACAGTCGACAGCCGGCTTGTATTCGGTGCTAAGTCCCCAATATTTGGCGAAGTCATTTCCGATACCGTTCGGAATCATGCCGAGGGCGATGTTCTCTTTGTCTTCGGCATCGGATAGCATAATGCCATTGATGGCATCGTTCAATGCCCCATCACCTCCCACAATGACAATCGTGCGATAACCATTGTTGGCCAAAATTTTAGCGAGACGCTCTACCGAACCGAAACCTTCGGATTGTACATAGTCATAGTCTACACCTTTACTGTCCATGTACTCCTTAATTTCTTTCCAGCGCTTCTTTACCTTTCGGGTACCAGCTTTTGGGTTGTAAATCACTCCCCATTTCTTCGGTTCTACACTCATATTTGTTTATCTATCCTATTGTGTATTAAAAATCGCACTATAATAACTGCCAAAGATACTAATTCCCTTGCAGTTTCTCTTTTACAAAAGCTATCTTTTCTTCCATTGGCAGCTCTGCATTCATCCAATGGATCGTAAATCCTCTTCTTTCCATGCCGCGGAACCAGGTCATTTGTCGCTTGGCAAACTGATGGATGGCTATCTCCAAACCATTGAACATTTCTTCATAAGTCAGTTTGCCTATGACGTATAATGTCAGGTATTTGTATTCCAGTCCATAGTAGATGAGATCGTCCGGTGTAATTCCCTGTTCGATCAATCGTCTTACCTCGTCCACCATTCCTTCATCCAATCGTTGTTTCAATCGGTGGGTGATCTTTTCACGGCGCAGTTCCCGGTCAATGTCCACTCCGATGATGAGACTGTTCAGTTCCGGAAATTCTCTTTCGGGAACCGGATGGGCTGCATAATACTCTTCAATTTCTATCGCACGTATCGCCCGTTTTACGGTATCCACATCGGTAGAGTTATGCAAAACCTTGTATTGACTTAGCATTTCCGTCAACTCTTCCAGCGAATGATTTGCCAAACGGTTGCGTAATTCCTGATTTTCCGGTACGGGCATCAGTTTATATCCTTTCAACACGGATTCCAGATACATACCTGTCCCTCCACATAAAACGGGAAGACAGCCTTTTTGTTTGATGCTTTCGTAAGAATTCAAGAAATCACGTTGATATTCAAACACATTGTATTTATATCCGGGGTCTGCGATGTCAATCAGATGATAGGGGATTGTACGTCCGTTTACGGTATAGTCGGCCAAATCTTTTCCTGTACCGAGATCCATTCCTCTATATATCTGACGGGAATCGGCACTGATAATTTCTGTGTTGAGTTCATAGGCCAAGGCAGCGGCAAAGGGAGTTTTACCCGAGGCTGTAGGTCCGAGTATGGCGATTAAATCATAGTCCGGCATAGCTTCATTCTTTTATATCTGCAAAATTACGAAATATTTTTAACCTGTTTGGTATTCAATCGCTTTTTTATCAAGATTAATAAGGGGGATAGGGAAGGTTAATTTGTATTTTAACCTCTAATTGGTGGTATTCAATCTAATAATAATGAAGTGTATGAGAATACCGCCATCTGATATTATCTACTATGATATTTGTGTTGTTTTTATTGTCAATCTGTCATGATAGTAGCTAATCTTTTGATTTTTAGTGGAATATGGCTGATGATAGGAGCTGACAATAGGCTGACAATAAAGGTCTTGTTTTTTTATTGTCAGCTTTGTTTTTGCTGATTAAATAGTGTAACTATTTGATAAACAGTTGTTTATCTCCTTTTTTATCATGATGCTATTTTTGTGATAACTTCTGTATATCTGTATGTTTTTACGTTATATTACCACTAAGGTTGTGTTGAAAAATCAGGTGTGATAACTCTAGTATGCTGATAGAATAACACGGAGATACGGGTAAAGTAGCTTAAAGATACTGGCATTGTTCAGCTAGAGTGCCTTTATTGTTCTGCTAGAGTACCGTTCTTGTTAGTTCTCCACGGCCGTGGTAGCTTCTTCCCACAGTCGTGGTAGCTTCTTCTCACGGCCGTGGGAAGATCTCACCACGGCCGTGGTGAATGAATGATATCGGTAGCTTAACAGATGTATACCTGCTTGATAGAATAAAGATAAAGGTGCCTTAATAGAGTTGTGCTTACTTGCGTAAGTCTATAAACCTAGCATTCAAAATCATTTCCACATTTATCTGTTGTTTATTGTCTGTATGATTCGGCATACCTTTCCGTTTTTATCCACACCTTCTATGGTTATATCTTCCGGTGCAGTGCTGTCCGGAGTATAGTATTCGATAGTTGCTTTTCCATTGGCATCCAGTTGAAGGGTAGGATTCCAATAGATCGTACTTCGTAAATCCGAGCGTTGGTCATTCTTTTTTTCGGGCGTATCATAAGTCGGATGGTAGAATTCGACCGAGTCGCTGTACCCTAGTGGAGTGCACGTGATAATACCTTGTGCCGGTCTTGCCGGGATATCTTTGCCGTCTTTCAGCGTAATAACGATAGCACCTGCCGAACCGCGGGAACCTAAGATCGCTGCATCGGCACCGCGAAGAAGGCTCAAGCTCGACATATCACTGGTTTGTATCATGGTCAAGATGTCGTTATCGTCTTCATACACCACGTCGTCAACAACAATGACAGGTTGCTCGGGATTGTTGCGGATATGTATTTCATTTCCGTTTGTCACGCTAATGCCCGGAAGTCTGGTAACTGCATCAAAAGCTGTTTGCGCACCGAATCCTTCCAGTCTGTCCCCTTCGATCGTGTAGGTGTTGATACCTCCTGTGTAAATACTTTCTGAACTGGCCTTTTTACGACTTCCAGTGACTACCACTTCTTTCAGATTGTACACTCTCATTCCACCTTTCATGTAATATTGGTCGCGGGTGTTGAGCAAATAATCTTCCATAAACGTTGCTGTTCCATCATGGAAAGGAGACTTGTGCGAAGTTGCCGGGTATTGAGGAGTGTCAATCACGATGTCCACTCCGGCAAATCCTCTTTTGGTACGTGCCTGAACAAGGAAAGTCGTGCTATCTCTGAAAGATGTGTTCACGATAAACTCTCCTTTTTCGTCTGTGGTGGTAGTGGCGATGATGTTCTGTTTGGGAGCCAGAATACAAATAGGTCCTTTCTTAACGTTACCTCCAAAGAAACCTTTGATACGTCCGCTGATAGTTTGCCCCTTTTCCATATAGTTGGTGAGGTTCATTGAAGGTGCAGTCAGTACATTCTGGATATGGTGTCTGCGCCATCCGTGCGTCATCATCAGGAAGTCTACCGTGCGGAGAGTCCGGAGGTCTTGCTGCAAAAAATAATATCCGGGATTTTCTACATATCCTTTTAAGTCGGAGGTCAATAGAAAATTCGATACGATATTGTCAGCAAGCGAATCCGGGCGGATACTCTTTCTGTCGGTAATGCTGATGGAAAAACTACCTTCTACCGGAGTACCGTTATCGTCTTTTGCTGAAATTTGCAGGGATACCTTTTCTCTTTTTCCGTATGTCGGCTTATCTGCAAGAATTTGCCATTGATGCGGATTCCGGTCGGGTATGAAAACCAGGCATTCGCTAAGTGCGTTGCCCTGTTGGTCGATCAGCATGAAATGGGTGATGCCTGCGTTGAATAAACTGTCGTTCATTCTTCCAAAAGTCCTGTCGATACTGACTGGCTGCAGGATGACCAGCTTTCCACGAGTGTGCGCAATCAAGAATAACTTTTGAGGCCATTCGGTAGCTTCTGTTTTCTGGATTTCGTAACGGATTTCCTTTTTATAATGTGTCATGGAAAGTGTGATTCCTTTTTCTTCTACAGCTGGGAGGTCGAATCGTTTACTGATACCGTCACCGGATTTGGCAATCACATAGTAAGAGTTTCCCACAGTCGGATTCAGTGTGAAAACTCCCATGCCGTCATGCTCCGAGCGGAAAGCTGTCAATGTGTCTCCGTTGGCATCGAACAGGAATCCTTCTATTTCTGTAGAAAAGCCATCCGATCCTTGAGCCTTGAAAGCTATATTCTGATGAGCAACGGTCAGGAGAGCACCTCCTTCCGGGAAGAACTTAACATCAAAGTCTTTTGTAAACGAAGGCAGATAGAAAGTCTTTTTATAAATATATTGGGGATCATCGAACTCTACTTCAATGTGGCGTGTGGCAATAGGCTTCAAATCCGGCAGGGAAATAGAAATCAACCCATTCTCGTCTGTCTTTCTTTTACCTTTATCTTTAATCTTTCCGTTTTCAATGTAGCGGTAGCGGATGGCAGTATTTCCGAAAGCCTCTTGGGTATTGCTGGTAAATCTTACCTTGGCTGTATAATGTGATTCGTCTTCTTGCTGATACTCAATATTTGAAACAATCGTATTATCAATCGAATTACCGATTTTCAGATTGCGTGAATAAAAGAATTCCGGTTCCTGATTAAGCATCCAGTTGCTATATCCCCGCAAATAATAATCACCTGCAGGGAGAGTGGGAGGGAGGGTGAAAGCATTATGAAAACCCAATGAATCTCTACGGATCTTTTTCCGTTCTACAATAGAGTCGGAACGGTTGACAAGCTCTGTAATGATGAAGTTGCTTTGTGTATTATCTTGATGTGTAACAGAGTTTACCAGATATCCCTTGAACCATATTTTTTCTCCTGCCCCATAAAAGGGCTTGTCCAGATGTAAGTAGAGTTTCTCCTGTGGGACTTTTTCCAGTAGATTAAAATACGCAATAATTGTATCTTGTACGTTTTGCCCTGACAATGGGGCAAAACAGAACAGTATTCCGAAAAAGAAAGCTATTAAGCCTCTATGGATAGAAAATGTAGTTTTGTTTTTCATACGTTATGTGTTTGATTCTACATCTATGATTTGTGCATCCAGATCGAAAGCACTTTCTTTTTTACTGCCAGTATGTTAATCACCGATACAACGATAAATAATAGAATACCCATACTGATTGCTGCCCATAATGATCCGGTTTCCAGCTGTGGAAATAGGATGCGGATACTGTCTATGTAATAACTGCGCAACCAGGAGACTAATCCGATGGATAATACAAGCACAATAACGTTCAATCCTACCGTGAGCAACTGATAAGGCAATGCTACCTTGTTGGGACTGTATCCGATTAGTAATAGACTTTCCAGCTTGGTTGTATTCTTTTGTAAAAGCAGGAAGATGCTCAACATCAGTATATAGAATGAAAGGATACTGATAAATAAACCCACTCCCAATACAATACCTACGATAAGACGGAGGAAATAAGTTGTTTTTCCGGCATCCAGCTTACCATCTTCCGTTTCATATCCTTTCTTCTGAAAATAACTGGCGATGGCGGAATCTGCCGGATTGCTAACCTCGATAATCAATCGTGCCGGTTGGGCTTCTGCATTCGGTGCGAAATTCTCATTAGCCCATTTCATAAAGGACTGGGGAACAAGAATCGTATTCAGACGATTGGAGAAACCGACAATGTTTCCTTTGTACTGTTCCACCCGTCCGTTGCCACGCATCATAATGTCCATTTGAATCAGACTCATTAACCCTTCCGATAGTTTGGGGAGGCTGCGGCTTTGCGCAAAACCGAAGTTATAAAGGTTCAGATAGTTGCGCGGAATGATAATGGGTATGGTATGTGTGTGTTCATCGAAATGCCATTTATCGAGTTTGATGTCGACAAACTCATCGGGAACAGACTCAAAAAACATATCTGTGGAAAGATGAATACCGGCTTCCTTCATTCCCAATCCTGCTGAAACTTTGAATTGAGAAGGAGTGAAAGCTCCTATTGTTTTGGTAAACGGTTGCTTTTTCAGATCCGCAATTTCTTCGGCAGAGAATGTATTACTCTTTCCTGCAAAAGAACCGAGAGCACTGATTTTCTTTGTAGCTATGATGAAATCCTTTTTCATAAAGCTGTCTCCTTCGGTGAATACCGGAATGACATCTTTATAAAACTGTACGCTAAGCAATACAATCATCATGCCGAATAGGTTGGCTAAAAAGAAACCGGCTAATTGACCGATACTGATATGTTGGCGGAGAAGCTTCCAGACAAGAGTTGGCATTTTATTTACGATTTTACAATTTACGATTTACGATTTGAAATGATGCTGTGAAAAGAGGTTGTTTATTACCTGCTACCTGTTATTAACCAGCTTACTACAGTTGAAGTGTATGGTTGTAAGGCAACTCGATATGTTTACCGATGGAAGTGGCGATCACTCCGGCTCCTTGTGCCTTTGCTTCGGCGATGATAAGTTCACCCATGATGCGGCTGTTATCATCGTCCAGGTGGCTGATCGGTTCATCCAGAAATAAAAAGTCGAACGGCTGGCAGAGCGCCCGGATAAAGGCGACGCGCTGTTGCTGTCCGAAAGATAGCTTGCCGGCTTTCACATTTATTTTATCTGCGATCCCCAGTTGTTCGAAGAACGATAAGATTTCTTTTTTCTTTTTGCATCCGGTGAGGTTATTCTTCAATTGCACATTTTCAAGAGCGCTAAGTTCGGTGAAGATGCGTAAATCTTGAAAAAGCATACTTAGTGAATGCTTTCGCAGGTCGACCCATTGCTTCACGGAGTATGCTTTGATATTGGTTTCATCGAAATTAATAATCCCCTGATAGTCGTTGCGGTAGCCATAGATATAGCTGCACAACGAAGATTTGCCGGTGCCGGAAGCAGCTTCAATCAGATACATTTCTCCTTTCCGGAAGAAAAGATCCTGATGCCATACGTCCGAAGTCACCGAATTACGGTCAGCAAACACTTGGGGAAGTGTTTGCTGTAAGTGAATACTATTCATACCGTTGGTTTATACATTTATTACATGCCGGCAAATTGCTTGGCAAAGTCTACAATTTGTTTGAGGGCATTTACATCTTTGTCTTTCAGGCAGAGGTCGATCTCGCTGACTTTCCCTTCCGAACTCATGGACAGGTAAGAAACCTTGTTGGCCAGTTCGATATATGTCTTAGCTTCCTGTCCTCCGAAACCTGCTACCATTTTAACGATAGGCAGATCGAGGATTGCTTCGGCATTGATTGCTATAAATAGGCTCTTTCCCTTCATATCCGATGCATAAGGAGCATCTTTGACTGATTTGTCGGCAGCTTTACCTACGTTTTTGTAGAGTAACTCATCATTGGTTGCATACATTTGTTTATCCTTGATGCCGAAGAATATATTCATGCCTCTTGTCTTGTAGACATATTCGTCTTTGCCAAGTTGCATGATATCTTCCCCTCTCTTCAATCCCAATGATTCCTTGTTCTTGTAAATCATTTCAAGAGCATTGCCGTTCTTCACGTCAGCGTACATCATGAAAGTGGGAGCACTGCTCATCGTTACGTTGATTAATCCTGCAGAAATATCACCATTGAACGAGCTGAACAACTCTTTTACTTCGTCTGCCTTAGCGATAGATACTGTGTTGCGGAATTCCTTGTTTTCGCTCAACAGGTTATACAGTTCGCCTCCTTTTACACCTACGTTGAAGAACATCAGGGTAGAAGCCGGGAAGTATTTAACGAAAGTATTGTTCGCTTTTCCAACAGATTCCATTTGTTTTTTTAGGAGAGCTTTCACTGCTTCGTTTTCAGTATAGTTTTCTGTTTTGAGGGCAATCTTTCCTTTTTCAAAGTTCAGTCCTCCTATCAGAGTGATGTCTTCCGCTTTCACTTCAGTAGGTAATCCCATGGTTATCTGATCGCGGTAGGTTGAAGGAATAGCTGTCATGGAAGCAAAGAAGTTAATATCATTTTTCTGTTTCTCCATTTTCTGGAAAGCTCCTGATTTCACGATACTATTGCTTGCTGTCTGTTTCAACAAATTAGTAATGGCTTCTTTGGCTTTATCAGTTTGAGTTGTTCCGCTGACATTGACTACCAATATAGTAGAACTATTGAAAACAAGCAAACCGCTATTCATCGTTGTAAAACTGTAACCGTCAGCTTCGCCTACCGGTTGGCAGATCTGTTCTTTTGCCATCACGTCGAGTGAAGCATGCAACTTATCTTCATTGTTCACTTTACCTACAACAGTAGGATAAGGGAAAGAAGATGAAGAGAACACATAGAATGGAGATTCAACATCGATTCCCGATTCGCCCGGATTCTTCATAACCTTTTCCAGTTGTTGGAATGTGGCCGCATTCATTCCGCTTTTCAGTGCTTCCAGTACTTTTTGTTTAGCAGCTTCATTCTCTTTATCATCCAATCCCGCTTTGCTTGCGAGGGATTTAAGGTTGATAGAGGCAACTACCGAAGCGTCAGCCGGTATCACATTTGTATATTCCGATGTTTTGGAACATGCTGCCAGAAAAACAATCAGTACTGCCAGTACCGAGAGTCGTGAAATCGTTTTCTTTGCCATACTTATGTTATTTAAAAGTTGTATAATCATTGATTCAGACATTTACTGCTGTTATTGATTTTGCAGATTCAGCGTGTGGCAGGCCACCAATGCCGCTGTTTCTGTACGGAGCCGTGATTTGCCGAGACTAATCGGTACGAATCCCCGTTCGATGGTCTTCTTCACTTCTTCTTCACTGAAATCTCCCTCGGGACCTATCAGAACAAGGGCGTCTTCTCCTGGTTTCAGAACATTCTTCAATAGAGGTTTCTCCCCTTCATAACAGTGGGCGATAAACTTCTGTCCTTTAAACTCCTGCCTGATGAACTGATCGAACTCAATCATTTCGTTCAATTTTGGCAGTCGTGCCTTGAGAGATTGTTTGATGGCTGATACCAGAATCTTTTCAATCCGTTCGGTCTTGATGACTTTACGTTCCGAGAAACGGCAGTTGAGGAAAGTCAGTTCGTCAAAACCTATTTCGGTAGCTTTCTCTGCAAACCATTCGTTACGGTCCATATTCTTCGTCGGTGCCATGGCAATGTGTAAATGGCACGGCCATAACGGTTCCTGAAAAATGGTTTCTTTGATGTTTACGAAACAACGTTTGTTGGTTGCAACAGTAATTTCAGCTTTGTAGAAGTTACCCTTACCATCGGTAAGCGTGATTTCGTCTCCGATACTTAGCCGCAGAACACGGATACAGTGTTGTGCTTCCTCTTCGGGAAGCTCGTTGCTTTTCTGTATATCTGGAGTATAAAATACGTGCATAATATTACTTACTGATTTTTATTTCTTGAATTGATTTGATCGCGTATCTGCGCGGCTAACTCGTAATTCTCATCTTTAATAGCCTGTTCCAGTGCTTCTTCAAGCGTTCTGGAAGTAGCACCGGGCAAATCATGTTCTTCTTCAGCCACTTCGTCGTTGTCCGTTTCTTCAGAACGGGTTCTTTCTTCTGACGACATGTGAAGACATTCCTGTTCAAGAATAGATTCATAAATAAGAATCGGGCAGTCGGCACGCACTGCCAGGGCAACTGCGTCTGAAGTCCGTGCGTCGATACGTATAATCTCTTCGTCTTTTTTGAGGTAAATATAGGAGTAGAAAATACCATCCTTTGCTTTGTAAATTAATACACGTATCAGGCTGGCTCCCAGTATAGTAAGACTTGTTATAAATAAATCATGTGTCAACGGACGGGGAGTTTTCACTCCTTTCAGATATAAAGCGGTAGCCTGGGCTTCCGCTGGACCGATGATGATAGGCAGTTGCCTTTCACCGTCCACTTCGCCCAATAGCATAGCAAACGCGCCTACTTGCGCCTGGCTGTTCGTGATATTTATAACTTGTAATTCTACCTTTTTGTCCATCGTTCTCTTTTACTTAATTTGTTTTACTCTCCTGCTGGTGTTTGTACTTGAATACCAAGGCAAACAGAATGCCGATTACCAGCGCATAAGCGGCAAAGATCAGCCAAATGTTCATCCATTCGCGACTCACCAGTCTGCCGTCGGCATATACAGAGAATGCATCAACTACCGCACCGCTGGCATATCCGCCCATGATGGCTCCCAATCCGTTAGTCATCATAAAGAACAAGCCCTGTGCACTGGCACGGATAGAAGATTTGGCTTCTTGTTCAACAAACAACGAACCGGAAATGTTGAAGAAATCAAAGGCCATACCATAAACAATCATGGAAAGGATCAGCATCCATAGTCCTGATCCCGGATCTCCAAAACCGAACAGGCCGAACCGGAACACCCAAGCGAACATACTGATTAGCATGACTTGTTTGATTCCGAAATGACGCAGGAAGAAAGGTATGGCAAGAATAAACAATGTTTCGGACATCTGTGAAATGGATAACAGGATGACTGAATGTTTCACTCCGAAAGAATCTGCATATTCAGGGATGCTGGCAAAACTGCCTAGGAAAAGGTCGCCGTAAGTATTCGTAATCTGCAATGCTGCACCTAGAAGCATGGAGAAAAGGAAGAAAATAGCCATTTTCTTTTTCTTGAATAACACCAGCGCATCCAGTCCGAAAGCGGAGAGCCATGATTTGTTTTCAGATTTAGCCGGTCGACAGGCCGGGAGCGTAAATGAATAAAGTCCGAGTAGCAATGCGGAAGCACCTCCTACATAAAGTTGTGCACTTGAATTCTTGAATCCGGTAAGGTCGACAGCCCACATGGCACAAATAAAACCGATTGTTCCCCATACGCGGATAGGAGGGAAGTCTTTAATCAGGTCACATTTGTATTGCTCCAGTGCATTGTACGATACCGTGTTGGCGAGGGATAAAGTGGGCATATATACCAACAGGTTGAGTAACATGGCCCAATACATCTGGTCGTATCCCGTTGCGGTGGAAGCGTAGAAGAGACATCCTGCTCCTGCAATATGGCAAAGTCCGTATAAACGTTCTGCATTAAACCATTTATCGGCAATAATACCGATAATACCCGGCATTACCAAAGAGGCAATCCCCATGGTGGCGAAAATGGCTCCGATTTGTCCTCCTTCAAAATGAAGTTCTCTTCCCATATAACCACCTAATGATATTAACCATGACCCCCATACAAAGAATTGCAGGAAGTTCATAATAATCAAACGAACTTTTATACTCATGACTTTTTTAATTTGTGTTTCTCTTCACATTCATAAACCTTGCAAATATAATATTTTCGTTGAATAGGTGGATAAGTAATTTGATAAAAAGGGGATAAAAATGGCATAAATGCGAAGAAAAGATGAGATTTGGGTGTGAAAAAACAAATGAAGGGGGTATAAAAAAAAGAAGGCTATCTATCCCAGACAGCCAATCTTTGTTAACCTTAAATCTAATACCATGAAAAACACAGTGCAAAGATATAGGGTTTATGTTATACAACATAATGTTTTCTCGAAAATATTCTATTTGTTAACTCTAATTAACTTTGAATCTTCCGTTTTTCTGTTACTGCCCTCTCTAATCAGCCATACTTCCGGAGAAATGTCTGATATCCGAATGGAAACTTGGTTCCGGCACCTTGCCGGTTATTCTACGTAGAGTACCAATCCTTTCAGATATTCTCCTTCGGGATGATAGATGTTTACCGGATGGTCGGCCGGTTGAGTCAGCTGGTGTAGAATGCGTACGCTACGCCCTGACATGGCTGCTGCGGTAAATACGGCAGTACGGAAATTGTCTTTGCTTACCACTTGCGAACAAGAGAAAGTAAACAGGATACCGCCTGGTTTGATTTTCTCGAATGCTTTGGCGTTCAGTTTACGGTAACCTTGCAAAGCATTCCGCAGTGCATCTTTATGTTTGGCGAATGCGGGCGGATCAAGGATGATTAAATCATACTGGTCGCCCATGCGGTCGAGATATTTGAAAGCGTCCTCGGCAAACGCCTCGTGGCGGGAATCACCGGGGAAGTTTAATTCCACGTTTTTGTTAGTCAGATCAATCGCTTTGGCTGAACTGTCGACAGAGTGCACGAGTTTCGCACCTCCGCGCATGGCGTAGAATGAGAATCCGCCGGTGTAGCAGAACATATTCAGTACCGAACGGTCTTTGGCGTAACGTTCCAGCAAAGAACGGTTTTCACGCTGATCTACAAAGAATCCGGTCTTCTGACCTTTCAGCCAGTCCACATGGAACTTCAAGCCATATTCTTGTGCGATATTATCACTGCTTCCTCCTTTCAGAAAACCGTTTTCGGGGAAAAGGTCTGCCTTAAAAGGAAGAGTTGTTTCTGATTTATAATAGATATTTTCGATCTTGTCACCCATTACTTCGGATAAAGCTTCGGCAATTGTCATGCGGTCTACATGCATTCCCGCAGAGTGTGCCTGCATAACAGCGGTTTTGGCATAAACGTCAATCACCAGTCCGGGGAGATTGTCTCCTTCACCGTGAACGAGACGGTAAGTGTTGTTGGTCGGATTAGTGGCGATGCCGATACTGCGGCGCATATCGTATGCAATTTCCAGTTTGCGTTTCCAAAAATCGTGATCGATAGGTTCCTGGCGGAAAGACAGTACGCGCACAGCAATACTTCCGATCTGGAAATGTCCTTCGGCAATAAATTCTTTTTTTGAGGTGTACACTTCTACAACTTCACCTTCATCGGGCTCTCCGTCAAAACGAGCGATAGCACCGGAAAAAATCCAGGGGTGGAATCTCTTAAGAGAATCTTCTTTACCAGGTTTGAGATATACTTTATGCATAATGTAGTCTTTCCTCAACCCTCTCCCAAGGGGGAGGGCTTCAGATCGTTTTATTATTGGTTATTAATCACTTATTTTATTACTTATCACTTCTTCCGCGGGAGAGACAGTAGCTGTCAGCGGAGAAACCTCCCAATCTCCCGTCTGTTTCAGTTCTTGCAACAGATTGTAGATATTGAGGCATGCCCATGCATCGGTAGCAGCGTATTGTTTCTGTCCGTCACTTAATACATCAGCTTCCCAGTTGGACAAGCGTTGTGATTTGGATATTTTTTCTTTGAATAAGATGGCGTAAATCTTTTGCAGACTTTTGTCCTGTATTCCGAATTGACGCACATAGTCCTGTAATTCGATACAGCTTTGTTGGGTGAAAGGTGCACGTTTGTGCAGCATCATAAAGTCGTCTTTCAGTGAAAGTCCCACTTTGATTACAGCCGGATTTTCTAACAAGTCAACCAATGGCTGAGTCAATCCCGTCATATTGAGCCGGAATAAGAAACAGCATTCTTCGGAAGAAATCTGGAGAAGTGCTACTTTGTGCGATTGTCCTTTGGTAAAGGAAGGGCGAGTTTCGCTGTCGATACCTATCACTGGTCTGGATTGGAGGTAAGCTACAGCTTTTTCCGTTTCAGCTTCCGACTGGATAACATAAATACGTCCCGGAAAGACTGTTTTCGGGAGTTCTTTTAGTTCATCTTTATCTATGGTTCTTCTTACAATCATTTTTATTTTAATTCATCATCGTGGCAATGGCAACCGTCTTCGTGACAGTGGCAATCATCATCGTGGCAATGACAGCCATCTTCTTCACAACAATCGTTGTCGTCGCTTGGTTCGTAAAATCCTTCTTCATTACCTACTTCCTCTTCTTCTTCCTCCTGGTTGTATTTCACGTCATGAAGGGCGCGAAGTGTGTTTACCAGTTTCTGTCCCCACAGTGTACCGAAGTTTTCCTGGCAGATGGCCAATGAATCATTCATTGTTTCGTTCAGTCCCAGTTGGAAGACAAATATGAAATCTTTAATATCCTGATAAATGTCGGCCAGGTCTTCCGATATAGACTTCTTGATAGGTTGGTCGCTATACACCATATCTTGCACGAATACGTCCAGATAATCATCCTTGTCAGCCATCAATCCGGAAAGGTTGATACGCAGAATTTCGTAAATCTCTTCTGTGACATACGTTTCAAGTGCTTCGTCCCCGATAGTCTCACATTTGGGCAGCATAGATGCTTTGAGATAGAGTAGGGGAAGTATTTTTAATGATGTATCAACGAAAGTGCTACGCTTCATGCGTTCGGCACGTTCGAGAAATGCACAAAATTCGGCAGCTACCGTTACGAACTCAATTACGTTTTTATCAAATATCGTTTGGCTTTCTTTTTCCATGATCTATATTGATTTGAAACGCAAAGGTAAGAAAAAGGATTGAATGAGCGTAGTGCTCGTTATTTTTTTATTATTTTTGCAGCTTAGAATCTCATTCCAGTTTTATAAAAAAGAATTAAAGACTCATGGCAAAGAAGAAATTAGATAAGGAGGCGGAACGTACTCCCTCTTCCCCCAGTAAAATTTTGGCTGTATTTAAGAATGAAACCATTCATTTTGTAATCGGATTGATGCTGGTCATCTTTTCCGTTTACCTGTTGTTGGCTTTTTCTTCCTTCTTCTTCACGGGGGCTGCCGATCAAAGTATTATTGATAGTGGCAGTTCGGCAGATTTGGCAGCTGTTAATAATCAAGTGAAGAATTATGCAGGTTCACGCGGAGCGCAGTTGGCCAGTTATCTGATTAATGACTGTTTCGGCGTTTCCTCTTTCTTCATACTTGTTTTCCTGGCAGTGGCAGGATTGAAGTTAATGCGTGTACGTGTTGTACGTCTGTGGAAGTGGTTTATCGGCTGCACACTCTTGCTGGTCTGGTTCTCCGTATTCTTCGGATTTGCCTTTATGGATCATTATCAGGATTCCTTCATTTATTTGGGAGGTATGCACGGATATAATGTCAGTCGTTGGCTGATTTCGCAAGTTGGAGTACCCGGTGTGTGGATGATCCTGTTGATAACGGCTATCTGTTTCTTCATATATATAAGTGCACGTACCGTCATCTGGTTGCGTAAACTCTTCGCATTGAGTTTCCTGAAACGCGAAAAGAAAGAAGAAAAGGAGAATGTTCCGGAAGGAGAAGGAGATCCGGAATTTACGACCTCCCAACCGCAAGAAGTGGAGTTCAATTTGAAACGGACGTATAAACAGACACCTCCTCCGGCACCAGTGATGGATATTCAGGCTGAAGAACCTGAAGACGACTTTCCTATTAATAAACCGGAAAAGGAAGATACTTCCGTATCTGACGAAAGTGAAGGAGTGACTATGGTATTTGAACCGACTGTTTCCAATCCTGTTCCTATTGTGCAGGAAGACTCTTTGGAAGAGGCGGAACCCGGATTTGAGGTGGAACCGGCAGCTTCGGAAGAAGAATACCAAGGACCTGAACTCGAACCGTATAATCCTACTAAGGACTTGGAAAACTACCGTTTCCCGACTATCGATTTGATGAAGCATTTTGAAAATGATGATCCGACGATTGACATGGACGAGCAGAATGCAAATAAAGACCGCATCATCAATACATTGCGCAGCTTCGGAATCGAAATCAGTACGATTAAAGCAACTGTGGGACCTACGGTAACTCTATATGAAATTACTCCGGAACAGGGAGTACGTATTTCTAAAATCCGTGGTTTGGAAGATGATATCGCATTGAGCCTTTCCGCTGATGGTATCCGTATTATTGCTCCGATACCGGGTAAAGGAACCATCGGTATTGAAGTACCGAACAAGAATCCGAAGATTGTTTCCGGACAGAGTGTGATCGGAAGCAAGAAATTCCAGGAATCCAAATATGACTTGCCTATTGTATTGGGTAAGACGATCACGAACGAAGTCTTTATGTTCGACCTTTGCAAGATGCCGCACGTATTGGTGGCAGGTGCAACCGGTCAGGGTAAATCAGTCGGTTTGAATGCCATTATCACTTCCTTATTATATAAGAAGCATCCGGCAGAATTGAAGTTTGTACTGGTCGACCCGAAGAAAGTAGAATTCAGCATCTATTCGGTGATTGAAAATCACTTCCTTGCCAAACTTCCTGATGGAGGCGAACCGATTATTACGGACGTAACGAAAGTAGTGCAAACCCTGAACTCGGTTTGTGTGGAGATGGATACCCGTTATGACCTTTTGAAGATGGCACATGTGCGTAATATCAAAGAATATAACGAGAAATTTATCAACCGCCGCCTGAATCCGGAAAAGGGACATAAGTTTATGCCGTATATCGTAGTGGTGATTGACGAGTTCGGAGATTTGATTATGACCGCCGGTAAGGAAGTGGAACTTCCGATTGCCCGTATTGCACAGTTGGCGCGTGCTGTCGGCATCCACATGATTATCGCTACACAGCGTCCGACTACTAATATTATTACAGGTACGATCAAAGCCAACTTCCCGGCACGTATCGCATTCCGTGTATCTGCCATGATGGACTCCCGTACTATTCTCGACCGTCCGGGTGCTAACCGTTTGATTGGTAAGGGGGATATGCTCTTCTTGCAGGGAGCCGATCCGGTGCGTGTGCAGTGTGCCTTTATCGATACGCCGGAAGTGGAGGAAATTACGAAGTTTATTGCCCGTCAGCAAAGTTATCCTACTCCGTTCTTCCTGCCAGAGTTCGTGAGCGAAGATGGTGGTAGTGAAGTAGGAGATATTGATATGGGACGGCTTGATCCGTTGTTCGAAGATGCAGCCCGACTGGTAGTGATCCATCAGCAAGGTTCCACTTCGTTAATTCAGCGTAAATTCGCTATCGGTTACAACCGTGCCGGACGTATTATGGACCAACTCGAAAAAGCGGGAATCGTAGGCCCTACCCAGGGAAGCAAGGCACGCGATGTCTTGTGCATGGATGATAATGATCTTGAAATGCGATTGAACAATTTACAGTAACCGTTCGTTTATTAATCAAATGAGAAAATACATTTTTAGTGTTTTAATAGCTTTACTGTCTTTGCCTGTGATTGCCCAACAACAGCAGTCGCAGGCTAAAGTCATTCTTGATAAGACGGCAGAGGCGTTTCGTAAAGCAGGTGGTGTAAAGGCCGATTTTACTGTAAAGGCTGTGACGAACGGTCTGGTAGAAGGTGTTGAAAATGGAACGATTCAGTTGAAAGGAGAGAAATTCGTACTGAAAACGTCGGATATCATCACTTGGTTTGATGGAAAAACGCAGTGGAGTTATATGACAAAGAATGATGAAGTGAACGTCAGCAATCCGACACAGGAAGAGTTGCAGCAGATTAATCCGTATACATTTCTATATATGTATCAGAAAGGATTCTCTTATAAGTTGGGAGCAACTAAGATGTATCGTGGAAAAGCTGTTTGGGAAGTCGTTTTGACTGCCAGAGATAAGAAACAGGAGTTGGAACGTATCACTCTTTTTGTGACGAAGGATACTTATGAACCTTTGTATATTTTGCTTCAACAGCGTGGTCAACAGACACGTAATGAGATAACCATTACAAGTTATCAGACAAAGCAGAATTATGCGGATCAGGTTTTTACGTTTGATAAAAAGCAATATCCCAATGCGGAAGTGATAGATTTGAGATAATATACGTTTATAACAAAACGAAAAAGATAAATTAAAATGGCAGAAATAGAAAAAGTAAAATGCCTGATTATAGGTTCAGGACCTGCCGGATATACGGCAGCGATTTATGCAGGACGTGCAAATTTATGTCCGGTACTTTATGAAGGATTGCAACCGGGTGGCCAGTTGACTACTACTACGGATGTGGAGAACTTCCCCGGTTATCCGGAAGGAATCAGTGGTCCGCAGTTGATGGAAGACTTGCGTGCACAAGCAAGCCGTTTCGGAACAGACATTCGTTTCGGTATTGCTACGGCGGCCGATTTGAGCAAAGCTCCTTATAAAATAACAATCGACGGTGATAAGGTTATTGAAACAGAATCATTGATTATTGCTACCGGAGCTACTGCTAAATATCTGGGACTGGAGGATGAGAAGAAATATGCCGGAATGGGGGTAAGTGCTTGCGCTACTTGTGACGGATTTTTCTATCGTAAGAAAGTTGTAGCTGTAGTCGGTGGCGGTGATACAGCGTGTGAAGAAGCTGTTTATCTTGCCGGACTTGCATCCAAAGTATATCTGATTGTCCGCAAACCTTTCCTGCGCGCATCGAAGATTATGCAGGAACGAGTAATGAACCACGAGAAAATAGAAGTTCTTTTTGAACACAACGCAGTTGGTTTGTTTGGCGACAATGGGGTAGAAGGTGTAAATCTGGTGAAACGTTGGGGCGAACCGGATGAAGAACGTTACAGCTTGCCTATCGACGGTTTCTTCCTGGCTATCGGACATCAACCGAATACTGAAATATTTAAAGAATATGTTGATACGGACGAAGTGGGTTATATCATCACGGAAGGTGATAGTCCTCGTACAAAAGTTCCCGGAGTTTTTGCGGCAGGAGATGTTGCCGATCCGCATTATCGTCAGGCTATTACGGCTGCGGGAAGTGGTTGCAAAGCTGCTTTGGAAGCAGAACGTTATCTTTCTGCCAAAGGACTCATTTAATCCGGTTTATATCCGACCATAGGAGGGTATTAAAACCCTTATGAATATGAAAATCACCCACGCTAGAGTTTAATCTGTAGCGTGGGTGATTTTGTTGAGAGGGGAGTCTTGCTCCCCTTTATTTTATAAACTCAAAGCTTTTCGAACAATATTTGTCGATTGTCTTTGGTTAATACGCTTCTATTTCATCTATCCATAATTCGGCAGGAATGATTTCCGGCCCGTTATTCTTTTCAAAGTTGACACCATTACGCAGTGTGCCGCCATTCTTGATTTTGACTTTCAGGAATGTAGCCTGTGCCGGTTCAAATTCAATGGAATCGGTGAATGCAATTCTTCCTGTTTCCGGATAATCGTGTTTCAAAGCTTTTTCGGCTATCCGTGTGTATTGCTTGCCGTCTGCTGATACTTCTACAGCAACTCCTTCTGCAGGAAGAATTCTCATGGCAGGATTGAATAAAGAACCGAAAATAACTTTGCTGACTTGTGTCGGTTTATCCAGATGAACGATAAATTCCAAGTCCTTACCCTCCACGATGCCAAAACTACACCACGGAGTATAAGAAGCATTATTGCCTCGTTTGCCGTTGGTCAGTCCAAAGGTGGTTTTGTCAGCTCCTAATACATCGTTTTCATCGAATATATCGCCTGTCCATCCCATCGTATAATTAACCGTATAGGACTTTCCTGTCAATAAATTGCCATACAGTGGCTTGTGAGCTACTTTGCCCAACATCTTTCCGTCTTTGAAAGCAGCGGCTTTCAGGTCGATATTACCTTCAAGAACGAAAGGCTTTTCATATAAGATGGACACTTTGGACGGTTCGCTGCCGTCCGTTGTATACCGGATTTCCGCATTCGGGTAGAAACTTTCCAGCAATACCATTAAAGGGCCGTTTTCATCTGCGTGCGTATTTATATTTACGTCATAGAAGTTGAGACAAGGTTGGGTGTTCATAACTTTCAAACGTTCAAATTCAGTCACCATCCGTTCGCAGAAATTCTTCCAGTCTTTGTTTGCGTTTTGTGTCCAGGCCGTTTCGGCGATAGCCATTGCACGTGGGAAAGCTTGGTAGTCTGTACGTTCTGAAGTCTGCATATATTCTCTCCAAATATTACCTTGTATTCCGATGATATGCTTCTTGGCAAGCTCGTCAGCGTCGTCCGGAACAGGGTTATAGCTATATGTTTTCTTCAAGGTATTGTATCCGCCAATAGTAGTCGGAGCAATTTCCGGCTCTTCCTGATAGTAGTCCAGATATACATAAGGACTCGGAGTCATGATGGCATTATGCCCTGCTTTGGCTGCGTTCATACCGCCTTCTACACCGCGCCATGACATAACAGTCGCATTGGGAGCCAGACCACCTTCGAGAATTTCATCCCAGCCAATGATGTTTTTGCCTTTGCTATTCAGGTATTTCTCCATACGGGTAACGAAATAGCTCTGCAACTTATCTTCTTTGCTGTGCTTTATTCCGTCTATCTTACTGGGAGTTGTATCATCTTTCAACCCTAACTGGCGGATTAACTGCTGGCAGAAAGCACTGTTCTTCCACGCTGTCTTGGGACATTCATCGCCACCGATGTGAATGTATTCGCTGGGGAATAATTCTATAACTTCATCCATCACTCCTTCAAAGAATTTGAAAGTCGTTTCACTCGGACAGAATACCTGTTCGAATACTCCCCAGGTAGGAGATACTTTGTAAGTCTGTGTAGAGTCGCATGACAATTCCGGATAGGCGGCAAGTGCAGCCAATGCATGTCCCGGCATTTCTATTTCGGGAACAACATTGATGTATTTACTTGCAGCATAAGCCACTACATCTTTGATTTGCTCCTGCGTATAATAACCTCCATGTTCTTTTCCGTCGAATACTTGCGGATAGTTTACATAGTAATAGTCTACTAATGTCTTTTCACGTTTGGAACCGATTCCCGTCAATTTGGGATATTTCTTGATCTCGATTCTCCATCCCTGATCGTCTGTCAAATGCCAGTGGAAGACATTCATCTTGTTCATAGCCAGTAAGTCGATAAACTTGTAAATGTAGTCAATCGGTACATAATGGCGGCAAACATCCAACATGAGTCCGCGATGAACAAAACGGGGTGAATCTTCAATTTCTACGGCAGGAACCGACCAGTCAGCTTTCTTATCCAACTGCTTTCCGTAAATTGCCGGAGGGAGTAACTGATAAAGAGTCTGCACTCCATAAAAGAATCCGTTTGGCTGGGAAGCGGTGAGTGTAATGAGACTGGGAGTGACCGATAATTTATAACCTTCTTTCGGCATACCTTCCTGTACAACAAAAGAGATCGCCGTTTTTCCATCTGCACTTTCAGCTTCTTTCAAGGAGATTCCTGCTGTCAGTTTTAGTTGTTCGGCCAGGCTGTCGGCAATGCTTTTTACTTCCGGAGCATCCGAGGGAACTACGAGGCAGACTTTGTTGTTTAGTTCAAAGCGTCCTTCCTGTGGAAGAATCTGGTTGGGTTTGGGAACGATGTTGTACTCGTTCGCCGCTTCTTTTGTCTTCTGGCAACTGGGGGTAATCATTAGCAAGGACAAAAGAAGAAGAGAAATACTTTTCTTCATGGTCAAAATGTGTGTTAAGTTATAAATAGATTTGACAGGGCAAATGTACTTGTTTATATGATAAGTTCCAATAATATGGAAATAAAAAAAGCCGGAATGATGTCCGGCTTTTAGCTAAAGTTTCAGATTAATGTAGTTATATAATTAAGAGAGAGTTTTTATTTCAGTAGTTGCTCTTCGATGATTTGTACGTACTTCTCCGGAGTAGCTCCGACTTCAATAATCGGTTTGCCGCCTGCAGGTATGAAGAATAAGGTAGGCAATGCCTGTACACCGAAGTGATTGCATAAATCCTTTTCTTTGTCCGCATTAACCTTGTAGAATACAACTTTACCTTTATACTTTTCAGCCAGCTTTTCCATTTCCGGAAGTAAGCGCATGCAAGGTCCACACCAAGTTGCCCAGAAATCAATTATAACCGGTTTCTCGCCATTATAAACGAAATCGTTCCCTTTTCTGTAGTCGAAGATGTGTTCGAGGAAGAATTGGCGGGTAATCGGATTCAGTTTACCGTCTTCAACTTTAGTTTCCGTTACTTTAGCTTCCGCTTCCGGTATAGGAACCATGTCAAACGGCTGGAAATAAATTTTCTGATGAATATAGTCAATGGATATGATTCCGTAGTCCAGTATCTTTTTGCCTAATACGGAGCGTTTCAGGTATGGATTCTTCACTGCCATGGCATCCTCAATCTTTGTTTTTACAAACATGGTTTCAGGTAAGATGAGGCTTTCCTCTTCTTGAGTCGCTTCTTTATATCCATTGGAAACTTTTTGGTTGGTTCCTTTGGTATATTGTGTGCTCCATGTATTGAAATCTTTTTCGGTAAGATTCACTAATCCTTCGCTCCATGTATCCAGAACAAGAGAAACGGGTTTTCCCTGAATGGATATTGGACATACGATTCCTAATCCTGTAATTAGCTCAAAGTTCTCCCGGTAGTTTAATTTCATGTAAGAAGGACGATAGGGCTGCGTAATTGTGAGTTTTTTCCGCTGCATATCAATAGTCAGAACGGAAGTGCGGAAAATAGCACCGCTTAATACACCCATCACTCCCAGCTTGCGCAGATATGGTTCGTCTTCCAGAGTGAAAGCAGGCAGATCGTTGTTAAACGTGTTGTTGCCAATAGCAACTGTTGCCATTTCATATACTTTTCCAACAGGTACTTGTTTGAATACAAAATCCTGATAAGCACTAAAAGTACCGTTCTTCCCCGTGTCGATGCGTAACTTCTTGAGAGCCTCAGGAAGCAGGGCGTTATGTCCTGACAGATCGAGGACGAAGTCTGCCACTTCGCCATTAATGGCGGCTTCTACGATAATCTTTCCATCAATGGTTTTGAATGGAATGACCTCTGTCATACTGTTCTGTGTCTGTGCACTGATTCCTCCGGCAATACAAAATGCAAGTAGACAGAGATACATCTTTGTTATTATTCGCTTCATATCTTTTTTCTGTTTAAAGTTTATTTCTCTTTCCTGATTTCAATCTTTTTCTCTTGATTGTCTTTCTTGACAATAATATAACCGGTATCACCGCGGATGGCGTTCATGATATCTTCCACAGCCATTTGGCTCATGGGACAATCGTCCAAAGAAGTACCGTTGATGTTAATCACCTGGTCGCCGAAAGCAACTTTATCTTTCATGCTGTCCCAGATCGTTGTAATTTCGAATCTGTCATTGCGTGGCAGAATACTCACGTTCCAGAGAGCGGGAGCACCGCCCATGTCGGTTTTTCCTTCTTCAAACGGGAAAAAGTAGAATCGTCTGCGCATATAATCGATAATTACTTTACCGTATTCCAGTAAATCCACCCCGATGATGCTTCCATTCATCACTGTGGTCGTACTACCCACGTTCGTGAATTCTTTCCCCATGATGTTGATAGGAGGAACAGTCACCTTCTTTATATCCACCGGCTTGCCTAGACCTGTTATTCCGGCAGCTACGATACCATATCCATGGTTAGTAACTTTCGAAATGTCAGACAGCCTTTCATAATCTTCTGTAGAATAAAGCAGAAAGCCTCCCGCACCTGTATCGAACAGAACCTTGAAGTCATTGTCCCCTAAGCGGACATTGACAATGGAGTGATGATCCGTCTCATCCAACAGCGGAATCCCATCCGTTACTTTTAGTCCTTCGGGACGATACGGATAATTGATAACCATTATTTTAGAACGGGAATCGAATGTGACTACCGACTGTGCGAAAGCGTCTCCTCCAAGAATACCGACAACCCCTAGTCCGGTGAAGAATGGATTCTTAGGCAGTACCATCGTCTTCAACTGCTTGATTTTATAGTTTTCCCCGATAGAAACATTCTGTACGTGCGCTTCCTGATAATTGGAGCCTTGTGCATTCACATCGGAGATACGCATATATCCTGCGGCAGTAGCTTTCATTTCCGTTGCGGCATCATACATCGTTCCGGTTCTTCCTCCCGTATCGACGATATATTTCACTTTTATACCGTTAACAGTGACGGGGATAATGATTTTCTCTTGTATAAACTCATAAGGAATGGTGTCGCAAACCTTATTCCGGATTTGCGCTGCCATTCTTTGTCCGCAGTTTAGAAATAATAGCAGCCATAAGCCGGTCAGTATTCCTATACTTTTCATATTATTCTTTTTCATAGATAATATCCTTTACTCCGGAAGCTGTCTCAATCGTCAGTTTCGTCTTCTTTTTCTCTTTCAATTCCGGTATTCCGTTCAGAATACTTTCGCAGAAGTCATATTTCTTAGCAGGTTTGCCATTGATTTTAACTACCTTGTCTCCGACTGCTATCTTACCTTTCGTACTGCTCCATACGGTAGATACAAACAAATCTCCGTCTTTGACCGTTAAGTCAAAATTGTTACCTTGATTGTTTATTTCATTGTCCGGTTGAAATGCTTCGAAATAGAATCTTCCGCGTGGATAGTCGATGGTCACTTTACCGTATTGCAACAGTTTGACACCCAATAATGTGTAAGGGTGATTGTTGGTGCTGGTTGTTACGTTACGGAATTTGGTGGCTCCGACTGATAGCAATGGAATACGAACCCTGTAAGAAGAAGCTTTGTCCGCCTGACCGGATACTCCGATACTCCCTTCTCCATACCCTTCGGAAACCACTTCCATAGAGGCTTCCGGTTTGATTTTTTCAAAATCACTTTCGATAAGTGATAACAGGCTGGGACTACCAGTATCAAATAATACATTTATATTGCTGACCGGAGCTATCTGTACGCTGACGATCGGCATACCGCCCCCTTTGGTGAAATTCAACATCTTTCGTAAAGACACTGTCGATGGCTTTTCAGCAGAGGTAACTATAATATTTTTGGCTTGTGAATCAATAGTGACAATGGTGTTGGCGAATAAATCACTGCCGATGATGCCATCTACTCCAAAACATTCCCAGCCTTTTACTTCATCAATGACCAGTGACGGAGCATTTTTGAAATTAATAACATGGTCGGGGGTAGTCAGGTTCTCTATCCGGGTAGTCTTGTAATAGCTTTCCACGTTATTCACATCCGTTACTTTAGTCGAGTCGGTGGCTGCCATTTGCAGTGCCTGGCAGGCTTGAGTCGTGAGTGCCGTACGTCCTCCCGTATCAAATATGAAAGGACGTGCCGTGCCGTTCACTTTCATTTCGATAATCATCTTTTCACCTACCATCCGGTAAGGTATGGTTGCCTTATATTGTTGGGCGAATACAGGAACCGCCATGCAAAAGGCGACGACGGTTCCTATCATACGAGTCGTATACTTCATAAGCTAATTTTATTTGCTGACTTTTTCTGCTTCCAAAATTGCCTGATAAGCGTTTACAATACCTCCGGAAATACACAAATCATCGAAAAGGAACAAGTCTTGTGAAGGACTGTCGTTTACGCGGATTCCTTTTTCCACTTCCACCCCTTTGCGTGAAGTGACACTCTTCAGTAGTATGTCACGGATTTGCGAGCCGGTTAATTTAGGAAAATATGATTTCACTAAGGCAGCTACACCGGCTACAGTAGCCGAAGCCATTCCTTCTCCAGTTCCTTTTTGATAAGTGTCACCCATATAAGATGAATAAATGTCTGTTCCCGGAGCATAAATATCGAGAGCAGTTGCACCGTAATTGGTGTTCAATACCGGATTTCCATTCTTGTCTGAAGAAGCAACCACCATAAAATTGGTAAGTTCTCCGTCTTTTCTCATCTTCCGGTTAGGGAAAAACTCGTCTTTATCCATGTCTGCTGACAGATCCCAGACCGGAACTATTACCAATGCTCCTTTCTTTTCAGCTTCTTTCAGTGCATCTGCTACCCATTGTCTCTGTTCTTCCGGGTATAATGAATTTTGTTCCGGCAATAAAATAACATCCGCTCCATGGTTTACTGCATACTGGATAGCCAGTGCCATATCTTTTAAATAAGGTTCTCCTTCTCCCGGGTGGATGCGTAAAGTCATGATTTCTGCATTGTCTGCAATACCGTTACTTCCGATACCGTTGTCACGTTTAGCTGCGATAACGCCGGCCTTCATTACGCCTGTTGCCGCATCAGATGTCAACAGTACATTATTGCCGTAATGCGTGTCGTTAATATCCAGAGGATTATCACCTACAATTTCTTTCCGGTTATCAGTTCCGTATTTCTTTAAAGCATCTTCATAGGAAGTTTTAGCTGTTTCCACACTTTTTTTCCCCATTCTTTGGTATACGAGATCCCATTTGTCCGTTTGGTAAATGCTGAATGAATAAGCGGTAAAAACAAAAGCAATTTCAGAAAGGCTGTCTCTTTCTGCCTTAGGATCATAGCAGCTCTGGAAATCATCGACAGTTAGCTCTTTTCCGGGGAAACGCTTTTTCATATCCTTATCAAACTTCTCAATATATTCTTCAATGACATAAGAGAGTTGCAGTCCACCGTATGAACCACCGATTCTGGATTCAGGCATTACTTTATAACGATAGTAATTGTATTCTTCCAAATTTTCCGGTGCGGGTACTTCCTGACGTTTTCCGTTAATGATTTTATAATATTTCTTTCCGTCAAAGATATAATCTGCATATTTATCTTTCAGACGGAAAAATTCACGTTCTCCTTCGCGTGTCAGAGATTCCATGACCTGACCGTCTTTGCCACCGATGAAATTCCAACCATTGATGTCGTCTATCCAACCATTCTTGTCATCGTCTTTCTGGTTTAGTTTTTCTTTGGGATTCACCCAGATAGCCTGTTTCAGATCTTCGTGTTCTACGTCCATTCCTGTTCCGATCAATGCAACAACCGGTCTTTTCTTTGCTTTCTTTTTGTTGGCATTCAAGTAATCATAAGCTTTGTTTACTTCAGCTCCGTATACACTGTCCTGGTCGAAAGAACAGTTAAACCAGTCCAGTTCGGATTGTTTTTTTTGTGTTTCTGCCTGCTGTTTGACTAACTGGGCTGATACTGTCATGCTGATAAAACAGCATACGATTGGAAATATAAGTTTCTTCATTGTCGAAAGAGTTATAATTTATATAGTTTGTTTATTGTCTTATTTTTAAAATGGCTTCTCGTACTTGTTCCCCTCGGACATTACGTGCAGCGAGTTTACCTTCTTTGTCAATGACAACAAGGAAAGGGATGGAGTAGAAACCGTAAGCAGTCTGAATAGCACTTGGAGTCTTGCTGTTTTTGGGAAATCCTGTTTTATCCCATAGCATCACCCACGGCAGTTTTTCTTCATCCAGCATTTTTCTCCATTTTGCTTCGCTGTCATCCAACGAAACACTGATGAATTCTAAATCATCTGCTTTCAGATCATTGTATATTGTCAGCATACTGCGCATCTCTTTGCGGCAAGGACCACACCAGGAAGCACAGAAATCCAGTACGACAATTTTTCCACGGAAGTCCTTTAAACCTATGCTCTTTCCATTGTTGTCAATGAACGTAAAACCAGGACATTCTGCACCGATAATCTGGTGGGAGAGGACTTCTACTTTGTTGATTAACCATTTGGCAGACAACGAATTCCTATCTTGTTCCGGTATCATATCCAATAACATTTTGTTGGATGGGTAATCATTCACATCTGCCAGATAAGCTAATGCGGATGCCATGGCAGATGTCAGCTTCTCTTTGGCAGAAGTCGGGATTGTTGCTTTATCCGGATCTCTTTCGGTCGGCATATAGTTTTGTAAAGTCAGAAACGGATCAATGCCGGTGAATGAAAGTGAACTTTGTTCGGGATTCTTTTCATCGAAAAAACCATGAATGGTTACAGGTCTGTTTTCGAGGTATATGTTTTGCTCCGTATTCCCAATATATAGTGTATATACATCGGATATAATGTCTTTTTTTTCGGTTTCGAATACTCCATTTTGGTTAATAGGACAACTTAAAATGAGGTTCCCATTCAAATCCTTAACTTGCAAAGTGGTTGGTTTGAGTAGTCTCAACTTTCCTTTGAATTGAAGTCCGCTGTCGCTCCATAGAGGAGTGGTGCTGCATAAGAGCAATAATATCAATGAGAGTCTTATTAATTTCATGATTTGGAGTTTATAATATATCTTGAGTTCAACTTATAAATGCAACTTTTTGGGTGCGGATAATAAGCAATAAAAACATTTATTTTTCAGAGAGGAAAGAGAGACAATGTCCCCCTTTCTCTCACTCTGAATGGATAA